>JAZSGM010000156.1:0-21718 GCA_045532715.1 Clostridia bacterium
ATCATCATCGAAAATATCCTCGTCAAGGTAGATAACTTCCTTGCAGCTCGGACACTCGATTTCATAATACTCCAGATCGTCATCGTCACAATCACAGTCATCACAATCGCATTCATCATCGTAGAGATCATCTTCTACAGCTGCGAGATCTTCATCAATCTCATCCACCTGCTCCATGAGCTCTTCCTGCTCCGCAGCGATTTCGTCAATTGCTTCAGCCATGTCATCCAGAATATCAACAATCTTAAGAAGAACTTTGCCTTCATCTGTCTTCTCGCTGATTTCCAAACCGTCAACAAGGCCCTTTAAGTATGCAACCTTCTTTACAATGTTTTCCATAATCTTCTCCGTTTCTGCCGCTTGTGCGGCGATCACTTTGCAACACAAGTGTCGCAAAGCACAGTATACCCTTTATACGCGCTCCATATACTCACCGGTACGTGTATCAATTCTGATTCTGTCGCCCTGGTTAACAAACAGCGGCACAAAAATCGTAGCGCCGGTCTCAACGGTTGCCGGCTTGGTTACGTTTGTAGCCGTATCGCCCTTTACGCCAGGTTCTGTCTCGATAACATCGAGCTCAACGAACGTCGGCGGTTCAACGCCAAATACGTTGCCCTTATAGCTGAGCACCTTTACCGGCATATTCTCTGTAACAAACTTAAGCGCATCTCCAAGCTGATCTGCGGAAAGCGGCATAAGCTCAAATGTTTCCTGATCCATGAAATAGTACAAATCGCCGTCAGAATACGAATACTCATAATCCTTACGCTCGATGTGTGCCTTCGGCATCTTCTCAGTCGGTCTGTAAGTCTTTTCCACTACGCCGCCGGTAATTACGTTCTTAAGCTTCGTTCTAACGAATGCTGCGCCCTTACCCGGCTTTACATGCTGGAATTCCACAACCTGAAATACGCTGCCGTTTTCCTCAAAAGTTACACCGTTTCTAAAATCACCTGCTGAAATCATATATTTACCTCCAAAAGCTTTTTTATCCGTATATATTGTATATTAAATCTATAAAAAATACAAGTCTTTTTTTAAATTATACGCAATTCTTTGGTGTTTTTTGTTAAAATCTCGCAATTTTGCGCTCCGACAACCACCAAATCCTCGATTCTGACGCCAAATTTGCCCGGCAGATAGATTCCCGGTTCTACACTGACCACCATATTTTCTTCCAGAACACATTCCGACTTAGGCGAAAGATTCGGTGCCTCATGCACTTCAAGTCCGACGCCGTGTCCGAGCGAATGACCAAAGTAAGAACCGTAGCCGGCATCCAAAATCACCTTTCTTGCAGCTGCGTCTGCATCCTTACAGGCAACGCCGGCGCGCACACTTTCAAGACCTGTCTGCTGTGCCTTCTGAACGATTGTATATATCTCTCTTTGTGCATCGCTGCAATGTCCGAGCGCAACCGTACGCGTCATATCCGAGCAGTATCCGTTATATATACACCCAAAGTCAAACGTGATAAAATCACCGTTCTGCAATGCTCTGTCCGACACCGTCGCATGCGGCATAGAGGAATTCGGTCCGGACGCCGCAATCATGTCAAAGCTCATCCCTTCCGCGCCGCTCCTGCGACACAGCCACTCAAAATGAAAAGCAAGCTCGCGCTCCGTAACGCCGACCTTTACCATGTTCAGCATCTCTTCATATGCGGCTTCAGCAATGGAAGACGCCCGACGAATGCACGCAAGCTCTTCTTCGTCCTTCACCATACGCCCCTTTGTAATTTTCCCTTCGTCGGAAGCAAATTCAACTCCGGGCAAAATCTTCTGAAGGCGCTTATATGCGGCAAGTGTGATTTTCCCTTCAGAAAGCATAACACGTTTTACGCCTGCAGGAAATCCCTTCTCCATCCCGCCGGCAACGTCATACACCTCAATTCCCGGGCAGCGCTGCGCCGCTTCCGTATAACGCGAATCCGTAAAAAGCACATTCTTTGTCGGCGTTATAAGTAAACTTCCCTCTCCGGCAAAGCCGCTGTAATAACGCACACTATGTTCATCTGTGATATAAAAAGCAGTGTCCGGTTGCAAATGTTGCACCAGCTTTTGTATACGCTCCATATTATTTTCCCTCCAGAAGCGCCTGCACAGCCATCACATACCCATATTTTCCAAACCCGCAGATCTGACCGCGGCAGGAAGCCGCCGTAACCGATGTATGACGAAAGCCTTCACGCTTATGAATATTAGACAAATGCACTTCCACCGCCGGCGTTTTCACGCTCGAAAGCGCATCACAAATCGCATAGCTGTAATGTGTATACGCGCCGGGGTTAATCACAATGCCTTCGTATGCCGTATGTGCCGCATGAATTTTGTCGATGATTTCGCCCTCACAGTTGCTCTGATAAAAATCAAGCTCTGCACCCAGTCCGGCAGTCCTTTCAGCAACATAGGCATTGATAGCCGCCAAGGTTTCATTGCCGTAGATTTCCGGCTCACGTACACCGAGCATATTCAGATTGGGCCCGTTGATAATCAAAATCTTCATCACTTGTATCTCCTCTTTTACAGTTTTTTATACAAATCTATAATTCTGTCCGCAACGTTCATCGGACTTAAATCCTCAACATCAAAAGCATAATCATTATATGCATAAAAGCTTTCTCTCGCTGCAAGCTTTTCCTCAAGCTCCTGTACGGACTTCCCGGTTGCCAGCGGACGGTCCGTCTTATCGGCAAGGCGCTGCGCAATCGTATGAATATCTGCGCGCAGCAAAATTACAACGCCGTTTTTCCGGAGATTGTCAATATTTTCCTTGCGCAATACAACGCCACCGCCCGTTGCAATAACGGAATTGCTCTTTTCACTCAGCTCTGCAATCACGCGACTTTCAATTTCACGAAATCCATCCTCGCCGCTAAGCGCAAATATCTCGTTAATGCTCTTCTGCTCCTGTTTTTCAATTTCTGCATCCGAGTCCACAAAGCGATAACCGAGTTTTTTTGCCAGAATCTTTCCTACCGTTGTTTTTCCGGTCCCCATAAAGCCTGTCAGTACCAGATTTTTCATAAACCGAATACCTCTCTTTTTATGTCTTTAAAAATTGCACGGTCAATTTTGGTGTCCGTAAATATTTCATATGCAACAATTCCCTGAAATATTAACATTCCGAGTCCGTTAATACAGGTTTTTGCACCGTGTGCACGCATTTTTTTCAAAAACACGGTTTCCGCAGGGTTGTAAATCATATCCGCCGCAGCCGTATCGGCGTCCACATAGGAAAAATCCTCCGTCGGGCAGGCATCCGTGTTCGGCGACATACCGACCGTCGTTGTGTTAATCACAAGATCATAGCGCGCATGCTGACGCGTAGTCAGTACATCATAGCCGCAGCTCTCTTTAACAAATGCCGCAAGTGCATCCGCTTTTGACTGTGTACGGTTAATCACCGTAATGCTTTTCGCACCGAGCATAGCAAACTTAACGCAAATCGGTCTTGTCGCGCCACCCGCGCCGAAAATCAGAATATCTTTTCCAATGACCTCAGCACCGCCCTCTAATAGCGACAGGTAGAACCCATCCGCATCAGTGCTGTAACCGTATAGCTTGCCATCTACATTTTTAATTGTGTTGACCGATCCGTATTTTTTTGCATCTTCGGATATGAAATCCAAATACTGCATTACGGCAATTTTATGCGGCGCAGTTACATTCACCCCGGCATAATTGAGCGCAACGATGCCGCGAACTGCATCCTCAAGCCTTTCAGGCTTTACATGCAGCGCACTGTAAGCATAATTTAATCCATAGACTTCGGATATGTAATTGTGCAGCTGCGGCGAAAATGAATGCTCAACAGGATCGCCGAATAAGCCAAGTAGTTTTGTGTGTCCGTCAATCGGTTGCATAATTATCCTCTTTTCTGCATCTGTCTTAAAATAATACGTTCAAAATAGCGCTTTACTTTGAAAAATCGGTTTTCATCGCTTGGCAAAGGCTTAACCAATATTGAATACATACCGCAAAGATTTGCCCCGAGCACATCTGTAAAAATCTGGTCGCCGATAACCGCAGTATGTTTTCTGTGCGTTCCCATCACTGCGGCACACTTTAAAAGTCCGCCCGGCAGAGGCTTTCCTGCCTTATGAATGGCAAAAACCCCCAATGATTTTGCAAATAACTCAACACGTTCTCCCGAATTATTTGACGCAATTACAGCGGCAATCCCGGCTGCCTTCAGCGACGCAACAAACGCAATGACCTCCGGTGTCGGTGTCGGCACGTGGTACGGAACAAGCGTATTGTCAATGTCTAATACAATACCGTCGATGCCGTTTGCTTTCAGCGCTGCAATATCTATGTTTTCAAAACCGTCCAAGTATAACTTCGGATAAAATATTGACATAAAAATCCCCATTCCGTCCTTTATAATTTAACCATAACCTGCGCATAGTACAAATTTTCATTTGCTTTTCCGTCCACACAGATGCCTGTGTATTCATAATTTCCGTTCAGCATGCTGTCGCGATGTTCGCGGGAATTCAGCCAACCGTAGCAGGCAAAATATGCATTCGGCGCGTGTGCCAGAATCTCGCTAAGCTGTACATACTTCGAATAAATTGGTGAAGCTTTGATTCTGTCGCCGATGCCATCCCCCGAAAGTCCTGTGTGCGAAAAGAAACCATTTTCGGTCATAGCAGCAACGTGCGCTTGATTTACCTTGGCAAGCCCGCCGCTGAAAACCATATCCTTTTTCCCCGCCAACCGGCGCAGAGAATTTGTAAGATAATACGCCAATTTTGCCTCCTGCTCCATTACAGCGCTCTTGTCCACATTCTCTTTGAAAGGTCTATATAAGCCTCCGGATACATTCATATAAAATGCAACCGGCCGTGCGCCTTCATGTTCATCTGAAAACAGCTTTGCTGATGCAGGCATATTTTGGGCAGACATTTGTGAAACACAAACGCCATTCACCTTTGCAGCCGCATCGTTTGTAAAAAACTCAAACAGAGTATCCTGCACAAATCCGAATACGGTCATACTTCCGTTTTCAGGCGGCATATAGACAAGGCGGCGTATACCGTCTGCGCCGTCATGGGTATCATACGGTTTGCCAATCTGCTCTATAAGCACTTTTTCGGATAAATCCCCCATTAATAAATCGGCACCGCAAGCCTGCAGCCGCATCGCGCTTGCAATGTAAACCATCTGTTTCTCACCATCCCAATGCACCAAACAACCAAGACTTTCTGCAATATAACGAAGCGGTACATATGTACGTGCGTTGTATATTTCCGGCGCGGCATCAAGTATAATTTCCGATTTCACGCCATTCACTTCCCGAACCGCTGTATAACTGCCAATCGCAAGTGAATTTGTAATGTCGCCGTTCGATACCGTCACCGTCCGCGTTATCTCGTCCCAATCCACACGGTAACCCATATGCTCTGACAGTACCCGAACCGGTACAAGTGTACGTCCGTTTTCAATAAAGCCTTGCGCAATACTTGACGCATCCAGACTGACCGAAACCGTCGGAGCTGTCTGTGCAAAGCATACACTGCCGCACAAAAGCAGCATACATATGATGATAATCCCTGCAAATCGCTTCAACACAAACACCTCCCAGAACAATTATTATATTATATCACAAACACACCGCAAATGCAACAAAAGCATTGCAGAGGCAATGCTTTTGTTGTCAGTTACAGATCACACTTTAAATCGCCGTTTTTCTCACAGAGCGGAACAAAAATCGCCGTTTCTTCACATTCGTCACAAGGTCTGTTCGGTGCATGAATGACCAGATACATTTTTCCGTCCTTATCTTCAAAAATCATCCCATGACCGCCATCGTGCTTTCCACTGATCGCTTTGGAATACAAAAGCTCGTCTTCTTGTATCCATTCTCCGTCCACTTTGCCGTTTTTACTGCGTGCAATACCGACGCAGTAACCGCCGGCATCCTCAATATTGGACCAAATCATCAGAAGCTGATTGTCCTTCGTTTTATACATAAAGCAGCCGTCCGTTACTCTGTGATTCGACCAGGACGGCGCATCAGCGCGAAACAAATCCACCGGTTCGGACACAAAATGCGTTAAATCATCCGACAGCTTGGCAACCGACATTCTGCCGATGCCATCATCCGTACATGTCCATTCGTGCACAAATACCATCCATGGCTGACCTTCTTCGTCAACGTAGAACGTGCCGTCAATTGAATCCCAATCCTTCGGTGTAATATGACCTTCCGTAATTTCAACAAACGGTCCTTCCGGAGATTCGGATTTCAAAATCGAGCAGCCTCTGTGATTTGTAACAGACGAAAAATAAGTTGCAAACATATAATAGGCGCCCTTATATTTATGTACCTCCGGCGCCCAGAAATTTGTTAGCGCGCCGTCCGGCTTGATATACAGAGGTGTCTCCAGTTTTGTCCATTCGCCGTCAAACTTACCGGATGTGTTTTTATAGCATATCCATGCAGTATCCTCCCAGCTCGTCGCAACACCCGTGCCGTACATATAATAGGCATTTTCATCTACAACCACAAAAGGATCTCTGATTCTTTCAATTTTTGTATTAATCATATTCTTTCCCCTCAATGTATAGTCAGTATTGCAAACAAATTCTAACACAATTCATTCAGAAAATCAACAAAAGCATTGCAATTTTGCAATGCTTTTGAATAAATTTATCAATCTTTGGAAGAGTAGTTCGGTGCTTCCTTTGTAATCTGAATATCGTGCGGATGGCTTTCCTTCAGACCTGCACCTGTGATGCGGATAAACTTACCGTTTTCCTTCAAATCGGCAATGGTCGGTGTACCGCAGTAACCCATACCGGAACGCAGACCGCCCAGGAGCTGAAAAATGGTGTCTGCCAAAAGGCCCTTGTATTCCACACGGCCTTCAACGCCTTCCGGAACAAGCTTCTTTGCACCGGACTGGAAGTAACGGTCGCTGCTGCCATGGCTCTGATTCATCGCACCGAGTGAACCCATACCGCGATATACCTTAAAGCGACGGCCCTGATAAAGCTCAAACTCACCCGGGCTTTCCTCACAGCCTGCAAACAGGCTACCAATCATAATTACATCGCCACCCGCAGCAATCGCTTTAGTAAGGTCACCGGAATATTTTACACCGCCGTCCGCAATAATCGGAACACCGTGCTTCTTTGCAGCTTTTGCACATTCATAAATTGCAGTTACCTGCGGAACGCCGATACCGGCAACCACACGCGTTGTACAGATAGAACCGGGGCCGATACCAACCTTAACGGCGTCTGCGCCTGCAGCAATCAAATCCTCAACCGCTTCCGGTGTTGCAACATTACCTGCAATCACCTGCAAATCCGGATATGCAGCCTTAACCTTCTTCAAAGCATCCATAATGTTCTTGGAGTGGCCGTGTGCAGAGTCAAGCACAACAACGTCAACATTGGCTTCTACCAAAGCGGCAACACGGTCAAGCACATCCGCGGTTACACCGATAGCGGCACCCGCCAGAAGTCTGCCCTTATCATCCTTTGCAGCATTCGGATACTTCACTGCCTTTTCAATATCCTTGATGGTGATAAGCCCCTTGAGCATACCGTCTTTATCTACAATCGGCAGCTTCTCAATCTTATTGGAGCGCAAAACCTCCTGCGCCTCATCAAGTGTTGTACCTTCCGGCGCCGTAATCAGGTTTTCCTTGGTCATAACTTCATCTATTGCACGGGAGAAATCCGTTTCAAAACGAAGGTCGCGGTTTGTGATGATACCAAGCAGCTTACCCTTCTCATCCGTAATCGGCACACCGGAAATCTTGTAGCGTCCCATCAGCTCGTCCGCATCCCTTAAGGTATGCTTCGGCGAGAGGAAAAACGGATCGACAATTACACCGTTTTCACTGCGCTTTACCTTCTCAACTTCCAGCTTCTGCTGCTCAATACTCATGTTTTTGTGGATAATACCGATACCGCCTTCACGTGCCATCGCAATTGCCATCGGCGCTTCTGTTACAGTATCCATTGCCGCACTCATGAGCGGAATGTTTAATGTGATTTTCTTCGTCAGCTGCGTCTTAAGCTCGATCATATTTGGTGTAACCTCAGATTTCTGCGGCACCAAAAGCACGTCGTCAAATGTAAGTCCTTCAATAATGTTCACGAATTACCCCTCCCACTGTTTTTTATAATTTAATCTATTTTATCACATTCTGCATATCAATGCAAGGTTTTTTTACAAAAGGCTGTGTAAAAGCGCAAGCAAATCTGCTTTGCTCGCTGCCGTGTTCACCGCAGCACGAACCTGCGCAGAATTCTTTTCCCCTTTCAGATACCATGCTGCATGCTTACGCATCTCCCGCACCGCAATGTACTCGCCCTTGTCCGCGATACTGTACTCAAGCTGCGTGATGATGGTATTTATCTTATCTGCACGTGTTGGTCGGAAAGTGACACTGCCGGTTTCCGTCAATTCACAAATCTGCCGGAACAAAAAAGGATTCCCCTGCGCACCGCGTCCGACCATTACCGCATCACAGCCAGTCATTTTGCGCATCGCAAGCGCATCCTCCGGTGTAAATATATCACCGTTACCAATGACCGGTACCGAAAGTGTCCGCTTCACATCTGCAATCACTTCCCAATCCGCTTTGCCCATATAAAACTGTTCACGCGTTCTCGGATGTACACAAACTGCAGCAGCCCCGGCATCCTCAGCATATTTTGCCACCTCAACAGCGTTTATACTGTTATCATCCCAGCCTTTACGGATTTTCACCGTAACAGGCACCGTTGCAGTCTTTGTGACCGCACGCACAATATCATAGGCAAGCTTGGGTGTACGCATAATCGCACAACCGTCACCGTTGCCGGCAATCTTCGGCGCAGGACAGCCCATATTGATGTCCAGTATACTCGCGCCCGTCGAAAGTGCATCCGGTGCAATCTTGCCCATAATTCCGGGATCGGAGCCAAAAATCTGCACAGCAAAAGGCTTTTCCTCCGGATGAACCGCAAGCATAGAGGCTGTCTTTTTATCGCGGAACGCAAGCGCCTTTGCGCTAATCATTTCCGTGTATACAAGACCACAGCCAAAGCTTTTGCAGATTCTGCGAAATGCCGAATCCGTCACCCCTGCCATCGGTGCAAGAAATACAGGATTTTCAATTATAAAATTTCCTATTCGCAGCATACACAATGTCACCTTATGCTTAGAGAGTCGGCGCAAAAGCATCCGGCTCTCCAAAATTAAATATCATTCTTTATAATATCATCGTATGTTTCCGCTTTCACAACGACACGTGTTTCACCGTCGCGCACCATCACAACAGCCGGACGCGGAATACGGTTGTAATTGCTTGCCATCGAATAATTGTACGCACCGGTAGCCAGCACAGCGATAATGTCGCCCTTTTCCACCGGCTGGATTTGCATACCTTCACCAATCAAATCGCCCGACTCACAGCATTTACCGGCAAGTGTAATCTTTTCACACGGCGCATCTCCGGCTTTGTTAGCAACCACAGCTGTATATTCGGCTCCGTATAAAATATAACGCGGATTATCACCCATACCGCCATCGACGGACACATAGGTGCGCACATCCTTAATTTCCTTCACATTGCCTGCGGTATAAAGCGTGATGCCCGCCGGTGCAACAATGGAGCGTCCCGGCTCCATTAAAATTTCCGGCACAGCTATATTTCTTTCCTTTGCCGTCTTTTTAATCACTTCAGACACCGCGCGGATAAAAGCATCATATTCAATCGGCGTATCACCCTCTATATATTTGATGCCAAAGCCACCGCCCAGATTCAGCTTTGTCATTTCAAGGCCAAAGCGGTCACGCACATCTGCCATAAAATGCAGCATTACACTACCAGCTTCTTCAAACGGCGCCAAATCAAAAATCTGCGAACCGATATGACAGTGAATCCCCACCATTTTGATATTCTTTTTCAAAAGCACCTTTTCAAAAAAGTCCATTGCTTCGCCGTTTTCCAGCGCAACACCGAATTTCGAGTCAATCTGACCGGTACGGATAAAATCATGGGTATGTGCATCGATGCCCGGCTTAATGCGCACGAGCACAGATGCTGTTTTTCCCATCTGCGCACACAGGGCATCCAGCATTTCAATTTCATCCAGATTATCGGCAACAATACATCCGACGCCATATTCCAATGCCATACGAAGTTCTGCTTCGGTTTTGTTATTCCCGTGAAAGTATACCTTGTCCATCGGAAAGCCGGCTTTATATGCCGTGTACATTTCACCGCCCGAAACCACATCCACACCGAGTCCTTCCTCAGCCGCAACGCGATACATCTCTTTGCACGAAAATGCTTTAGAGGCATATAAAATCAAGCCACGACCGTTATAAAAGGTGTCAATGGCATTTTTATAAATACGACAATTTTTTCGGATTTCATTTTCATCCATCACATAAAGCGGGGTACCGTACTGCTTTGCAACTTCAACAGTATCCACGCCGCCAATGGTCAAATGATTCTTTGCATTCACATTTAAACATTCCGAAACAAACATCTCTATTCCCTGCTTTCCCTGATGTAGAATTAAGGTATATCATAACACAAAAACATATATCTGTCAAACCATTCCGAGCAAAATAAATGCATCGGTTTTTCGAAAATGCGAAAAACCGATGCATAGTCATATTTGTTTCAACGCACGCAAAACGCTGTCAATTTTTTCCTTTGAAATACGTTTCTCAGCCATTTGAAGCACCTTCGCAAGAGGCATGCCGGATGCAAAACGAAGCATCGGGCTTTTTGCCAGCTCCGGAAATTCTTTTTCTAAAAGTGCAGCTGCCTGCTTATTTTTCAATAGCTCGCCGACCGTAATTTTATAATCACGCAAATCCAAATTCTTTCACCTCCGCAATATCAGTATATGTCAAAATTTTAGCTTTGTCAAAATTACGAGCATAATTTCAGCTGACACGGAGAAACTAAGGGCGTAAAAGCATCGGAATTTTCCTGTTCCAATGCTTTTACGTATTCACTAAAGGAGGTTAAAGTAATGAACGGTAAAGCAAACATGAGCATCGGCTGCAGTGTAACACAATGCAAGCACCACTGCAATTCCGAAAACTACTGCACGCTCTCAAGCATTAAGGTCGGTACACACGAAGCCAACCCGACCATGTGTCAGTGCACCGACTGCGAATCCTTTGAAAAGAGAGTCTGACCGCTCCGGATAAGGCACTGCCTTATCCGTACATAAGAGAGGTGATTTTATGTTCGGTTTCCTTATGGCCGCTTTAGCAGGCGCCGCAATGAGCATTCAGGGCGTCTTCAACACGCGTCTGTCCGACAAAATCGGATTATATGAATCCAACATGCTTGTGCAGGGCAGCGCATTTGTCCTCGCACTCATTGCAATGTTCATCTTCGGCAACGGCAGCTTAAAAGAAATTGCAAATGTAAACAAGCTGTATCTTTCCGGCGGTGCCATCGGTTTTCTCATCACTGTAACGGTGATGCTTGCCATTTCAAAGCTAAACCCGACCTTAGCAATCAGCACCATCTTAATTGCCCAGCTTCTCGTCGCCGCATTGATTGATGCCTTCGGTTTATTCGGTTCAGAAAAGATTGCCTTCGGGTTTACAAAATATATCGGTATTGCGCTGATGATTGCAGGTGTGCTTGTGTTTAAAAAATAACGACAGAATTTTATATAATCTGCCGTTTATTTAATTATTCCACTTTTAAAAACACGCCCGACGTTACACGCATTCCGTTTTGCTCACCGGTGATCGTAATTCTTGTTTCACCTGCCTTATGGAAGGTAATCTCACCTGCCGGCGAAACCGTCGCAATGTTTTCATCGCTGACGCTGTAGGTAAAGCTTGCATTTTGCGGTGCTTTTATGATGCGCGCAAGCATTCTTTCGCCGTCAATTTCCAAAAGTGCACTCTTGCCGTCTTGCGAGAAGGTAATATCTGCATCGGTATTTGCATACCAGTAAAAATCGGTCGGATGCGCCACTTCACACGCATGAAAATACAATGAGCATCAAAGTTTTTAACCATAAGCAGATCTATAGAAAGCATTGCACATTTATTCGGTTTTAAAAGCGTGAGTCATTTTTCGGTTGCCTTCAAACGCATTACAGGAATGACCCCTTCAGAGTTCAAAAAAAACATTCATAAAACAAAACAGAAGGTGCAATCCGGCACCTTCTGTTATTATGCAATTAGTTTTCGCCGACATCTACGCGCTCACCGCTCGGCTCTTCCTCCGGAATCAGCGCATCGTCAAAGTGAATCATAACCCCCTGCGATGCAAGTGTATTTTGCAGCGTCTTTACATCCACATCGTGAATTGCTTTGATTGTATCGAGCGCCTGCACCGCAGCAGCACCGGCTGCCTGACCGGTTAAAATTGCCGGCGGAATAACGCGCAGGCAATCCCATGCCCAGCCGTCACCCGCAACCACACGACCTGCGGCAATCAGGTTATCAAAGCCGGTTTTCACAAGCGTTCTGTACGGTACCTCATAAAGAAAGTCTCTGCGTTCAAAGTCGCAAATCGCACCGATGGAATCGTCAAAATGCTTAAAGGTATCGTCACCTTGGAGCGTATAATCACCTTCTATATGTCTTGTCGTTCTGAACTGTGCCATTGCCGGCAGCATCAGAATCGTGCGTGTTGTGCGGTCGATGTCCTTGATCTCATCAAGCAGCTCCAACTGATTTTCAACAATATAATTCGTTACATCCTCGCCGTCCGTGCCCTTCCAGTACGGCTTGCCCTCCGGGTGTCTTTCACCGTAGAGGTTTGCTTTACCGCCGGAATAACCCGTACGCACATAGCGGATGTTTTTCTCATCCACCGCCTTTTTACAGCTGTCCAGCGTTGCTGCATGGCAGCAGTAGGTATGATAGTTCTTGCCCTGCACCACCGGTGCACCGGCACGCGCAAATACATCGGCATCGCCGGTAGCATCCACGATGATTTTCCCCTCATAGTATTCTCTGCCGGATTTATTTTCCACAATCACGCCGTTTACGTGTCCACCATCCATCACCGGCTTAACGATAACGGTGTCGAACATAATTTTTACGCCGAGATCGTTTAAAAGCGCAGTGAGCGCAATCGCAAAGATGTTCGGGTCGTAGCGGTTTGTATAACGCTGCAGCGTTTTTCCCTGCCCCGGCTCACCATTTTTCCAGTCCTCCGGAATCGTGTCATAACTGTATTTTGCCGAAAGGTCGAAAAGTTCTTCTGCGATACCTTTCACAATCAACGTACCTCGACCGTTACACATCGGCACGAAAAAGTTAATCAGACCGATGGTCGCCAGACCACCGAGAATGATGGACTTTTCAAACAAAATAACGCTCTTGCCGGCACGCGCCGCCGCCATAGCTGCCGCAACACCTGCAACACCACCGCCGCACACAAGCACGTCCGCGCTGCCTTTTAATTCTACGGTTTCATGCATTTCAATCGTTTTCATATGTATACCCCCATCAAAATCATGACAACAGTATATCACACAAGCTGATTCGTGTAAATGTCAAGATGTCGTTTAAATTTGTCCCGATTTTCAATTCAGATGTCCAAATGTCGTTTTTTATAAATCAAAACCGTCTTGCACAAAACAAGACGGTTTTATCATCATTTCATTAAATTATGCACAATCGGCCAAGCATCATCCGGATAGAACTGATGTCCTTCACTACCCTTTACATGATAGCAAAGCGCCTCAGCACCAGCCGCTTTGTAAAGTTTCTTTGTAATTTCAAAGCTTTCTTCTGCCGCACCAATCGGGAAAATCGTGTCTTTCACACCGGAAACAATCACTAACTTACGCGGTGCGATAAGTCCGGTTAAATCACCCATATTAAAATACTTGCGAATATGCGGAATGTAGTTGCACGGACAGTGATTCATTGCCATAATCGAAGCATCGTAGGTACAAAATGCACACGACGGCATCGAAAGCTTGATTCTCTCATCCATACACGATGCGTAAAACGTTGCCGTACCGCCGCCGGAGTTACCCATACAAATCAGTTCAGATGTATCTGCCACATCAGTAAAGTAGTTTTCCAAAACATCAATCAAGCCGGATATATCCCAAACACGCTCGCCGATTGCCGTTCTGCCGATTAACAGCGCAGGTGCTGCCGTATTTTCTACGCTGCCGAGGCAGGACGGAAGACCATTTTCCGGATGATGACCGCTCTCGCCCATATAGCGCTGCTCAATTGCAATGGCGCAGAACCCCTCCTTCACCGCTCTGACACAGAAATCTCTTCCGCCGGCAATGGATTTTGCGTCATTTTCATACTTCGGCTCGCCTAAAGAAATGTGCATACCGGTAGAATGTCCCTGCATACAAATCACCGCCGGTGCAGGTGCTTTGATTGCCTTCGGTACAAGCATACTGCACTGCACCATGTAGCCCGGCTCGCTTTCAAAATCAAAGTCGATGCGCTTATACGCATCCGTTTCGGATTCGCTCTTTACAATTGGCTTACACTCGCCCTTTTCAAGCGGCAAGCCCAAAAGTTCCTCTAATTTTGCACGCGCTCTTTTCTGCCAGGCGCCAAAATCCTCTTTGCTGTCATAAGCCAGTGCAGGTACTATATTTTTTGTAAGGTTATTTACATGGTTTCTTGCTAAATATTCGCTCATATTTTTCTCTCCTCATTTCTCATTTGTGTGATTTGCGGTTTTATGCAGCTCACGCCATACATCCGTATGCGCTTCGCAATCCAAAAAGTGACCAAACTGTCTCGATTCCTCGTAGGTTCTGTTTGCCTTGCCGTAGTTGCATATGATCATATCGTAAAGCTCGCGCTTCGTTTCGCAAAAGGCGTGCCAGCCGTCCTGCCAAGTGCCGTCTTTGAGGCTTACATTTCTTTCTCCAAATTCACGAAGAAGTCTTTCTTTTTCTTCACCCTTGGCAAGTTTGATGCCCGGACCGTTATTCACAATCGGTGTAAAAGCCATCGTGTTTGCCTTCGAATCATAATGCACGGCAAGCGCACTGCTCCAGAACGGTGCTTTTTCCGGAGCCATAAAATCAGATTTGCAGAAATGGAAGTTCCCCTGACCGTACAGAATATGACCACCCTCAAATTCTTCATAACAGCCGATACAATGGCTGTGCTGACAAAGCACAACATCTGCGCCGTTTTTCACCATCGCGCGGCAAAGCTTCAAAAGGCGCGGCGACGGATAACGGCACTCCTCCTTGCCGCCGTGATAAATCACAATCACACGGTCCGCGTTTGCCTTTGCATTGCGGATGTCCTCCATCGTATCATATTCATCATACGGTCTTGAGCCCATGCGGTCTTCAAGTGCATAGGAGTATTCGTGCTCACAAACAGCAAGAATTGCAATCTTTTCACCGTCTTTTTCGATAAGCAAATCCTTTCTGGAGTCTTCGTAGTTTTCACCAAAGCCCGTATAAGCAATGCCGGCTTTATCGAGCGCTTCCATCGTATCCGTTGCACCTTTTTTGCCGAAGTCAAAGATGTGATTGTTACTCAAACCACAGCAATCCACATGCAAATCCTTAAGCACCTCGGCAACCGTTTTTGTCGCCTTCAGCGCCGGTCCGAATTTTTCGATGTCGCCGTCATGGTCTGTCAGTGCGCATTCAAGATTGACCATCGTATAATCATTTCCCTCAAAAAGGCTGATTGCATCGTGGAACAATGCTTCCATATTCTTTTCTTCAAACAGCGGATTGCTTGCAACCGTCGGCGATAGGTCGCCAAGTAATAACATTTTCATAAGCCTACTCCTTTTATACAAAATTAATATTGACACATATGTTTTAAACCTCTATACTAATAATAGCACAGCTGTACAAAAAAGCAATAAACAATTTTAACGACTTTTTTGATTTTTCGCACAATTTTAAGGTGGTGAGTTAATGAATCTGTATCCGGTAGCCGAGCTCACGCATTTTTGCAACATTTCCGTGAAGAAATGCACCAAGATTTCGGAATCAAAAATCAATTATTACGATTTCACATTTGTTTTGGAAGGCAGTATGACCTATACGGTCAACGGTGAACGCATCACACTCGGCAAAAATGATGCAATCTTCCTGGCGCCCGGCACAATGCGAGCGCGCGATGCAGTTTCTTGCCCGGTTGCTTTTACAAGCTTTAACTTCCATGCGCAGCCCGATGTGACATTTCCCTTTGAAGAATTTATGCCGAAGTGCATCAACGAAAACATACGCAAGCTCGTACACGTTTTCCCCGGTGCACATCGCATCGGTTTTGCATATGCGCAGGAAAAATGCACCAATATGCTAAACTACATCCTTTTTGAGCTCATGGGCGCTTCAGCCACAGAAACAGACAACGCCCATATTGCGCATATATTGAAAACCATCGATATGCACATTTCGGATAAGGTTACGCTAAGCACCGTCAGCAAAGACTTGCGTCTTTCTAAAGAGCACATTTCCTCCCTGTTCAAAAAGGAAATGGGCAAAACACTGACTGCATATGTCAACGAGAGAAAAATGCTTCTGGCGAGAGATTACATCCTCAGCGGAGAGATGTCACTTTCCGAAATTGCCGCACAGCTCGGTTATGACAACTACAATTATTTTACAAGGGTATTCAAAAAGCAGTTTGAAATGACGCCGATGGCGTTTAAGAAAAAATGCAAATAATTTTAAGAAAGGTGATACAAAATGATTTTCGACACATTAAAAAACAAAGAACTCTACTACGCTTGTCACAATGGCTTTAAGCCCGGGTTTGACTTTATAGAAAAAGCAATCCGTGAAGATTTGCCCCTCGGCAAATATGAGCTCGACGGCAAAAATGTATTCGCAAATATTCAGCAGTATGAGCCGAAAGAAAACAACGGCATCTTTGAAGCGCACCGAGAATACATCGACATTCAGTGTATTGTTTCCGGAAATGAGCTTATGGAATGCACCGAAATTTCAAACGGCATTACTACAAGACCATATGCGCCGGACTGCGAGCTTTTCCGCACGGAAGGCAATACCGTAAGGCTTGAATGCGGCGCGGGCACCTTTGCCATCTTCTTCCCGAATGACATCCACAATCCGGGAAAAATCCTAAAAGAAAACGAAACCGTGAAAAAGATTGTTGTGAAAGTTAAGGTAAAATAATAAAATAAGGTGGTGCATTTGCACCACCTTATTTTTTCAGATTTTATAGTCTAATTTAAACTTTTCACCACAGCCGTAGTTTTCATATACGTAGTCAATATCCTTATCCCCGCGACCGGACAGGCATGCCAGAATAGAACCATGCTTGTGTTCCTTTGCATAGCGGATTGCATATGCAACCGCATGCGCTGACTCAATTGCCGGGATAATTCCTTCGTATCTGGACAGAAGGAAAAATGCTTCCATGGCTTCTTCGTCCGAAACAGTTTCATAATGCACTCTTCCGAGGTCACGCAGATGCGCATGCTCCGGACCAACACCAGGATAATCCAGACCGCTGGCAATCGAGTATACCGGTAACGGTTCACCGTTCTCGTCCTGAAGCACATAAGTATCAAATCCGTGAATTCTGCCCTTGGTACCAAATCGCATTGTAGCGGCATGGTCACCGACATTTTCTCCGCGCCCGAGTGGCTCTACGCCGTAAATTTCAACCGGATCTGCTAAAAACGGGGTGAACATACCGAGTGAATTCGAACCGCCGCCGACACAAGCCGTGATTGCATCCGGCATAATACCGGTCATTTCGAGGAACTGTTCACGCGCTTCAATCCCGATAACCGACTGAAAATCACGAACCATTTTCGGGAACGGATGCGGACCGAGTGCCGAACCGATACAATAAACCGCGTCCTCGTATTCATTCAAATATGCTTCAAACGCCGCATCACAAGCTTCTTTGAGTGTCTTTAAACCCTTCGATACCGGAACAACATTGGCGCCGAGCATCTTCATACGAATTACATTCGGGTGCTGCTTTGCAATATCAACCTCGCCCATATATACATCGCATTCCATACCGAAATATGCCGCAGCAGTCGCAATCGCAACACCGTGCTGTCCTGCACCGGTTTCGGCAATCAGCTTTTTCTTGCCCATATACTTTGCAAGCAAGCCTTCACCCATACAATGATTTAACTTATGCGCACCGGTGTGATTTAAATCCTCGCGCTTGAGATAAATCTGGCAGTTGCCGAAAATCTTGGAAAGTCTTTCACAATGATATACCGGCGTCGGTCTGCCCTGAAACTCCTTACGGATTCTGCGAAGCTCATTGATAAACTGTGCAGAGTGGCAAAACGCCTCATAGGCATCGTCTCCCTGACGGAATGCCTCCGTCAGCTCTTTAGACATATAAGAGCCGCCGTAATTGCCAAAATAACCTTCCTCATTCGGATATTCTTTCAAGTAATTTTCAAAATCTCTGTATTTATTCATATTTCTACACTCCTTATTCACACTTATATTATTTTATCATACACAAGCAAAAAAGTCTATAAATTTTTAATGCTTCGCCATCGACCGTTTAAAATATACATTGCATACACCTACCGTTTTCTTCTGACGGCAACAAAAAAAATCCCCGACAGAAATTTATAGTCTGTCAAGGACGAATAAACCTATCCGCGGTGCCACCTTGAATTCACGGTAATTCCGTGCCCTTAGCGAAGTACAAGCATACTCCCGACCATTCACGCCGGTCTCGCGTCTGTGCATTTAACACAGCCCTCAGCAGTCCATATTGCGCAGAGAGCTTTGCGGAACTCACACCGTAATCCGCTCGCTTGAAAAGCCCGATTCTGCCTTTTTTCTGCCTCAACAGTTATTATGTTGTCATTATACAACTGCATTATTATTTTGTCAAGACTTTTACAACATATTTGTCCGCACAAACAAACGACGGAAAACACGTTCCCGTCGTTTGTTTGGATTTATTTGTTTTGCTCGTTTCTCTGTTCCTGTTCATTCTTGTTTCTCTTATTACTCTGGTTGTTCTGCTGATTTTGCTGATTTTGCTGGTTTTGCTGATTCTGCTGATTGTTCTTGTTGGAATCCATACGCTCACCTCCTCAATTGGCTGTGAGCTTAGTATTCCGCAAAGCGAAAAAATTATGCAAACACTAATTCTGCTTATAAGGCACACGTGCCGAAGGTACCATTTTCGAAGCCGGTTCCGTATGCACTGCCTGATCGTCAAAGAAAATATTCGCGCCGAAAGCTTTTAATACCGCGCTTTTTTCTATGCCGCCAAGAAAGAATACATCATCAATTCGCACATTCCACGCGCGGAGTGTGCGGACAACGCGCTCATGCGAGGGTGCATTTCTCGCCGTCACAAGCGCAGTTCGAATCGGCACCTCTCCGTCCTTAAAATCTTTTTGAATTAAAGATAAGGTCTTTAACAGCTTGGCAAACGGCCCTTCCGGCAAAGGCTTCTGCGCATTTTTATGCTCGTGCTCAGCGAACGCCTGCAAGCCTTTCTCCTGATAGATACGTTCCGCCTCATCCGAAAAGATGACTGCATCACCGTCGAACGCAATTCGGATTTGGCGCATATCCTCATCCGGGTTAATCGGCAGCTGTGAATGATCGCAGATGATACCGGACGCAATGTTTGCATTGATGGCTTCCTGCACATCCTCTTCGTTTGCCGACAAAAACAAATCCGTTTTAAATGCATCCAGATACGGCGCAATCGGCGAACCGCTGACCAATGCCGCTCTGCTGATCTCCAGCTTATAATGCTCAATAGAATTAAAGATACGCAGACTTGTGTCAGCGCTGTTTTTGGACATAACAATAATTTCCGTCAGATACCGTCCGTCCGCATTCAGCTTTTGAAGTGCTTTAATCAGCGGAAATGCCGTTCCGGGCTTTAAGATATCTTCTTCGTGCTCGCGCTGATAGGCACAATACGCCTCAAGACCGCGCTCTTCAAATATTTCATTTTCGGCTTCCAAATCAAAAAGTGCTCTCGAGGAAACGCCGATTACCAACTTATCATCCAACTTGATTGCCACAAAAATTTCTCCTTTTAGCGGTTTTGTTTAAATGTAAAGCTTTTTCCTTCCGCGCCATATAAAAACGCATCACCGCTTCTATGCTGCAAGGTTAAACTGCCGTCAGTCATACTCCATTTGTATTTTCCGTCAAAGCTGAAGCCCTCATATTGGTCAACAAGCGACAAAACAATTTCGTCTCCTGCCGGCTCCGCTTTCCATGTGCCTCTGCAATCCACCATAATTTCACTCTGCACCGGACCGCACTTATAGACCGCTGTCCCGTCTGCAAGCAAATCAACAAAAAGTGTGTATCTTATTCCCTCGTAGCCGGATGCTTCCCCGATCCAATTGCCGATATATGCTAAATCTTCAGCCGTTTCGTGCTTGGTTGGTTCAGTAGCAGCGCCGCGCGGCTCAAACGCTGCAAACGGCGTAAATTTCAAATAAACCGTTTACTTCGCAAGTTTCTCTATTATTGCCCGGAATGTTTCCTCATCCATCCTCTGTTCCTCCAGGCACTCAATCCAGGCTTTCATACCAATACGCCAGATATTGATTGATCTTAATAACATCTTTTATATTCACTGCGCCGTCATTCACCACATCTGCAGCCCAGAGCTCAACCTCATCAAACTCCACATCCCAGCTTGCAAGATGTTGATTCAGTTTAATGGAGTCCTTAACATTGACTTCGCCGTCTTTAAGTGCATCCCCCATGAAAACCCGCTCTCCATCCGAGAGAAGCACCGTTCGGATTTCGCTGTTATTATAGCCATATGCAGATGCAAAAACTTTAATTCTGTAATTTCCGCTTGCGTCTACGGTTATGGAATTAATCTGCTTGGAATTCTCATTCGGGTTTTCACCATCGGTTGTGCAATAAAACCTCGCGCCGTCAACCTCGCTTTCAAATGCTACCGTGACACCGGTACCTACGCTGACCGTACATTTCGGCTTTGGTACACTAAACGCGATATCCGAAAGCTTCATTTCATAAAACGTCTGTTCGTTTCCGGTTTTAACCACATATTCAAGCACATCATCCTTTGTTCGGAACGCATATACCGAATTCAAGGCTTCCAACGCGCGATAGCCCTTACCATTCAGGGGCACAAGATACACGCCGTCTTGCCAATAGTGTTTATAAATAACCGTATCATTGCATATATCAAACAAATCATACTCGGTCCCATAAGCGATCTCGCGCTTTAACTCCGATTGATTTGTTTCAAAATCATAGGTGTACAGATCACCGTTGAGCATATAATACCATTGGCCATCATAATAGATATACGGCGAAAAACCGGTTTTGGTCCAGATATATTCTTCAAAACGCTCACTGGTCGGTTCTTCAACCGCATCCGGTGCATCCAGATCATACATCCAGGTGGTATAGCCGCACACCTCCCAGTCATGGGTATTATGCGCATGACTTGCATCTCTGATGGTGTCACTGCTGATTAAAAAGTAGTCGTGGCGCGCAGCGCCTAAATAATCGCTTCCGTCAAACGTAGGATCATCCCACGTGATATCTACGTGATACCACGCGCCGTCAATTTTAATCACATTCCACGCGTGATTTAAGTAGGAGCTGGACAGCGTATAGCATTCCATCCCAAGCTTCTTTTGCATAATATAGGTATACGCATCCGCATAAGCCTGGCAGACGCCGGTCTTTTCGGTAAAGATATCCCCGATATCCGAATTTTCGTACGTGTAGTCATACTCATAATATCGCGCGAAGTAATCATGCACCGCCAAAGCCTTTTC
>JAZSGM010000293.1:0-8681 GCA_045532715.1 Clostridia bacterium
GCTTGTCGATGTAGTGGCAGATGGTGAGTTTGTTGCGGATTTAAAGGATGTAAAGCTGCATTGGGTTGGTAGTTCCAACCAGCGTGTGATTGATGTAAAGCAAACCATCGAAACCGGAAATGTGGTTTTGCATAAATCTTAATTGAGGGGTAAACTATGAAAAGAATTGCAAAGTTTGAAAAAGTATCATTAGCACAGTTTGAAAAGGATTGGGATATTTCCACAGATGCAAAGGCTGTGTACGATGAAATCAAGCTGCCGCAAAGAGCCACCTCCGGCTCTGCAGGCTATGATTTTTATGCAACCTGCGATATCGAGCTTGCGCCGGGCGAGTGCATCAAAATACCGACCGGTGTGCGCGTGCGCATCGACGAAGGGTGGGTTTTAAAAATCTATCCGCGCAGCGGACTCGGGTTTAAATACCGCCTGCAGCTGAATAACACCGTCGGCATCATCGACAGCGATTACTATTATTCCGACAACGAAGGGCATATGTTTATTAAGGTGACCAACGATTCCAAGGAAGGCAAAACCGTCAGCATCAAAAAGGGTGAGGGCTTTGCACAGGGGATTTTTGTAGAATACGGCATCACCGAAGATGACGAAGCCCGGGGCGTGCGCAACGGCGGTTTTGGTTCGACAACAAAATAATGAGAAAATCAAAAAAGCAACTTGTGTTGCTTTTTTTGATTTACAGGGAACAAAGTGAAATTTTTTAGAAAAACGGAATAAGAATCTATTGTCTTTCGGCTTTTGCTGTGTTAAAGTGAATAAAGAAAAGTGTGAACTTGCGGAGGCGTTTTGTTCTCAAAACTCAATTGTTATTATCGCAGCTAAGGCTTTTAGAGAATGCTATTGGTCCGTTTCGAATGTTTGCACAGCCGTCAGTGCTTTTGTAAGAGCTGTTTTCTATGCAGTTGCTCTAGTGGATGCCGTAGAGAATAAGTGCTGCTACGGCGTCAATATTGCGCCGGCAATGCGCGTAAACTGTCTTTTTGTCCCTGGCTTGACAAAATCATACAAAGGCTGCTGAAAGGGGTAATGTTATGAAAAGGATATTGATTTTGAGCACGTTATTGGTTGTATTGTGTCTATGTTCTTGTGCAATAAAAACTTCCGTACCGGAATCGGATATAAATGACACTACTGCTGTGGTACGGGAAGAATCACTGAGCGATAAGCTTTTACATGATATTGAAAGTAAATATGAAGAAGAAGCAAAAAAAGATGAATATATGACAACAATTGGAATGGTAAAATTGGCAAATAAGTATGCGGATATATGGGCCGCTGTTTCTGTGGAATATCATGATAAAATCATTGCTGTTGCGGAAGATGTTTTTCAAGATAAAAAAGATAGCATTATAGAAAAACTTGATAATCTAAGAGAGGCATATGATGCATATGCTGAAAATAATTTGGATTTATATACGGAAATCAGTAATATGAGATATTCTGGAGGTGGTATTCAGGGCCCGCTTTGTGCAAATAAATATTATGAATTAAAAAAAGAGTATGCATTAGAACTTGTTGGTTTTTATGAAGAATTAACATTGGATATGGTATATTAACAAGTTTTTTTAATGATTTGATAAGAATTACTGCTGACAAAGACTGGTATCTGAATTATGCAGTCTTTATAAACTTTGATATACAAGGGCCCAAAAAGCCTTCCCCTTGAGGGGAAGGGGGACCGCTTGCGGTGGATGAGGTGGAAATGAATAACGATTGCTACGCAATCTACACCTCATCAGTCACTTCGTGACAGCTTCCCCTCAAGGGGAAGCCTTTAAGAAAAGCAAAATTTCTTATCCCTAACTTGACAAAATCATAGAATGAATGCCGAAAGGAAACTGATTTATGGACAGTGAAAATATTTTAAAGGAAATAGTAAAGCTAACGAATGCCATTGCTTGTTTAGGACAACCTGATTGGTTAGATTATCTTCAGGCGATTGCATCAATTCTAAGTATAATCATATCTGCAATAGCAGTAATTATGGCTGTTAGGATTCCCAAAAAAATAGCTAAAAAACAAGATAAAATAGCATTGTTTAATAAAAGATTTGATAGCTTTAGTTCGCTTCAAAAATGTCAGGCCTTTTCAGATCTGATCAAAACAATTCATCATATTGATGATTATAGAGCAGCTGCTCTGTATTTCTTTGGTAATGATGAGAATTTGCCATTTAGCATGCACAAAGTAAGGGCGAACGTGATACAGGTATCCGTAATGTTGCAGCAGTTATCTTTTTTGTTTGATGATGTTGATTATAAGGAAGTAGGGGCTTTGTTTAGCACTTTCAAGAATTTTGTGTTTTCTTTAGATAAAAAGCAGAATGTCGAAGACCTTAAAACTAAATTTATTCATACAATTGACCGGTTTATGGAAAACAATAAAAATGTATTTTTGGATGCACTGAAAACAGATTTATAGATTGAAAATGTGTAATTTTTATGCTTTGATAAGGGGATTGGATGTTTGTGTCCTGACTTGATACGAACAGTTTCCAAAGGGCTGACATCCGGCTTATACAGTCTTTGTAGTAAAATAACGTACATATCAACTTCAGGTGGAGTTCATGTGCTGATAATACTTGTAAATGCCTTTATAGTTGGAGGTTTTTTGCTTATAATATCAGTAAAAACATTCGAGCGAGGTAGAAAAACATGGATAGCTTTAACGGTGGCAGAATTAAAGAACTGCGACAGAAGAATCATATGACGCAAAAAAAGCTCGGCGATTTATTGGACATCAGCGACAGAGCGGTTTCAAAATGGGAATCGGGTTTGTCTAAACCGTCGGGAGAAAACCTTGTTTTATTAGCAAAAATATTTAGCGTGTCCGTAGAAAGCTTTTTTGAAGCTGCAAGCCGGATTCAAACAAAAAGAGAAGCTTTGGTCAGCGGTATGGAATCTTTAACAGAATTGTATAAAGTGGGTAGAGGTCCGTCAAGCTCGCATACTATCGGACCGGAAAAAGCGTGCTTGGTTTTTAAAGAAAGAAATAAAGACGCAGACAGATATAAGGCAATTCTTTACGGATCACTTGCAAAAACGGGAAAAGGGCATGGAACGGATGAAGTCATTAAAAAAACATTTCTACCGAATGAATGTGAAGTTGAGTTTAATCACGTTTTGGAGGATATTAAGCATCCCAACACAATGGAGCTTATTGCCTATAAAAATGGTATTGAAAAAGAAAAAGTTAAGGTGTTCAGTGTAGGCGGAGGCAGTATTGCATTTGAGGGAGATGTAATAACCGAACCGGAAAGAATATATAAGCAAAGCAGCTTTAGCGAGATAGCAAAATATTGTGCAGACAAGAATATAAGACTTTGGCAATATGCTGCCGAAAATGAGGATGAAGCATTTTTAAGCTATATGCACGGCATATGGAATGCAATGAAAGCATCTATTCAAAACGGGCTTAATGATTCAGGACAATTGCCCGGCGGACTGGGCGTTTTTAAGAAAGCAAAGACTTTATTCAATAATCAGCATGTTGACGAAACGGCTGTAACCAAAGAAAACAGAATCGTATGTTCTTATGCTTTTGCAGTCGGTGAGCAAAACGCATCGGGCGAAAAAATTGTTACTGCGCCGACTTGCGGTGCAGCAGGTATAGTACCCGCTGTATTGTATTACCAGCAGCAGAAAAATGATTATAGTGATACGCAAATCGTTCGCGCGCTTATGACAGCGGGTATCGTCGGAAATTTAATAAAAACAAACGCATCCATATCCGGCGCAGAATGTGGATGCCAGGCGGAGGTCGGGAGTGCCTGCGCGATGGCGGCTGCCGCACTGGGTGAGCTGTTCGAACTTTCGATTGATAAAATTGAGTATGCCGCAGAAATTGCGATAGAGCATCATTTGGGTCTTACCTGCGACCCGATTTGCGGCTTGGTGCAGATTCCGTGCATTGAAAGAAATGCGGTTGCGGCGATGCGTGCGATCAATGCTGTGAATTTAGCAAGCTTTTTGTGGAATACAAGAAAAATTTCTTTGGATAAAGTGATTCGGACCATGAAGGAAACGGGCGACGATATGCACAAATCCTATAAAGAAACATCCGAGGCAGGTCTTGCAAAAATCAATATAAATCATTAACGAAATAGTAAGCAAATAAAAAAGCAACCTAAGGCGCACGCCCTTGTGTTGCTTTTTTTATTTTTAAAGCAAAAATTTAGAGAAAAACAGCAAAATAATATATTGCCTTTGGGTTTTTGCTGTGTTAAAGTAGATGAAGAAAATATATGAAATTGTGGAGAGGATTTTTATGCTTAAAACAAAATTGGTTTCGTCACAGATTAAGGCGTTTTTAGATGATGATATTGATTGCTTTCAGACACTTGTGCAGCCGTCTGTTCTTTTGGGAGAGCGGTTTTCCATGCAGCTGCTCTATGTAGATGCAGGGGAGGACAGATTGCCGCTGCGTCCGATTTGTGCGCTCAGCATTGAAGGAGACCTTGCTGCATATGTAACGGTGCGTGATGTCAGAAACCTTCCGGTAGAGCGACCGGTTGACCTGCAAAAATATGATGACCAGTATTTAAGAACTACACCCGGGTTGTATCCGGATATTTTAACACCGCTTCGCTATGGCGGTAAAGTTGTGATTGCGCGCGACAAGCTGCGCTCACTCTGGATTGAGGTGGATGTGCCGGAGGATTTCGAAGGTAGCGGCAAGTTGAGCTTTTCGCTTGCAATTGCCGAAGCGGTTGCAGGGGATACGGGCTTTATTGCATTTGAGGAGCAGCCGCCTATTTCTACCGACACGGTGGAGCTTAATGTAATCCGCGCAGTTTTGCCGGAGCAGCAAACCCTGTTTACGCAGTGGTTTTACCCGGACTGCCTTGCTTCGTATTATGATGTTGAGGTTTGGTCGGACAGGCATTTTGAGATTATCGAAAACTTTTTGGAGGGCTATGCCAAGCGTGGCAGAAATATGGTCTATACGCCGATTTTAACGCCGGCGCTCAATGTTTTGCCACCGTATCTGAGAAAGCCTTGCCAGCTTGTGGAGGTTGCGGTCAACGACGGTGTGTACTCCTTTGATTTTTCACATCTGGACAGATGGATTGACATTTTAGACAGAGTCGGCATTCGATATATGGAAATTTCGCATTTTTTCCATCAGAAGCCGGTGCAGTATGCGGCAAAGGTCTATGCAACCGTGGATGGAGAATTCAAGCTGTTGTTCGGTTGGGAAACGATGGCGCTTTCGGACGAATATATTGACTTTTTGCGTCGGATGATTCATGCCCTGGTTGCACATCTTAAGGCGCGCGGCGATGATATGCGCTGCTATTACCATATTGCAGATGAGCCGAAGCCGAATACACTTGAACAATATTTGAAAAAGAAGGCGGCAATTGCCGATCTTATCAAAGGCTATCCGGTGATGGATGCGCTGGAGGAAATTGAATTTTATGAATCAGGCGCGGTTGAAATCCCCGTGCCGGTGACATCGTGCATCGGTCCGTTTTTGGAAAGAGGTCCTGAGGAGCTTTGGACCTATTATGCTTGCAATCAGGTAGTGGGGTACTCCAATTGCTATTTGTCCATGCCTTCTTGGCGCACGCGCTCGTTAGGTATGCAGCTTTACAAATTTCGCGTCAAAGGCTTTTTACATTGGGGTTATAATTACTATAACAATCGCGCTTCGGGTGATGCAATCAATCCGTATCTCGATTTGGCGGGTGAGGATTGGGTAAATGCAGGTGACACCTTTGTCGTTTACCCGGATATGGACGGAAAACCACTGGAGTCCATCCGCTTGATGACATTTGAAGAAGCTTTGCAGGACATCCGCGCGATGGAGCTTTGTGAAAAGTATTATTCGCACGATGAGGTTGTACATGCGATGGAGGAAGAGCTCGGTGCACCGATTACGTTTGAGCGTTGTGCACACAGCGAGGATGAGATGCTTAGAGTTCGTGAAAGAATCAATCGTATGATTGCCGAAAAAGTTGGGTGCTGATTTGACTGAGGAGAGGAAGAATACATATGAGAATCGAGCTTGTTTCTAAAGTGAAAAACAATCGCCAGGGTGGCGCGATTCATAACGGCTATTTTTTCAGCTTCAACAGGTGGGGCGAGTGTACGGTCTATCAAACGGAGACGCTCAGACGCACGCAAGGTGGAGAAGCGGAAATTTTTGCGGAATTTGTTTTAGATAAAAATGATATTCTCTCACCGCACAGCAATGCGGTTGTATTCGGTAGCGAATACTATGATGAAAAGGATGAATTTCCGCTGCTCTATGCAAATGTATATAACAATTATGCAAAGGCAGAGGATAAATTGCTGGGCGTATGCTTAGTTTACCGCGTGCAAAGAACGGGCAGAACATTTGAGACTACGCTTGTTCAGATGATTGAAATCGGCTTTGCGGAGGACAAAACGCTTTGGAAAAGCGAAGGCGAAAAAGAGGATGACAGACCGTACGGCAATTTTGTTGTGGACACGCAAAAGAACCGTTTGTATGCCTTTACAATGCGTG
Organism: Clostridia bacterium; assembly: GCA_045532715.1. Taxonomy (GTDB): domain Bacteria; phylum Bacillota; class Clostridia; order UBA1381; family UMGS1253; genus RGIG2041. The sequence continues at coordinate 6,508 of JAZSGM010000293.1, forward strand.
ACAATACGAAAACGACCAGATATTTTTCGTTTGCTTTGCCTAAGGTAGAGCAGGGTGGGATCTGTGAAAAATACGGTGTGAAAAAAGTTGTATTGGCGAAAGAGAATATTATTGAGTATTTTGATTGCGACTATCATCAGTACATTCAGGGTGCATGCTATCATGGTGGAAAAATCTATTCCCTAGAAGGCTTTACGGATCATACACAGCATCCGCCTGCGATTCGCATCATTGATACGGAATTGAAAAAAGAAATCCTTTTTGAAAATTTTATGGATTACGGCGCAAATATTGAACCGGAAATGATTGATTTTGACGGCGATGTATGCTATTATACAAACAATCACGGCGATGTGTACACATTGTCCTTTTAGTCCGGAGATCGTTTGAGTATATAAAGATTGTTGGAGATTGACGAAAGCAAAAAAGCCTCCCTTGTGTAAAGGGAGGTGGCTCAAAGAGCCGGAGGGATTGTAAATGGATAGAAAACATAATAGTGAAATAGTTCCATTTGCAAAGGAACTCAGAAAGAATATGACCAAAGAAGAAAGACACCTATGGTATGATTTCTTGAAGACATATCCCGTTAGATTTTTAAGACAAAAAGTATTAGGGAGATACATAGCGGATTTTTATTGTGCAAAGGCAAATGTTGTTATAGAATTAGATGGTTCGCAACACTACGAAGATGAAGGTCTTGTAAATGACGAAAAGAGAACAGAGTATTTAGAACAATATGGAATAAAGGTTATTAGAATATCTAATCTTGATGTTTTAAAGAACTTTGAGGGAGTTTGTATGTATATTGATAATGCAGTTAAACAATCCCTCAGTCAGCTACGCTGACAGCTCCCTTTACACAAGGGAGCCTATGAAAGTTTGCATCTAAACCTTATGTGTCGCAATTGCTAAAAAACATTGGCATCTAAATTATACAGTTTTTATATGCGTGCATAGCACCGCAGTGATACAAATTTCTATGAGGTGAACACAATGGAGAACTTTATTAATTTAGACAAAAACATGGTTGTCAATACCACCATCGGTGATGCGTGTGTTACCTGGTACGATGTCAGAAAAGCGCCTTTTAAAATTCACGGCTTATACGAGCCGGAAACCGAGCCGTTTTTTCACCGTATGCCCTTTGATGTAGCAGAGGCGACAAGCGAAGCCGTTGCAAAGCTGCAGCAGGAGAGCGCGGGCGGTCGTGTGCGCTTTTCGACGGATTCTCCGTACATTGCAATTCGTGCAAAGTTTCGCGTGGTGGGGCGCTCGTCGCATATTCCGCTTGTTTCTACATCGGGCTTTGATTTGTATATCGACGGCGAATTCGGCAGCCGCCTGGTAAGAGAATTCCGTATGCCGTATGATATGACCGACAGTTATGAGCAAATTCTGCAGCTGGACAAGGCTGTAATGCGCTCGTTTACAATACATATGCCGGTGCACGCTGTTGTGGAAACCTTAGAGGTCGGGCTTAAGCCGGATGCAGAAATTAAGGAAGCAACGCCGTACCGCGATATAAAGCCGGTTACATTTTACGGCTCCTCCATTGTGCACGGCACAGCTGCAAGCCGACCGGGCAATATTTATCCGTCCATCATTTCGAGAGATTTGAATATCGATCACAGAAACTTAGGCTTTTCCGGCAATGCCAAGGGCGAGAGCGCGATTGCAAAGTGGATGGCAACGCTGCCGATGAGCGTGTTTGTATGCGATTATGACCACAATGCGCCGACGGTAGAGCATCTGGAGGCGACGCATTATCCAATGTATGAGATTATACGAGAGAAAAACCCCGATGTGCCGTATATTATGATTACGCGCCCGAACGGTTGGTACAGATTCGGCAATTTTGATGACATTATGAATCGCAGAGATGTTGTAATGTCGTCTTATTTAAAGGCGCGCCAAAACGGCGACAAAAATGTGTGGTTTATAGACGGTATGAGCTTCTTTGCCGACTATCGCCAGAATGAATATGTCTTAGATGGTGTTCACCCGCAGGATGCAGGCTTTATCCGTATGGCAGAGGGGATTGGCTCGGTTATTCGTAATATTCTTCAAAGGGATTAAAGTTCGTGTACAAAGAACCGAAAAACATCACGGCTGAGGCGTTAGGCATTGCAGGAATCAGATAGAATTGCAGGAGGGACGGCTAAGGGATGCGGAAT
>JAZSGM010000278.1:0-2394 GCA_045532715.1 Clostridia bacterium
TTTTTACAACAATGAAAGAATACAACTAAAAACAAAACTGACTCCGCTTGAAAAACGAAGTCAGTATGTTGCTTAGAATTTAATTATTGCTACCATTAGGTGCTTTTTTGTGCTGTCTGCACAAATTGGTGCAGTTCAGATGCACACTGCCTTTTTTGTTGTATCAGATTATTTCTTTTTAATCACGCTGTAGACTTCGTTTTTCGGAACGCCGCGCTGCTTTGCGGCGGCTTTGATTGCATCGCTTTCGCTCATGCCGCTATCCGTCAGCAGCTTGACGTGTTCTTCGATCGAAAGGGAAGCGTAGTCCGTTTCAGCTTCGATGCTGCTTGCGCCTTCAATGACTAAAACAAACTCGCCTTTCGGGTTGTCTTCTTTGTACTTTTCTGCTGCTGCACCGAGCGTCGTGCGGCAGATTTCTTCGTGGAGCTTGGTCAGCTCGCGCGCAAGCACGATTTGTCGGTCGCTGCCGAGTGCATCGCATAAATCCGAAAGTGTGGCGCGCAGCTTGTGCGGTGCCTCGTAAAAAATCATAGTGCGCGTTTCCGCTTTGATTTCCTCTAAGTGAATTTTGCGCTGGCGTCTGTTCATGGACAGAAAGCCTTCAAAGCAAAACCTGCCTGTAGAAAGACCGGAAACAATCAATGCCGAGATGCCTGCAACTGCGCCGGGAACCGGGGTAACGGTAATGTCGTTTTCAATGGCGAGCTTTACTAAATCCTCACCGGGATCGGAGATGGCAGGGGTGCCGGCGTCCGACACAACGGCAATGCTTTCGCCTGCAAGCAGCTTCTCGATCAGGTAATTTCCCTTTTCACGTTTGTTATGCTCATAATAGCTGGTCATCGGCGTATGGATACCGAAATGATTTAACAGCTTGAGCGTCTGGCGCGTGTCCTCCGCGGCGATTAAATCGACTTTTTCGAGGGTTTCAAGACAGCGTGCTGTGATATCGCCCAGATTGCCGATGGGTGTTGCGCAAAGATAGAGTGTGCCCTTAGACATCACGTTGCTCCCTTCCGTAGATTTCGTTGATTTCTTTTGAATAATTGTGATTTTCGTCATACACATACAGCGGTGGCATCATTTTAAGCTCTGCACCGCCGGATTTTACACCCTCCACCAGGACGATATTTGCCTTTTTGTAGGGTTGCGGATGCACAAATTGCACGCGCTTCGGTTCAATAGCATACTTGCGCATTGTGCAGAAAATGTCCACCAGGCGTTCCGGCTTATGGACCATAAACAGCTTTCCGCCGTATTTGAGCATGCCTGCGCTTTCACGGATGACATCTTCAAGCGTGCACAGGATTTCGTGGCGTGCGATATTTTTTTCATCCGTCTTGTTATTAAGACCGCCGCGGTCTGCAATGTAAGGCGGATTGCAGGTTACCACGTCCACGCTGCCCTTTGCAAAATACTTACTGCAATTGTTTAAATTGTCTTCAATTACACTGACGCGGTCTTCTAATTTATTCAGGGTTATACTGCGTCTTGCAAGGTCAGCGGCCTTGCTTTGCACTTCCACGCAGCAGAGTTTTTCGGTTTTGGTTTTGCCGGCAAGCAAAATTGCGACGATGCCGTTGCCGCTGCATAAGTCAACTGCAGTTTTTGCCGGCGTGCTTTTTGCAAAGTGGGAGAGGAGTACTGCATCCACACCGAAGCAAAAGAGCGCATCGTCCTGTATGATTTTCAGTCCGCCGATTTGTAAATCGTCTATTCTTTCCATAATGAACTACCTCGAACAAAAATGCCGATTGCCCAAAGGCAACCGGCACTTCGTTTGTTTCTTACGCTTCAGCAATCGCACCTACCGGGCACTGATCAGCGCAAGCGCCGCAGCCGAGGCAAGCTTCTTCATCGATTACATGAATTTCGTCGCCGGCAGCAATACACTCTACCGGGCACTGCGCTGCGCAAGCACCGCAGTTAATGCAAGCATCACTAATTTTGAAAGCCATCTTAAAATACACCTCCGTATGCATAATAACGCATCATAAAATTTTATTTTTATGTGCATTTGGTAAGCCTTCTAACCTCACCAGTACACATTGTACCACATAATTCGCTATTCTTCAAGTGTTTTTAACAGATCTGCATCAATTTGTTCCTGCTCTGTGTTTCGTGCATTTTTAAGCACCTTCACTTCGGATACATTGAACTCCTCGATACCGCCGCCAGCTTTGTCCGGCTGCAAAGAAACCTTCAGCTTGCCTTTCAGCAGATTTACATAGCTTACGGTACCCTTGCCGGACGGTGTCTGTACCAGCGCGCCGACACGCGGCGTTACCTTCAGCAGGTCGTCGTAAGCCTCCAGCTCATACTTGTGGCAGTACATGAATCGACCGCAGGTGCTCGAAATTTTGGTCGGGTCTAAGGATAAGCCCTGCTCCT
>JAZSGM010000211.1:0-2069 GCA_045532715.1 Clostridia bacterium
CAAAGTATTGCGCTGATTTTACCTTTTTACAATATTTCGGGGTCGGCTAAAATCCGCATATTCACAAACGATTCAAGCACGATAATCTTCGCTTCATCATAGTCTACCTTCGGAAGTGTGTTTACAACACTCTTTTCCTCGGTATACGGCACAATCTTCATTGCGACCTGCTTGCCTTCCTTATAGAGGGCAACTATGATATAGCCGCTGTAGTCAATGTTTACAAGCTCGGTGGTGAAGATGAGATTTTCGCCGTTTTCCGTGCAGGTCGTCGCCGTATACGGCAGACCGTCATCTGCGGGTTTGAAGCCGAATGCCTGCAGCTCGTAGATAAAGTAGCGTTGGGTGTAATCATCGGTATTTTCGAGCGTCACACGCAAACCCTTGTATTCCACGCCGTCTGCCACAACAAGCTCATTTGTACGGCCGTTTCCTTGTATCGTTCCGGCATCCAAGCTTTCATGCACACCAATCTGTACCCAGGTGCCGTCAGTCTTTTGCGCTTCCCAGGTTGCTTTATCAAGTGTCGAGCCTGCGCTTGTGCGCTGGTCGACGATGCGGATAAAATCAATAAGGTACGGGCTGCCGAAATCGAAGGTGAAGGTCAGATTTTGAACACTCGTTGTTCCTAAGGTTGCAGCAGCACCGCCGGTACCGCTGCTGACGACACCGTTTGTGATGTTTCCAATCACATAGCTATTGCCCATCGTCAGGCTCGCTGTCGGCACAATGCCCAAAAGGAAGTTATGAATTGCATTTTTAAAGCGGTCCTTAACAAAGGTAATCGTGTAGGTTGTGCCGTCGATTACAAAGGTCGAGGTGTTGCCGTTTTTCGTAACCGGCGTACCGTCCTTAAGCTTTACAACCGGCACACGCTCCTCATAGCGCAGCTCGTAATTCGTCTTATCAATATCAAAGCCGATAAAGTCTTTGTTTGCAACCAGCACGCGCGTACCGAGCTGCTTTACCAGTGCCGCCTTGGTCGCTTCCGAGTATTCAATCGGCGCATCGATGAGCGCAATCAGACCGGAGTCATCCGTGTACAGCTTCACGCCAAGCGCGTCTGCCATTGCAGCCGCCGGCACAAAGATTGTATCGTTCTTTTTAATAATATTTTCCGTAATATTCGTAGTCACATAATCGCGTGTTACCGAAACCTTCGCTTCGCTTAAGCTGCCGGTTGCAAAAAAGCCATCTATCGCAAATTTTGCCGGCACATAGTACACGCCGTTTTCCTTAAACGGAACAACGGAGGTGTCGCTTTCGTTGATGAGCACCTTTTCTTCTAACTTCAGCGCATTCGGACTGCCGTTCATAAACACAAGGCTGTAGCCTGCCTGACGGTTGGTCGAAATCTTGTCCTCCGACAACGCCCATTCGGCAATCGGCTTTACAGGCGTAACGGCAGACGGGGCTGCCTCGCCCGCTTTCAGCGGAATAAATTCCACCGTCAGCGTCATCTGGGAAACATCTTTTGCGTGAATTGCAAGCTTACCGAAGCTTCTGTAGTTTTCATCCGGCGCAACCGGAGAAGTCGGGAGCGGACGCGCCTCCATTACGGTAAATACCGCATCGGCAGGACCGCTGGACATACAAACATACATACGCTCGCCGTTTAAATACAGCATTGCGCTCTTGCCGTCCTCGGCGATAACCATCTCGGCATCGGTATGTGCAAACCACCAGACCTCGGACGGGTAATCCATCACAGCCTCGTCCTGGATAACAACGCTTCGTCTGCCCGGTGTCATATACATACCGCGCGTTGCGCTTGTAAAGTCATCGTTGGTTTCGGTCATATCGAGTACGGTGAAGGCTTCATTTTCATTTTCGGCGTGACGCGTGAAGCGACCGTACGCCGTCGTCTTCTGGTCAAAGCCCTCGCCCGGGTTAATGATGATAGTATTTTGTCCCTCTGCGCGCTCATTATAGTACATATACGCCGGGTAGAGCGCCGAATAATTACTTCTGCCGATGGTGCGCACAAAACGCTCGCCATTGGCATCGATTACAAATGTACCGAGCGACTTAAACATATGCCCCGTGCCGTTGTAGCCACCCTGCATTGC
>JAZSGM010000024.1:0-4664 GCA_045532715.1 Clostridia bacterium
AAATGATCGAAAGTGGTAAGATTACAGCTGAACAGGCTAAAATGGGCTATGTTGGTGCATATACATACGCAGAAGTTATTTCCGGTTACACATCATTCTATCTTGGTGCAAAATCAGTTTGCCCATCTGTAACAATGGAAGTTCAGTTCACAGGCAGCTGGTATGACGAAGCGCTTGAGAAGGAAGCTGCTACAAAACTTTTGAGCAACAACTGTGTACTCATCAGCCAGCATGCTGACTCCATGGGTGCGCCGACCGCTTGTGAAAATGCAGGTGTGCCGAACGTTTCTTACAACGGTAGCACACAGAGCGCTTGCCCGAACACATTTATCGTTTCGTCCAGAATCGACTGGGCTCCGTACTTCAAGTACATCATCAATTCTGTAAAGAATGGTGAGAAGATTGCTGATGACTGGTGCGAAGGTCTTGAAGCAGGCGCGGTTGCTCTGACAGATGTAAATGAGGCTGTTGCAGCTGCAGGTACAAAGGAAGCAATTGAAGCAGCAAAGGCTAAGTTGATTGCCGGCGAAATTCATGTATTTGATACTGAAACCTTCACAATGGAAGGCAAGAAGCTGGAATCCTATATGGCTGACGTTGATACAGATGCAAACTACGAGAAGGATACAGAAGCAATTTCTGACGGGTACTTCCATGAGTCTGAGTACCGTTCCGCACCGTATTTTGATGTAAACATCGACGGTATCACACTGCTCAACAGCATGTTCTAATTGATTTAATCATAGAGCGGAGATTTTTCTCCGCTCTATGTTAAATTTTTTGCTTTTTCATAAGCCGGGAATGGTTGTCTGTTTATGAAAGAGTAAAAATGAAGAGATACAGGAGAGGCATATGGAACAGAGAATAGCGCTTGAATTAAGAGATGTAACCAAAACCTTTGGCCAGGTTGTTGCAAACAAAAATGTTTCGCTAAAGGTAAAGAAAGGTGAAATACTTTCTGTACTTGGTGAGAACGGCAGCGGAAAAACAACCTTGATGAATATGGTTTCCGGTATTTACTATCCGGACAGTGGCCAGATTTTTATTGATGGTGAGCCGGTAGAAATTGCTTCGCCAAAGGATGCTTTTAATTACAGAATCGGAATGATACATCAGCATTTTAAGCTTGTTGATGTATTTTCTGCTGCGGAAAACATTGTCCTTGGTCTGGAGGATGAAGAGGGCTTTGATATGCCGAAGTATATTGAGAAGATTCGGGCCATTACTGCGCTATATGGCTTTGAGCTTGATCCGCATAAGAAGATTTATGAAATGTCCGTTTCCGAGAAGCAGACGGTTGAAATTATTAAGGTGCTTTTCCGTGGCGCGGATATTCTGATTCTGGACGAACCGACTGCCGTATTAACACCGCAGGAAACACGTAAGCTGTTTAATGTGTTGCGTAATATGAAAAAGGACGGCAAGTCAATCATTATTATTACCCATAAGCTGCATGAGGTGCTTTCGCTTTCTGATAGTGTTGCGGTGCTTCGTAAAGGTGAGTATGTTGGCACGGTAGTAACAGCGGAAACGAATGAGGATGAACTCACTGAGATGATGGTGGGTAAAAAGATTTCGCTCAATATCGAAAGAAGTGAGCCTGTTGATCCGAAGGATCGCCTGGTTGTAAATGAAATCAGTTGCGTTGATCGCGAGGGTATCAAGGTGCTTGATAAAGTGTCCTTTACTGCGCGTTCCGGTGAAATTTTGGGTATTGCCGGTATTGCCGGCAGCGGACAACGCGAGCTGTTGGAGGCGATTGCCGGACTGCAGCACTTGTCTGAAGGTAGTGTGATTTATCATAATCCGAAGACGGGTGATGAAGAGAATTTGCGCGACAAGACGCCGCTTCAGATTCGACAGATGGGTGTGCGCCTTGCGTTTGTACCGGAAGACAGACTTGGTATGGGTCTTGTTGGCAATATGGACATTGTCGACAATATGATGCTGCGAAGCTATAAAAAAGGGCATTCCGTATTTTTACAGAAAAAAGAACCGAAAGGATTGGCAGAGGAAATTATTGACCGTCTTGAAGTCGTAACACCGTCGGTAAATACACCGGTGCGCAGACTTTCCGGCGGTAATGTGCAGAAGATTCTGGTTGGCAGAGAGATTGCATCTTCGCCGACGGTGTTGATGGCAGCATATCCGGTACGCGGTCTTGATATTAACTCGTCGTACACGATTTATAATCTTTTAAATGAACAAAAACAAAAGGGCGTTGCCGTAATCTTTGTTGGCGAAGATCTTGACGTGTTGCTGGAACTCTGTGACAGAATTTTGGTTATCGGCGGCGGTAAAATTGCAGATATCGTTGATGGCAGAACGGCGACAAAGGAAGAAATTGGTCTTTTGATGACGAAATCATCTACAGAAAATGAAATGGAAGGGAGCGGCACAGATAATGAATAAAGTAGACTCAAAATTATTTGCTTTACAGCGTGCAAATCCGTTCCATATTGTTAAGCGTGATGATATTGTATGGTGGAAGGGCTGGCTGATTCGTGCGATTTCTGTTTTTCTTGCACTGGTAGTTTGCGGTATCATTACAGTTTTTCTTACGGATTTAAATCCGATAGAAGTATATGTGACGATGTTGCAGGGCGCAGTCGGTACACCGAGACTTGTATGGAATTTGTTACAAAATACAGCATTGCTCTTGTGTGTTTCTCTTGCTGTAACGCCTGCATTTAAAATGCGATTTTGGAATATCGGCGCTGAGGGACAGATATTGATAGGTGGTCTGGCAACGGCAACATGTATGATTTTCCTTGGGGAGAGTTTACCGACGCCGATTTTGATTTTGGTGATGCTGATTACCAGTGTTTTGGCAGGTGCAATATGGGGATTGGTTCCGGCATATTTTAAGACGCGTTTTAATTCAAATGAAACGCTGTTTACGCTGATGATGAACTATATCGCAATTCAGATTGTGGCATACTTTACGCTTGAATGGTCTGTGCCGAAGGGGTCGGGTACGCCAAGAACCCTTGAGTTCGGTCAGCTGCCGACACTTTTTGGACAAAAGTATTTGATTAACATTTTAATTGTGCTGCTTTTAACGGTATTGATGTACATTTACTTGAAGTACAGCAAGCACGGCTATGAAATTTCTGTTGTCGGCGAAAGTGAGAAGACGGCAAAGTACATAGGAATCAATGTAAAGAAGGTTGTATTGAGAACAATGGCGATTTCCGGTGCAATCTGCGGTGTTGCCGGCTTCCTGCTTGTTGCAGGTACGGATCATTCACTCAAGAGTGACACTTCCGGCGGTAGAGGATTTACTGCAATCATGGTGTCCTGGCTGGCGAAGTTTAATCCTGTGTTTATGATATTGACCTCGCTGCTTATCGTGTTCCTTGAAAAGGGTGCGTCAAAGATATCTGAGGTTTATCGCTTGAATGATGCTTTTTCAGACATAATTACAGGTATCATCATTTTCTTTATCATCGGTTCTGAATTTTTTATTCATTATACAATCAAACGTAACAAGCTTGGTAAGGAGGAGAAATAAATGCTGACGACAATTATTCAACGTGCTGTTATGCAGGGAACTCCTCTGCTCTTTGGCTCAACCGGTGAGATTTTGACGGAAAAATCAGGTCACTTAAACCTCGGTATTCCCGGCATTATGTATGTTGGTGCAATCAGTGGCGTAGCCGGTGCCTTCTTCTATGAGCATGGTGTTGAAGCAATCAATCCGTTCTTGGCGGTGCTGATTCCGGTGCTCTGCTGCCTGGCGGGATCTGCATTAATGGGATTGATTTACTGCTTTTTGACAGTAACACTCCGTGCAAATCAAAATGTTACAGGCCTTGCTTTAACAACCTTTGGCATAGGTATCGGCAACTTTTTCGGCGGTTCACTGATTAAGCTTGTCGATATGGATGTGCCGTCAATTTCACTTTCGGCAACGAGTGTTGCTTTTAAAACGCAGCTGCCTTTTGCAGCAAAGCTTGGCTGGTTCGGCGAAATGTTTTTATCCTACGGTTTTTTGGTGTATGTAGCAATTGTTGTTGCACTTGTTGCTTCGCACATTCTGAAAAAAACCAGAATTGGACTGCATTTGCGTGCGGTGGGCGAGAGTCCGGAAACTGCGGATGCTGCAGGCATTAATGTAACTAAGTATAAATACCTTGCAACTTGTATCGGCAGTGCGGTTGCCGGTCTCGGTGGCCTTTACTATGTAATGGATTATGCGAACGGCGTTTGGTCGAACAACGGTTTCGGTGACCGTGGTTGGCTGTCTATCGCATTGGTTATTTTCTCGGTATGGCGTCCGAGTATCAGTATTTTGGGTTCTATATTGTTCGGTTTTTTGTATGTTATTCCAACGTACATTCCGAACATTACGGTTAGCAGTAAGAAGCTCTTTGAGATGCTGCCGTATGTAGTAACGATACTCGTGCTTGTCATTACGAGCATTCGTGATAAGAAAGAAAATCAGCCGCCGGCTGCACTCGGACTTGCGTATTTCCGAGAAGAACGTTAGCTTTTTAATGAAGAAGACTGCAAAACATTCGCAGTCTTCTTTTTTAGTTGCTGAAAATTTAAAAATGAATTTTTTCAAATTAAACTTGCAAAAAAATGTATAACTCTTAATTTATATCACTTATACGAAAAATAAAATGAAGGAAGGATATTGATAAATTGCAAGTTATATG
>JAZSGM010000136.1:0-4113 GCA_045532715.1 Clostridia bacterium
GACATTTTTCAACAAATTATCAGAAAATTCGTCTTGCACCATAAAGGCGTGGGCCAAAATAACCGCTGTAAATGGATTCAACACATACACTTCTGCCGGAATAAGGTGCATGAATCATATTACCGTCCCCAACATAAATACCGACATGACTGATATAACTGCTGTTTCCAAAGAACACCAAATCACCGGGCTGCAGCTCACTCAAGCTTACATAATAGCCGTTTTGCAACTGACCGCCTGCCGTACGGTTTAAGGACACACCCATCTGCGCATACACATAAGATGTAAATCCGGAGCAGTCAAAGCCCGCCGGAGAGCTGCCGCCGTATCTGTACGGCGTACCGATAAAGTTCATTGCCTTTGCAATGACATTGTCCCCATAAGAAACCTGCTTATATGCGTCATATGTAATCTCTGTAACATACGCTTTTGCAACAAACAACATTGTCAAGCCGTCCTGTATCAGATAAAACTCACCGCTCTCACCGACCAATTCCAGCTTCTCACCCATATGCAGCGTACGTGCAATTTCCGAATCATACGATGCACCGTAACGCACATTCAGCACATCGACATTGACCTGTCCGAATTTCGGGATTCCGTACAAAAACGTTGCCCCGTCCTCCAGAAAATGAATGTTAATATACTGCCCAAGCACATAGGCTTCACTGCCGCAGTATGCAATACGGTTCCAGCCGTTTTCATAACCGAGTACCGATACCGGTACATTCATATTCAGCTGACCAAGCACTTCGCCTTCAAAGGAAGGTGCCCGGCGTACATTTACTACATCTACATTTACCGTGCCTATGTCTGCAGCCATTGCCGATGTGAACATCATTGCGGCACAAATGCCGGCAAGCGCTGCCTTTATCGAAAATCTCATAAGTAACCTCCAATCAACATTTGTTATTCTAACACATTTTTTATCTTTTGTCAAACTATTTTAATAACTCGTTTAAAATTTTGTAACATTTTCATTGAAACGCATACATTTTTTACGCCGGAAACATACTATATTCGGGCCGAACAGAAGACAGGTGATTGAGTTGAAAAAGAAAAAGCATACTCCAAAGCATCCGATTTCCCGCAAAAACCAGCTAAAGCCGCTTGATCCTGATTGTAACAGCAGCGCATGCCGCGATCCGAAAACCAACGTCTACATTCCGTCAGACGACGAGGTCGCGGATGCAAAGGCCTGGGTGGATTTTAATAAATTATAAATATTCCCCCACCCCCTGCAGCTTCTTTTTGTAACAAAGTTGTTGCAGGTGTTTTTTACATATTTTTAATGAAAGCCTATTGCCATTTTGAAAGAATTTTGATATACTGAAAATGACAGATTTATATATTTCTTGAGATTCAAAGGAGCCAATTATGAAAAAGAAATTTCTTTGTATATTATCCGTTGTTTTAATCCTGATTCTTTCTGTTCCGCATTTTGCATTTGCTGCACCGCAAACCATCAGCGGTGCTGTCATTTTGATTGATGAAGATTCCGGCAGAGTGCTCTACGAGAAAAATGCCGACGAAAAAATGTTTCCCGCCAGCACTACCAAGGTCATGAGCGCGATTTTATTTATTGAAAATATCAATCCGACGGATATTGTCACCGCCAGCTACAATGCTGTAATGGACATTCCGATTGGCGCAAGCAACATGGGTATTATGCAGGGCGAGCAGCTGACAGCGGAGCAATTGTTCCACGGTGTACTCGTCTATTCCGCAAACGAAGCCTGCAATGTACTTGCAGAGCATATGTGCGGCACCGTAGATGCGTTTGTTGAACAGATGAACGCCAAAGCCAAGGAGCTTGGTATGGAGTCGACACACTTTGTCAATCCGCACGGTCTGCATGATGAAAACCACTACACCACCGCAAGGGATATGTCAAAGCTTGCGCGCTACGCAATGCAAAACGAAACCTTCCGCGAAATCGTAAATACGCTGACTTATTACATAGAGCCGACGAATAAATACCAGGAACGCCGCATTTTAAGCAACACAAACTATTTAATTAACGGCGCTTCCCGCTATGCCTACAGCGCAGCCACCGGTATCAAAACCGGCTACACCAGTGCCGCAGCAAACTGTCTGGTTTCTTCCGCTACCAAGGGCAACGAAAACTTAATTGCTGTCACCCTCGGTGCTAAGCAGCAGGTCGACGGTGTCTACTCCTTTATTGATTCCAAAGCTATATTGGAATACGGCTTCGAAAACTTCTCCAAAAAAATTCTGAGTGCGAAGGATGAGATTCTCGCCGAGGTAGATGTAAAACACGGTCGCGGCACCGACTTTGTTACCGCAATGGCCGAAAAAGACTTAGACGCGCTTTTGCCGGCAGATGTCACCGTTTCCGAAATCACCTCGGAAATCAAAACGCACGAGGGCTTGGTTGCTCCGATTGCAAAAGGCACGATTGTCGGTACGGCAACCTACCATTACAAGGACGAAATCATCGGCAGTGTGAATCTGGTTGCCGGTGCAGATGTGAAGACAGATTATGTTTCTTTGGTATTCAGCAAAATCCTTGCCTTCTTCCTGCATCCGCTCGTTTTAATTCCGATTCTGCTGATTATCGGTGGCTTTGTATTTTTGGTGATTCTTGCACAAATCAAAGCAAAAAAGAGACGTCGTTATTTAAGAAGAAAACGCTATCGCAGCGCAGAAGAACGCAAAAACCGAAATCAATAGAACAAGGAAAGGCAGAGTGTTATGGATAAAAACAGCTTAGAATTTTTGAATATTTTCCGCTGTGCCATCCATGGCCGCCTGCCTGATGTCAGCGAAAATACAGATATTACGGCAATCAAAGAAGCAGCGGACAGGCACAATGCCTGGCCGCTGGTTTTTATGGTATTAAAGGATGTCTATAAAGATACGGATCCGTGTGCGCAATGGCCCGATTTCCGGAACAAGTTTTTCTATCAGTGTGTTAAAAACATGCAACATATGTACGGACTTCGGAAAATCCTGGCCGCATTCAGCACGGAAAACATTCCCTATGCCATCTTAAAGGGTGAAGCCCTTGCAACACTTTACCCACATCCGGAGTGCCGCATTTCCTCTGACATTGATTTGTTTGTTTATCCGGTGGACGAAGTGCGTGCCATCGACGTTTTAACACATTGCGGCGTCAAAGTAACGCCCCGCATTCCGCATGCGCACCACTGCGAATGCACAAGCAATGCCTGCGGAAAAATCGAACTGCACATCAAATGGCAGGGGGATTTACAAAATGATATTCTTTATAAAAGCAAAGCGGCACCAACAGAAGCGTTCATTCAGATGCAGACCGAAGCTTTAGGCACTTTTTACACAATCGGCATCAATGACGGCTTGTATTTTCATTTCATGCATTTGCTCACGCATTTTATCGGCGGCGGTTTTGGCATAAGACTCATTTCCGACCTGCTTTTATATATCCGAAAGTATAAAAACGAGCTTGACGAAGCAGCCTTCCGCCAATTTTTGACCGACCTTGGCTACAACAAATTTGTCGATACACTTCTCGGTATCGGCGTAAAATATTTAGGCTTCACCAAGGAAGATTTCTTCGCTTTTTCTTATGACGAAGAAACCGTTGATTTGCTGATGGATGACTGTCTCACCGGTGGTGCCTTCGGTCACGCCGAAGCCGGAAGATTTGACACGCACGGCGCATATTTAAAAGAGCGTCTTGAAAATGAAGGTGGCAGCTTTGATACCTATCAAAAGCAATATCAGCATTCAAGCAACAAAGAGAAAATCAGTTTCAGCATAAAAAACATAAGACAGCTTCACCCTTATGTGCGTAAATGTTTCCTGCTTTTGCCGGTCGCCTATGTGCACCATTGTTTCTTCATCTTAAGTCGTGGCATTGCGAAAATCTGCCAAAAGCCAATGCACACGCCGGTACCAATGCACGAAAATGCACAGAAGAGGCAGCTTCTTTTAGAAAAGCTTGATTTAAAACAAAAGCGTTAAGGAAACCTGAACTGCACCAATTTGTGCAGACAGCACAAAAAAGCACCTAATGGTAGCAATAATTAAATTCTAAGCAACATACTGACTTCGTTTTTCAAGCGGAGTCAGTTTTGTTTTTAGTTGTATTCTTTCATTGTTGTAAAAATG
>JAZSGM010000089.1:0-9660 GCA_045532715.1 Clostridia bacterium
AAGCATCGTTAGTTGAAATCGCAATCAGAATTGGGCGTTCATTTCTCAGGTGCGCTTTGGCAGCCATTGTCACCGGCGTGTCTGTAATTCCGCAGGCAAGCTTTCCGAGTGTATTTCCGGTGCACGGCGCAATGATCAGTAAATCCAGAAGTTTTTTAGGCCCAATCGGTTCTGCGTCAGGAATTGTATGGATGATTTGCCGTTTGCAGATCTCCTTTACTTCGCTTTGAATATCCGTCGCTTTTCCAAAACGTGTATTATATGTAAAGGCTGCTTCGCTCATAATTGGTTGAATATCCGCGCCTGCATCAGCGAGCGCTTGCATCTGTGACAGAACAGAGCGAAACGTACAAAAGGAGCCTGTGATGGCAAAGCCGATTTTTTTATTCTCCAAGTTCATATTTACACCCCCAAATCTTGACATATATTTAGTATGGTATCTTTAATGGCCTGACCTGCAGTAATTGGTGCGGATTTTCCCGGAAGAGAAAGTGCGTGTATTGCCGTTAAACCGATTGACTTGGCATGTGCAAAATCTGTGCCACCCGGAAATGATGCTAAATCCAAAATCAGACAGTTTTCCGAAAGTGCATTAAGCCGGGACTCGTTTAAAATCAGATAGGGGACAGTGTTAATAATAATATCAATGTCTTTTCGGTATAATTCGTTATCTTCGATGTTTGCATATTTGAATCCTGAAGATTCCACCCAGGCTTTTGTATCGGCGCGACGGCCTGCAATTGTTAAATCTGCGCCAAAACCACAAAGAATTCTGGTTAAAAACTTACCGATTCTGCCGTAACCGAGAATTAGAATTTTGCTGAAACATAACGTTTTGTTATATAGAGACAGTAACATCTCAATGGCACCTTCAGCTGTAATCATTGCATTAGTAACAGTTAATTCTTCACGTTTTAAATAGTCGACTGCATATACACCGTGAATTTTTATCAGTTGTTTTGCTGCGTCAGGAATTTTACCTCCAAGCAGAATTTGATTCTTATTCATCAATCGCAGCAGGGATGTCAAGTCGTTTTTACACGTACTCAGAGGCATGTGAATATACCCTTCGTTATTAAGCATCGGCAAAGGCAGAATTAAAATATTGGCATTATAGACGGCTTCTTCCAAATCGGATGTCCGAGGGGCTTTCAGAGCATTACTGTCATTAATTCCATACACTGTTACAGCATTATTTTCTGAGTATAGTGCGTTTGCAAGGCTGATGCTTCGCATATCACCGCCGATGACTGCGAAATTCCTGTTTGACATTGTTTTCGCTCCTTCTTTTTTTAATATATCGTATGCTGGTTTGCGTTTTAATGTGAAAACACGGAGGTGTGTTGTGAAAAAAATACGTAATGTCTTGTATATTACATCCACTTTAATTGCAACAGTAATCGGTGCCGGTTTCGCAACAGGGCAGGAGGTCTACAGTTTCTTTAATGTGTATGGCAAATTGAGCTTTGTCGGTCTTCCCGTTGTTTTTATAATTTTAAGCTTTGTTTTTAATATCGTGTTGTCGGTTTGTCGCAAAACACATGCAAAAAATTTTTCGGAGTTTTTGTGCGCATTGAATTTGCGCAAAGCATCTTCCTGGATTGAAGCTGTTGTTGCTTTATTCGCGTTTTGCGGTTTTTGTGCAATGGCATCCGCAACGGGAAGCTTACTGTCTCAGATTTTTAATTTAGAATACTTTTCCGGTACAATTCTAATGCTGTTTCTCTGTGCTGTAATTCTGTTAAAGGACATACGTGCGATTGCGGCGGTAAATTTCATCTTAGCGCCGATTATTTGTGCAGGCATGATCTATGTAACTGTCAACGGAATATTGTTTCGCAGCATTCAGACGACTTCGATATCACATTACTACGTGAATTATAGCAAAATTCTATTATCAGCCATCTTGTATGCGTCATATAATATTCTTTCTGCGCTTTCCGTAATATGCTCTATGCATCAATATTGCGATAGCGAACGCTGTGTTCGCATATCTTCTGTGCTTGCCGCGGGAATTCTTGTATCGCTGATTGCTTTGGTTTGGGTTCTGCTTGAATTATATGCAGGTAAAATTGAGTTGGGGGATATGCCGCTTCTGAATATAATCGCACGCAACGGAAATTCTCAAGTTTGGATTTACAGCATATTTCTATTTGCCTCAATATTCACTACAGCGCTTGGTTGCGGCTATGCCGCATTAAACTTTTTGAAATGCAGATATAAAATGACATCGTTTACGGCAGTAATCTTCCTGATCGCTGCATCCTTGCCGATATGCATGCTTGGTTTTTCAGAAATTATACGCAAATTATATTCACTGTTCGGTTATATCGGGATTCCGTTTCTTATAATTTTGTTTTACCTGCGAATCAAAAAAGATCACATTGAGCATAAGAAGTCAAAAAAATATGATAAATGAGTAAAATTTTAGGTTGCAAAGAACATCAAAATATAGTATAATAACATCAGAAATTTTTCGGCTTGTCCGATTCGTAAAGGAGAAGGAATTATGGATAAAGAAACAGTATTGCAAAAAATTCAGGAAGTTGGTCTTGTAGCAGTTGTTCGTGCAACATCCGCTGAACAGGCAAAGAGAATTACCGATGCTTGTATCGAAGGCGGCGTGGCTGCAATCGAAATGACATTTACGGTTCCGTCTGCTGATAAAGTTATCAGTGAGGTTGCAAACATCTACTCGCCTGACCAGATTATTTTAGGTGCAGGTACGGTTATGGATGCTGAAACAGCAAGAATTGCAATCCTTGCTGGTGCGCAGTATATCGTTAGCCCATATTTCGATTTGGCTACAGCAAAGCTTTGTAACCGTTATAGAGTGCCGTATATGCCGGGCGTTATGACCATCAAAGAAACCGTTGAAGCTATGGAAGCCGGCTGCGATATTATTAAGCTTTTCCCGGGCGACACAATGGGTCCGAAGATGATTAAGGCGATTCATGGTCCGATTCCGCAGGCGAAATTTATGCCGACAGGCGGTGTAGATGCAAACAATGTTGGCGAGTGGATTAAGGCAGGTGCTGTTGCAGTTGGTGCAGGCAGTTGCTTGACAGGCGGCGCAAAGACCGGTGATTACGAAAGCATTACCAAGATTGGTAAGCAGTTTATTGAAAACATTAAGGCTGCAAGAGCTGCAAAATAATTATAGATTTCTACGAAAGAAAGGATGTATAAATCATGGCAAAAGTTGTTACTATGGGCGAGATTATGTTAAGACTCTCTACGCCGGGTAATGAAAAGTTTATTCAGGCTGACGAGTTTGATGTATGCTACGGCGGCGGTGAGGCAAATGTTGCTGTATCGCTTGCAAATTATGGTCACGATGCAGAATTCGTGACAAAGGTTCCGGCAAACCCGATCGGTGAGTGCGCAGTGGCTGCACTTCGCAAGATGAACGTTGAAACAAAGAACATCGCACGCGGCGGTGAAAGACTTGGTATCTATTTCTTAGAGACCGGTGCTGCAATGCGAGCTTCCAACGTTGTATATGACCGTGCACATTCTTCGATTTCCACAGCTACGGCTGCAGATTTCGATTTTGACAAGATTTTCGAGGGTGCTGACTGGTTCCACTTCACAGGTATCACTCCGGCTGTTTCCGATGCTGCTGCAGAGCTTACCGAAGCTGCATTAAAGGCTGCAAAGGCAAAGGGCATTACGGTTTCCGTTGACTTAAACTTCAGAAAGAAGCTTTGGTCGAGCGAAAAGGCACAGAAGGTTATGACAAACCTTATGCAGTATGTAGATGTTTGCATCGGTAACGAAGAAGATGCAGAAAAGGTGCTTGGTTTTAAGCCGGGCAACACAGACGTAACCAGCGGCGAATTAGAGCTTGCAGGCTATAAGGATATCTTCGAGCAGATGGTTGCAAAGTTCAACTTCAAGTATGTTATCAGCTCGCTTCGTGAAAGCTTCTCCGCTTCTGATAACGGCTGGTCTGCTTGCATCTACAACAGCGAGACAAAAGAATTCTATCACTCCAGAAAGTACAGAATTTCTCCGATTGTTGACCGCGTTGGCGGCGGCGACTCCTTCGCCGGCGGCGTAATCTGCGGTTTCTTAGACGGTAAGGACTTTAAGTCTGCGCTCGAATTCGGTGTTGCAGCATCTGCGCTGAAGCACACAATTCCGGGTGACTTCAACCTCGTAAACAGAGCAGATGTTGAAAATCTTGCCGGCGGCGACGGTTCGGGCCGTGTACAGAGATAATTTTTGAAAATTCATTAAAGGGCAGAGGTGCAAAATGCACTTCTGTCTTTTTTGTTTTTATGCTATTTTTTTCTTGTTATATGTAAAAAAATGTGGTACAATAATTTAATAATGAGTTATTATATTCAATTGTGTTGCAGAGGTGATCTTTATGAAGATTTCAGAGCTGTTTAAACAAGACAGACCGTCGTTGTCTTTTGAGGTGTTTCCGCCCAAAACAGATTCTTCCTTTGACGGTGTGCGGACAGCAACAGAGGAAATTGCGAAGCTTCGGCCGTCCTTTATGAGCGTTACATACGGTGCCGGTGGCGGTACAAGCCGTTATACCTTAGAAATCGCAAAAAACATTAAAAACAATTACAATGTGCCGACTTTAGCACATCTGACGTGTGTATCTTCTACGAAAGAAAAGGTACATGAGCGTATTGAAGCGATTAAAGTTGCCGGTATTGAGAATATTATGGCGCTTCGCGGTGATTTAACGCCGGAGCTTGAAAACAGCGACAGAAGCAAGTGGGATTATCGTCACGCAGTTGATTTAATCCGCGATATTAAGGAAAGCGGTATGGATTTTTGTATCGGTGGTGCTTGTTATCCGGAGATTCATCCTGAAAGTAAAAATCAGGCGGAGGACATCAAGTATCTGAAAGAAAAAGTAGATGCAGGTTGCTCGTTTTTGACAACGCAGATGTTTTTCGATAATAACCTTCTCTATAATTTTTTGTATAAAATCCGTGAAGCAGGGATAACTGTCCCGATTTTGGCCGGTATCATGCCAATTACAAATGCAAATCAGGTAGAAAGAGCAATTAAGCTTTCCGGTTCCTTTATGCCGCAACGTTTTAAGACGATAGTTGATAAATTTGGCGCAAACCCTGAAGGAATGATGCAGGCCGGCATCGCATATGCTACGGATCAAATCATCGATTTGTTTGCTAACGGAATCCAAGCCGTACACGTATATTCAATGAATAAACCGCAGGTAGCTGCAAAAATTCAGTCAAACATTTCCGAAATTATTAAATAGGAGAATTCATATGCATATTTCTCCCATATATACTCATACGTTTTCTGCAAAGCTGAATATTGATATGCGAGAAACTCTTCGCTATATGGGCTGCAAAACACCGATTACAGAGGAGATTGAATCACTGGCTAAGCGTGCGATTGAAGCTGTGCAAAATGCTGCGTCCTGCAAAGCGTGTTATCTGTCGTGTTCTCTTGTGTTTCCTGAAGAGAATATTGTGGATTTCGGATTTATGCAGGTGCATTCTTCCGGGCTTTACAGACATTTGAAGTGCTGCAAAAGTGCATACATTTTCGCTGCAACGATAGGGATAGAAACGGACAGACTGATACTGCAAAACAAACGTAGCACCCCAAGCTTCGCACTTGCGTTGCAGGCGGCAGGTGCGGCTGCAATCGAAAAATATTGCGACCTTCTTTGCACAGAGGTATTAACGAAAGAAGCTGAATTGCAACAAAAATATACGCTTCCGCGTTTTAGTGCGGGTTATGATGATTTGCCTTTAGAGGTTCAAAAACTGATTTTTAACACCCTGGACTGCTCAAGAAAAATCGGAGTTACACTTACGGAAGGGTGTTTGATGATGCCAAGTAAATCTGTAACGGCATTTGTCGGCGTGAGTGATGAAAACAAGTATACTGCAAACAAATGCAGTACGTGTACAAATATTAAATGCATTTTTCGCAAGGGAAGTGACTTGAAATGAATGTTTTAGACGCATTACAAAATAAGATATTGTATTTTGACGGCGCAATGGGTACGCAGCTGCAAGCGCGCGGTTTAAAACCCGGTGAATTGCCTGAACTTTGGAATATAACACATCCTGATGTAATATGCGATATTCACAAGTCGTATTTAAATGCCGGCTGTGATATTCTGACGACCAATACATTTGGTGTAAATCGTTTGAAATTTGATACAGAGGGAGAATACAGCGTTGAAAAGCTGATTTCCGCTGCAATCCGCAATGCAAAAACAGCAGCATCTTTATATGAAAACAAGTTGGTTGCATTAGATATCGGCCCTTGTGGTAAACTTTTAAAACCATTCGGCGATTTGGATTTTGAGGATGCAGTTTCTGTATTTGCGGAGGTTGTGCGTATAGGCACAGCTTGCGGCGCAGATTTGATTTTGATTGAGACAATGAACGATTGCTATGAAACCAAAGCAGCCGTTTTAGCAGCAAAAGAAAATTCGAATTTGCCGGTATTTGTTACAAATGTTTACGATGAAAGCATGCAATTAATGACCGGCGCAGAGCCGGCGGCGATGGTAGCAATGCTTGAGGGTCTGGGTGTAGATGCGCTCGGTGTAAACTGTAGTTTAGGCCCGGTGCAAATGCTCCCGGTTGTACGTGAACTTTGTAAATTTGCTTCTGTACCTGTCATTGTAAATCCAAATGCCGGATTACCGGTAGTTATGGATGGTGAAACGTTATATGATATTGATGCCGAGCAGTTTGCAGAGGCTATTGCCGAAATCGTACGCATAGGTGCACGGGTAGTTGGCGGCTGCTGTGGTACGACGCCTGCACATATTCAGGCAGCCTTGACCGCAACGAAAGATATAAAACCTATTGAAATCGTAAAGAAAAACGATACATTGGTTTCTTCATATAAAAGTGCAGTTTTAATTGACAAAAAACCGATCATTATCGGCGAACGAATCAATCCGACCGGAAAAAAGGCATTTAAAGAAGCACTGCGCAACAATGATATAGATTATATACTCGCCGAAGGCTTAAAACAGCAAGAAAACGGTGCGCATATTTTAGATGTAAATGTCGGTTTGCCGGAAATTGATGAGTGTGCAGTTATGTGCGAGGCGGTAAAGGAACTACAGGCGATCATCAGTCTTCCGCTACAGATTGACACATCGGATGTACAGACAATGGAACGTGCACTGCGTATATATAACGGCAAAGCACTTGTCAACTCCGTGAATGGCAAACAAGAAAGTATGGATGCGATTTTTCCGCTCGTAAAGAAATACGGCGGTGTTGTTATTGCACTGACACTCGATGAGGACGGTATACCCAATACTGCGGAAGGGCGTTATAGAATTGCGGAAAAGATTTATAACTGTGCTAAGGCATACGGTATCAAAGGTAAAGATTTGATTTTTGACCCGCTTGCAATGACGGTAAGTGCAGATATGGATTCTGCACTTATAACACTCGAAACTTTAAAACTAATCTCAAGTCGACTTGGCTGTAAAACGAGTTTGGGTGTATCGAACATTTCTTTCGGTTTGCCGCAACGCGAGTTAATTAATTCAACTTTTTATGCGATGGCATTAAGTGTGGGATTAAATGCCGCTATTCTCAATCCCGGCTCTATTGAAATGATGAAAACTTACCACAGTTTTTTAACACTGTCCGGTATGGATGAAAACTGCACAAGCTACATTGATTTTGCATCAAAGCATACGTTTAGTGCAGATTCTGTGCAACCGACAGTCCAAAAGGATGCTGATGCGATACTGAGTCTTCAGTCGGCAATCGTAAAAGGACTTAAAGAACGCGCCGGTATTTGTGCTACCGAGCTTTTGACGACAGAAAAGCCACTGGATATCGTAACAAATCATATTATCCCTGCACTTGACATCGTAGGAAAAGGTTTTGAAAATAAAACGATGTTTTTGCCGCAACTTTTAATGAGTGCCGAAGCAGCGAAAGTCGCATTTAATGCCGTAAAGAGCACTATGGAAGGCGCGGGGACTGCGCAAGGGAAGAAGTGCTGTGTTGTATTGGCAACCGTAAAGGGCGATATTCATGATATTGGCAAAAACATCGTAAAAGTGCTTTTAGAAAACTATGGTTTTGATGTGATTGATGCCGGACGTGATGTTCCGCCTGAGGTTGTAGTTGAACTCGCAAAAAAGTGCAATGCCCCCCTTGTTGGGTTAAGCGCATTAATGACGACCACCGTACCCTCTATGCAAGAAACAATTAAAGCGCTTAAGTGTGCTTTGCCTGAATGTAAAGTAGTTGTTGGCGGTGCAGTACTAACACAGGAATATGCTGATAGTATCGGCGCAGACAAATATGCAAAGGATGCAATGGAAACCGTGCGTTATGCTGAGTATGTTTTGTCTGAAATCATTTGATTTTTAATATTTAAACAACAAGGGAGGTAAAGAGGTTGAAAAAGAATTTCGCTGTGATCTACAGATTAGCCTTCGTTCTTTTTTCAATTTGGGCAATCTTTGAATCCGTGGCATTTCAAATTCAGTCTTTGCCTGTGAAGCTGTTGAACTTTATGGTGTTTTCAGATACAATTTGTCTGATTTGTATTTTAATTGTATTTATAGTATCGCTGAAAAGGAGCCCGGGACAAGGACTGCGTTTGTTTAAGACTGCCTGTACATTTCTGGCATTGATTGCCTTATCAGCGAATTTGCAGTTGTTTTTTGCTTTCGAAAACCACGATTGGATTTTAAAAGTGCTTTTGCCGCTTATGATGCTGTTTGACTATTTGTTTTTCGACAACCATGGCAAAATGAAATTCTGGCATCTGATTTTATGGCTGCTTCTTTCTGCTTTCGTCGGATGGTTACTGTTCGTGCTTTCGGAACAATTATTCAAGTTGCCCGGAAGTTTGGATTTACTTGGACTGTTTACAGATAAACAAAGCTTATCGGATTTACTGCTGAATTCGCTTCTGTTAACCGGTGCAGTTTTCGTTTTGGACAAGTTGTTTTCCGGTGAGCTGTTTAAAGATTTAAAATCAGTCTTTGTGCTCGTATTCAGAATAATATTTATACTTTTAGAATCATGGGCATTTATTAAATTGTCCGGTGCAAACTTATACGATTTTCTTCTTTGTCTGCGCTACTATGAAAATTTGGTGAATTTTCTGTGCTTTCTGTGTATGATTGTAGTTTTAATTTATAATTTGTTGCATTTTAAACCAAATGCAAAGGGATCCTATGTATTTTCCAGAGTCAAAACCTTCTTTACGATAGCTGTGATATTCGGATGCATTGTTTATCATTTTTACGTCAAAGGAAACTATGTACCGAACGTTGTTGGAATTGTACTTTATTATATAGCGCCGTTAATGATGCTTACCGATTGGTTGTTTTTTGATACATCCAGTCACATTCGCGCGTATGATCCGCTGATTTGGATGGCTTTTCCTGTTGTGTATTTCAGCTTGATCATACTACTTGGCTATATAGATTATGCTGTATTGTATCCGATGCTTCAGCAGGAAAACGGTTTTGTGCAAATTGGCATATTTGCCGTAGTTCTCCTGTTTGGAGGCTACATATTCTATTTAATAGATCGATTCATCAAGGGGAGATAACAAAATGAGCAATTTAAACAGCGCACAGCAACTGGCTGTGCAAACCACCGAAGGCCCACTGTTAATTCTTGCAGGTGCCGGAAGCGGAAAAACAACGGT
>JAZSGM010000197.1:0-3201 GCA_045532715.1 Clostridia bacterium
CAATACTTTGTTACAGCAATCGGCCCGTACACGAGTACTGTGCCGATTGCTGTGCCGCGTCTTGCATCTGATTTTCCTCTTTTTACGGTTTGCGGAAGAAGGGAGAATCGGCGATTACTGCGTTGCAGAGGCGGACCCGTACACGAGTACTGTGTCTGCCTTTGCGGCTTGTATGGCATCCGAAATTTTACTATTTATAGTTTGTGCAGATTTGATGCAGACTTACGGCAACACCGTAGGGGCGATTCGTGAATCGCCCGCATTTAAGCAATCTGATTTTTAACCGGAGGTTAAAACAAAATGAAAAAACTGATGAGTCTGATTGTATGTGTATCGCTTTTGGCGGCGCTGCTGCCTGCATTTGCGGTTTCCGCAGCGCAGGGGACAGAGCTGCAAACGCTTTATGATGTGAATTTTGAAAACGGCACCGTCGGGGCAAAGCCGCCGATGGGCTCGCCGACGTGGGTCATCAGCTCCCTTGCCGAAAATACGGAAAAGGGCTGCTATGTCCGCATCGGTGAAGAAGAGGACGGCAACAAGGTACTGCATCTGTACCGCGTGAAAGGCTCGAGTGAGGATGCAGGCATTCGCGGTGCGTGCAGCGCAAATTTAACAGGCTATGAAACCTTATATATGCGCTTTAAGGTAAAATCCGTCGGTGCAGGCTACAAAATCAGCATGCATACAAATGACGGCTCGGAGACGCTGTATTCCGGCAGCGCGACCGAGTGGAAGGACGTGCAGATTAACTTTGACTTTAAGGCGGGTACCTATACCGTAACTACGGATACCTCAACCTCGCCAAAGACGCTTGATGTTACGGATTTATCGTCGGTTGTCTTCCGCTTCGGCAAGGGAAGTATGCCGGAGGAAACGGGTGTGTATTATGATGATATTGTCATCGGCACGTATGATACGCATATTTCCGTTCGCAAAAGCCCGATTGCATTAAATCAGGAAGTGTATTGGGAATATGTTTTGCCCGAAAATCCGATTTCGGAGTCGAGCTATGTGAAAAATACGGTTGCGCACCCGCGCGTGCTCGTCACGGATTGGGCGGCGATGCGCGAAAAGGTGAACGCTTCCGAGGAAACGCAGCAGTGGTATGCAAACATTAAAGCAACGGCGGATGCGGCACTTACGAGCACACCGCAAAAATATGTTGATGATAACGGGAACTTGAAGCTGTACGCGGCGCGTAACGTGCGCGACCGTCTGCAGGCACTTGCCTTTGTATATAATATTGAGCAGGATGAGGCGTATGCAAATAAGGCCTACGAGGAAATGCTTTACTACGGCACATACAAAAACTGGTCCGGCTTTGGGCAGACACTTGTGTGTGCGGAGATTTTGTTCGGCTTTGCGTGTGCCTACGACTGGATCTATTACACGATGGACGAAGAGCAGAAGGCGGAAATCATCGAGATTATGAAAGCGCAGGCGCTCGGCGCGTATGTCTACCACTATGAGGGTATGATGTCGTGGAGCTTTTCGACGATTTCGATTAACTGGAATCCGGTATGTAACGCGTCTTTGATGATGGCGGCGATGGCAATTGCCGACGAGGAGCCGGAAAAAGCGGAATATTTTATGGAAATGGCACCACCGAGCATCACAAAAGCGCTTGCACCGTATGCACCGGAGGGCGCATATCCGGAGGGTGTTTCCTATTGGGATTACGGTACGAGCTATCTGATTTTTGCAAATCATTTATTAGAAACGGCATTCAAGCCGGGCTTTGAATTGGCAGAAAGCTATAAGCTCTGGAAGGCACCGGGCATTGCCGAGACCTGCGATTTCGGTATTTATATGAACGGTCCGACGGGTCGCTTTGACTATGGCGACTGTGTTTCCGGTAACACGAGCTGTGAGGTGATGTACTGGGCGGCAGAGCGCTTTAACAAGCCTTATTATGCCTGGTGGCAAAACAATATCCAAAAGGAAACGAACACGTACCTGTCCGGCTATCCGGCAATGATGTCGCTTGTGTGGTACAACCCGGAAAATGTAAGCTTCAAGGAAGGCGATTTTACTTTAGATAAGTTTTACAGTGCGGAAACGAGCAAGTTTAACGGCTTTACCGCGCGCTCGAGCTGGGACAACGAAACTGCGCTGTTTACTGCAATGCAGGGCGGTATCAACAAGGGTAGCCACCTGCACCAGTCGCTCGGCACATATATTATCGACTATATGGGCAAGCGCTTTATCGACCAGGAGGGTGGCGCAAATTACGACCTCGCCAATGAAGAGGCAAGTAACGTGATTTACGGTCACCGCGCGGAGTCGAACAACTGCTTGGTTATCAACCCGACAGCGGACTATGACCAAAAATACGGTGCGCGTGCGCAGCTTGTAAATTATCGCTCCGATGCGGATACGGCGTGCGGTATTCTGGATATGACAAATGTGTATTCGAACCTGACCAATGCCGCAGAAGAGGCACTTGTGCCGGCGGCAAAGCGCGGGCTTATGCTGTCGGAGAACAGAAGTCGCGTGCTTGTGCGCGATGAGGTTACCTTAACCGAAGCTTCAACGCTGTATTGGTTTGCGCACACACCGGCAATCGTCACCATTGCGGAGGACGGCAAGAGCGCCGTGCTGGATATAGACGGTACAAAAATGCTTGCGCGCATTGTGGAAGCGCCGGCAGAAGCGACCTTTGAAATGATGGATAAGGTTTCTGTTGTAGAAGAGGGCGTCATCGACAACCTCACCGACGGCAAACAAAAGCTTGCGATCCATCTGGAAAATCAAACCGGCAATGTTGCTATTGCAGTTGAATATGTACCGCTTACAGGTGAAAGCGTGCCGGAAATCGGGGCAAGTCTGCCGCTTGCGGACTGGATTAACTACGGAACCGAAACTACAGTTAACGAAACGGAAACGAACCTTGTGTTTACCACCAAGGTAACTGCGCCGAAGAGCGGCTATATTGCAGTGGTTTTGTACGGAGAAAACGGCAGACAAATCGGCATGAAGCTGCAAAAGTGCAGCGGCACCGATGTTGTTACAAGCAGCTTTGCAAAGCAGGCGTATGTAACTGCGAAGGTAATGCTCATTGAGTCCTTCTTCAATATGCGGATACTGACTGCACCTGAAACGCTGTAATAAAAAAGCACCCA
Source organism: Clostridia bacterium (assembly GCA_045532715.1). Taxonomy (GTDB): domain Bacteria; phylum Bacillota; class Clostridia; order UBA1381; family UMGS1253; genus RGIG2041. Next base: position 3,123 of record JAZSGM010000197.1, read on the forward strand.
CCCGGGTGCTTTTTTATTACAGTTTCTTCGTTGATTGCAATTGTAAAAAGGCTAATTTTGTGTAATACTGCGTTGGGGG
>JAZSGM010000027.1:0-1553 GCA_045532715.1 Clostridia bacterium
AATCACCCCGATATTTATTCGAATTATTCATTCTCATCCGAACGCGTTACAACTTCCCATTCATAGCCATTTTCACCAGATGTCAAAACGCACTTTGCTGATTTATTCGAACATTCTGGCTGTGGCGCTGGAATCGCCGCATCGGCTGTCGCTTTTGCCTGATTGGCTGTTGCTTGCGCCGCTGCTGCCGCCGCTGCATTATCTGCTTCTGCCGCCTTGGCACGAGTCACCTCATCTTCAATTGCTTTTGTATTAGCTGCTTCTGCTGCCCTGGCACGCGCTTCTTCAGCTGCGATCGCTTGGGCATTCGCAGAAATCAACCCAGCGTTTGTTGCCGCCTGCGCCGCCGCATTTGCCGCCGCGGTGGCATTATCTTCCGCTGCCTTTACCAAGCCTTTTGTCGCATCACCAACTGTAGTTTCTAATGTTGCGACCCTGTTGTTTGTTGCATCCAACGATGTCTGGTCCGCCTTTAACGCAACCGCCGCATCATTTGATGCGATATAGTCCGCCAAATCACCTGCAACCGCAGACGCATCACCAGCCGCTTCCCCAGCCTTGGAATCTGCATACGCTTTTGCATCTGCCAATGCTTTTGCAACAGAACCTTCGCCATCGCCGGTCAATGTTGTGATGCTACCTTCTGCTGATGTCAAACGTGCATCCAAGCCAGATTCAACACCAGTAGCACGTTGCGTTTCAGCCGCAATCGCCGCCGCATTAGCTTCTTCTGCAGCCTTGGCACGTGCCGCTTCATCTGCGATTGCATTTTCTGCTGCAGTCTTGTTATTTCCAACTGTCGTTGTCAAACCATCAATCGCTGCATTCAATGCACCAATTTCTACACCAGTTTCCAACGCAGAGTCATCAATCAATTCTTCAACCAAAGCATACGTAGGAAAGACAACCCCTTTATCCTTACCTTCTGCTTCTGTAGTAGTATTAACCTTATTCGCTGCATCTTCTTTCAGTGCCAAACCACTTGACAATTCATTCTTTGTCGCATATGTCGTTGAAGCAGTTTGTTCATGTGTCGCCAAAGCATCTACAACACTCTTAATCGCACCGCCATTTGCAGACAGCGCATCAATCGCATCTGCAATATCTTTTGCAACAGAACCTTCACCTGTACCATTCAAGGTTGCAATTGCTGATGTATTCGCACTAACCGCCGCATCATTTGACGTTTTGTATGTATCCAAAGCTGCTTGCACACCAGCCGCGCTGCCAGACGCCGCTTGTGCCTGTTCTTTTGCATAATTTTCTGCCGCAGTTTGCGCTTCAGTAATCATCGTCACAACGTCTTTACCCTCTGTAACCGTACCAATTTTCGTTTCGATTGCAGATTCTGCAGCCATTGCACGTTCTTTTTCAGCCGCGATTGCATTATCTGTTGCGGTCTTATTATCGGTAACAGTTGTTGAAACCTTGCCGATTTCTTGGTTAACCCAGGCCTCAGACGCGATTTTTGCTTGTGCAGAATCCGCGGCACACAGACCGATTAATACTGAGAATATTCCAGCAGTTAATTTTTTCATGATTATTTCCTTTCC
>JAZSGM010000034.1:0-3611 GCA_045532715.1 Clostridia bacterium
AAGCATCGAAGAAACTCAAATATTACAATCAACATAAAAAGAGATAATTTTGCTGTAAGACGAGGCGCAGGTGCAAGCACAGTACTCGTGTACGGGCTCGCACCTGCAACGAAGCATTACACAAAATTAGCCTTTTTACAATTAGAATCAGCGAAGAAATTAGCATAATAAAAGCACCCGAGTGGGTGCTTTTTATTATGCCTTACGCAATCTTATACTTTTCAAGATACATATTGTATGCCGCCTCATAATCTGCATGGCCCGACTTTTTCATATCACTTAAGTATTCGTGTGTTTCAAAGTCGAAGCTTTCTGCACGAATCACACAAACCGCAATGTTGGAGCAATGGTCAGAGACACGCTCAAAATCGGAGAGAATGTCGTTGAAGACAAAGCCGTCCTTGATGGTGCACTTACCCGCCTCCAGGCGTTCAAGATGCTCGTTTCTTGCCTGATCAATGATTTTATCAATGACCTGCTCAAGCGGTTCAACCAGCTTTGCAAGCGTAACATTTTCATCCGCAAGAGACTGCATGGTGTTTTGCAGAATTTCCTTGATGGCTGCAACCACAACTGCTTTTGCCTTTTTGCCCTCCTCAGAAAATACAATGCCCTTTTCCTGCATCTCACGCGCAATGTATACAATGTTGACTGCGTGATCACCGATGCGCTCAATATTGCCGATACAGTGCTGCATAATGGAAACCTCTTTGCTGTTCATATCGGTCAGATCACAGCCCGCAAGCTTAATCAGATAGGTACCAAGCTTATCTTCGTACATATCCAGCTTATCTTCCTGCTCAATAATTTTTTCCGCAAGCGCTTCATCGTAGCTTGTCACCAGGTCCGCCGCACTGCAGAAGGTTTCCTCCGCAAGCATTGCCATTTCGCACGTCAGGTTCCGGCATTCCGCAATCGCAATAGACGGCGACTTTAAGAGACGTTCGTCAATCATTTCGGTTACTTCGGTACCGTCAAGCTCACCACGCACAAAGAAGTGCGCCATTTTTTCGAGCTGCTTCGTAAACGGAAACAGCATCAGCGTTGTTGCGATGTTAAAGATCGTATGCACAAGCGCAATGCCAACCGCATCAATCGGCAGCTCAGAGAAGGTGAAATCCACAAGTCTGTCGGCAATTAAATATACCACAAGGCACACAAACGTACCGATTAAGTTAAAGCTGATATGCACAACCGATACACGGCGCGCATTCTTATTTACACCGATACTCGAAATGAGTGCCGTTACACAGGTACCGATGTTCTGACCCATGATAATCGGAATGGCAACGCTGTAGGTAATCAAACCGCTGCCGGCAAGCGTCTGTAAAATACCGACAGAGGCAGCCGAGCTTTGGATGATACCCGTAAATACCGCACCGACCAGCACGCCTAAAATCGGATTTGAAAATGCAGTTAAAATGCTCTTGAACTGCTCATTATCTTCAAGACCGCTGACAGAATCGCCCATCAGCTCCATACCGAACATCAAAACGGCAAAGCCGATTAAAATTTTGCCGACATCCTTTTTGCGCTCCGTTTTGGAAACCATCGTCAGCAAAATGCCGATAAAAGCAAACAATGGTGCAAAATTCGCCGGTTTTAACAGCTGCAATGCCAGATTGCCCGACTCGATACCTGAAAGGCTCAGAACCCACGGCGTCAGCGTGGTACCGATATTGGAACCCATAATTACGCCGATGGTCTGTCCCATCTGCATAATGCCGGAGTTTACCAACCCGACCAGCATAACCGTCATCGCAGAAGACGACTGAATTGCAATCGTAATCAGCATACCGAGCAGCATGCCCTTTACCGGCCTGCTCGTTGCCTTTTTCAGCATAATTTCAAACTTTCCGCCCGCAACCTTTTCCAATCCGCCCGACATGGTACTCATGCCGTACAGAAAGAAAGCAAGACCGCCGAGCAAGGTAATTATACTCAGAATAATTGTACTCATAAGCTCTTTTCTCCGTTCTCCAATTCACTCCACAAAAAGAATTTATGCTTAGTTGTTTTCTTTTGTCGCTACGTTCAAAAGATACACACAAAGGATCAATACCGCAGTCACAATCAAAATAACCGCCATACCCTTACCCATATACTGCAAAGAATCTAAAAATGCACTTACATTAAATGTATTCACTGTCCATGCCCCCAGTCCTTCAACCCATTTTAAAAATCCATACATCATTCTGCTCCCCTTCCTGCATTAACCGAAGAAGCCCAGAATCAGACCGCCCGCAATAACGGATGCAATCTGACCGGACACATTTACACCAATGGTATGCATCAAAAGGAAGTTTGAGCTGTCCTCTGCAAGGCCCATCTTATGTACCACACGTGCCGACATCGGGAACGCGGAAATGCCGGATGCACCAATCATCGGGTTCAACTTCTTGCCCGGCTTCAAGAACAGGTTAAACAGCTTTGCAATCATCACGCCGCCAAAGGTATCGAAAATAAATGCGACAAGACCGAGCCCTAAAATAAGCAAAGTCTGCGGTGTTAAGAACAGGTTTGCCTGCATCTTCAGCGCAATGGTGATCCCCAAAAAGAGTGTAACCAGATTTGCGAGCACCTTCTGTGCTGTCTCGGAAAGGTTATCGAGCACGCCACACTCACGAATGAGGTTACCAAACATCAAAAAGCCGATCAAAGCCACACTGTCCGGCGCAACAAGACCGGTGATGATGGTAATCACAATCGGGAACAGAATTCTTGTCAGCTTGGAAACTGCCATCGGCTTATAATCCATCTTAATCTGACGTTCCTTCTTTGTGGTAATCAGCTTGATTACCGGCGGCTGAATAATCGGCACAAGTGCCATATACGAATATGCCGCTACCATAATTGCACCGACATAGTTCGACTTTAATGCCTGCGCTACGACAATCGAGGTCGGACCATCTGCCGCACCGATAATCGCAATTGAAGCCGCGTCATTGATTTCAAAGCCAACCAGACGCGCAAGTGAAAGTGTAAAGAAGATACCAAACTGTGCCGCCGCACCGAAAATCATCAGCTTCGGGTTCGAAAGAAGCGGACCGAAGTCAATCATCGCACCGATACCGATGAACAGTAAAAGCGGGAAAAGCTCGTTCGCAATACCTGCATTAAACAGCTCCGTCAGCGGATGAATCGCACCGGAAAGCGGCAGGTTGACCAGAATCGCACCAAAGCCCATCGGCAAAAGCAGCGTCGGTTCCATATCCTTTTTAATGGCGAGGTAAATTAAAATACCGCCAATAATCCACATGACGACCTGCTGCCACTGCAGCTGCATAATTGTTTCATACAAAATTTCCATTTTTCTCTGATGTTCCTTTCTGATTGTAGTTTAAGCTCAGATTTTCCCTATACATTCCCAAAAATCCTCAGTATAATTATACCATACCCATTCACAAACCTCAATATAAATTTTCATTTTCAGGAAAGATTTGTGAATGCAACAAAAAAAACCGCCTATCAGGCGTCTTCAGTTAGGGATAAAACGCCTTAAAAAGCAATATTTTGGCAAATAGCTGTGTTAAAAACGACCGAAATCCGCAAGGATGTCGGTCGTTTTTGCCTTGCTCTTTATCCAAACTATTACCTTTTAAGGTGCCTGT
>JAZSGM010000247.1:0-1821 GCA_045532715.1 Clostridia bacterium
AAGCATCGAAGAAACTCAAATATTACAATCAACATAAAAAGAGATAATTTTGCTGTAAGACGAGGCGCAGGTGCAAGCACAGTACTCGTGTACGGGCTCGCACCTGCAACGAAGCATTACACAAAATTAGCCTTTTTACAACTACAAGCAGCGAAGAAACTCAAATATTACAACCAACATAAAAAGAGGAAATTTTGCTGTAAGACGAGGCATGGCACCGAGCACAGTACTCGCGTACGGGCTCGGTGCCATAACAAAGTATTACACAAAATTTACCTTTTTAAAACCACAATCAGCGAAGAAATCAGCATAAGAAAAAGCACCCGAGTGGGTGCTTTTTATTGCATTATGCTACAGGGCAAATCCAACCATACTTGTCCTCTACCTTACCCCACTGAATGCCGGTAAGTGTGTCGTAGAGTTCCTGTGTGAGCGCGCCGATTTCACCGTTGTTGATGATGTAGTCTTTGTCCTCGTAGGTCAGCTGACCAATCGGGGAAACAACAGCAGCTGTACCGCAGCCCCAGGCTTCCTTCATTCTGCCGGTTGCAAGCGCATCCTTGATTTCGTCAACGCTTAAGAGTCTTTCAGATACCTTGTAGCCCTTATCCTTGAGAATTTCGATGATGGACTTTCTGGTAATACCCGGCAGGATTGAGCCTGTGAGTGCCGGTGTAACGATTTCATCGTCGATTAAGAACATTACGTTCATTGCGCCGACTTCCTCAACGTACTTGCGCTCAACACCGTCGAGCCAGAGCACCTGCGAGAAGCCCTTCGCTTCTGCTTTTGCACCTGCACGGTTACTTGCAGCGTAGTTACCGCCGCACTTTGCATAGCCCGTACCGCCGCGTACTGCGCGAACGTCTTCGGACTCAATCATAATTTTTACCGGTGCAAGACCGGTTGCATAGTATGCGCCAACCGGAGAAGCGATGATTAAGAACTGTGCCTTTTCAACAGCGTGTACGCCTAAAAACGGGTCTGCGCCGAAGAGGAACGGTCTTAAATAAAGGCTTGTGCCTTCTTCTGTCGGTACCCAATCCTTTTCAAGCTCTACAAATGTCTTAAGTGCCTCAACGCCGAACTCGGCATCAATCTGCGGCAGGCAAAGACGCTCTGCAGACTGGTTCATTCTGTTCATGTTTTCAATCGGGCGGAACATCTGAATGTCGCCATTTGCGGTTCTGTATGCCTTCAAGCCTTCAAAAATTTCAGCACCGTAGTGGAAAACAGTCGAAGCCGGATGCAGCACGAGGTCTGCAAACGGAACGATACGTGCATCGTGCCAGCCCTTTTCCGGTGTGTAATCCATCATAAACATATGGTCCGTAAAATATTTACCGAAACCGAGCGGGCCCTGCGGCTTTTCCTTCGGTGTTGTTGTTCTGGTGATTTTGATTTCCATTTCAATACATCCCTTTCAAACAATCTATTTTATTATCATACTCTTTTTTTAATTGTTTGTCAAGAAATCTGCAAAAAAACCCAATCCCTCCACCGCAAGCGGTCCCCGTCTCACCGCGGTTCGGTCACGGTTTGGCTCTGACTGTCCACCGGACAGCCATTCACTTCCAAACCGGCCGCTTCGCTACCCTTTAGGCAAGGGAGGCACGCGCCCTACGATATGCGCGAGCATTTTAACGACATAATGCGCCGAAATCACCTTTTTACAACTACAAGCATCGAAGAAACTCAAATATTACAATCAACATAAAAAGAGATAATTTTGCTGTAAGACGAGGCGCAGGTGCAAGCACAGTACTCGTGTACGGGCTCGCACCTGCAACGAAGCATTACACAAAATTAGCCTTTTTACAA
>JAZSGM010000319.1:0-25030 GCA_045532715.1 Clostridia bacterium
CCCGTGCATTCATACATTGTTCGTTCGGCATCCTCATCGGGCAAATCCCGCCCGTCGGCATACAATTTTTCAAATGGTGTATCCGGCTCGACAATCAAGGAATATGCACTGATATGCGTCGGTGCAAAGGAAAGCGCCGCATGCAGATTTTCCTCAAAGCTTTCCACCGTCTGCTTCGGAATACCGCTCATCAAATCAATGTTGATATTTTCAAAGCCTGCTTTTTGCGCCTCCGAAATACATACCTTCGCCGCCGCACTGTCGTGCACGCGCCCGAGTAGCTTCAACTCTGCATCTTGAAAGCTTTGCACACCGATGCTTAGGCGATTTATCCCCATTTTTCTATAGATAGATAGCTTTTCAAAATCCGCCGTTGCCGGATTACACTCCGTCGTGATTTCTGCGTCCTGTTCCACGCTGTGGCGTGCATAAACCGCATCTAAAATCCGCTCTGTTTGTTCCACGGAAAGCACACTCGGCGTACCGCCGCCAAAAAAGATGCTGTCAATCTGTTGTGATGATTGCATAGAAATCTCGCGCACAAGCGTAGAAACGTACCTTTCACGTATTTCCTCATCCGCCGGGGCAGACAAAAAGTCGCAGTAGGCACACTTTTTAACACAAAACGGAATATGCAAATATAAACCGAACTTATTCATCGAGCTTGAGTACCGACATAAACGCCTCCTGCGGCAGCTCTACACTACCCACCTGACGCATACGCTTTTTACCTTCCTTCTGCTTTTCAAGCAGTTTCTTTTTACGGGTAATATCACCGCCGTAGCACTTGGCAAGCACGTCCTTGCGCATTGCTTTTACGGTTTCACGCGCAATAATCTTACCGCCGATTGCCGCCTGAATCGGCACCTCAAAGAGCTGGCGCGGAATCGCTTCCTTCAGCTTTTCGGCAATTCTTCTGCCGCGTGTATACGACTTGTCACGGTGCACAATAAACGAAAGTGCATCGACCATATCGCCGTTTAAGAGCATATCAAGCTTCACCAGATCGGAGCGCTGATAATCATAGAGCTCATAGTCAAACGAAGCATAACCGCGCGTACGCGATTTGAGCGCATCGAAGAAGTCATAAATAATTTCATTCAGCGGCATTTCATAGTGCAGCGACACACGGTCAGCATCAATGTACTGCATATCCTTATACACGCCACGTCTGTCCTGGCAAAGCTCCATAATGTTGCCCACATAATCCTTCGGCACCATAATGTCCGCTTTTACCATCGGCTCTTCCATATATTCAATCTCCGCAGCCGGCGGCAGATTGGTCGGATTGGAAATATCGAAATATTCGCCATTGGTTTTCATAACCTTATACACAACGCTCGGTGCGGTCGTAACCAAATCGAGGTTATATTCTCTCTCGAGGCGTTCCTGAATGATTTCCATATGCAAAAGCCCCAAAAAGCCGCAGCGGAAACCAAAGCCGAGCGCCACGGAGGTCTCCGGCTCAAATACCAGGGATGCGTCATTTAACTGCAGCTTCAAAAGCGCATCATTTAAGTCGTTATACTTTGCGCCATCCGCCGGATAAATACCGCAGAATACCATCGGCTGTACGTCGCGGTAACCGGTCAGCGGCTCTTTTGCCGGGCGGTCCGTTGTTGTAACGGTATCGCCTACGCGCGCATCCTTCATCGACTTGATGCTTGCAGCAATATAACCAACCTCGCCGGCAGAAAGGCTGTCCGCTCTTTGCATACCGACCGGTTTTAAATAGCCGACCTCTACAACCTCGTACTTTGCACCGGTTGCCATCATTAAGATGGTCTGCCCCGCTTTGATTGTACCTTCCTTGATGCGGACATAGACAATAACACCCTTGTAGCTGTCGTAGTACGAGTCGAAAATCAGCGCCCGCAGCGGTGCATTCGCATCGCCCTGCGGCGGCGGCACACGCTTTACAATTTCCTCCAAAACGGCAGGAATATTGATATTATTTTTTGCCGAAATCAGCGGCGCTTCCTGCGCTTCGATGCCGATAACGTCCTCAATTTCATTTTTAACCGCTTCCGGTCTTGCCGCAGGCAGGTCGATTTTGTTGATAACTGGCACAACCTCCAAATCGTGCTCAATGGCAAGATAAGTGTTGGCAAGCGTCTGCGCTTCGATGCCCTGCGATGCATCGACAACCAAAATCGCACCCTCGCAGGCTGCAAGAGAGCGAGATACCTCATAGTTAAAGTCGACATGTCCCGGGGTATCAATCAGATTCAGGACATAGTCCTCCCCGTCTTGCGCCTTGTACTTCAGGCGCACAGCGCGCGCCTTAATCGTAATACCGCGCTCACGCTCGAGGTCCATATTGTCGAGAAGCTGGCTTTCCATGTCGCGCTGCTCGACCTCGCCGGTGTTTTCCAAGAGACGGTCTGCCAAGGTCGACTTACCGTGGTCAATATGTGCAATAATAGAAAAATTTCGAATGTTCTTTTGCATAGACTCCATCCTTAATGCATAGTATGATAGTTTATTGTACCACAGTTTTGCAGATTTGTCACCTGTTTTTTCACTTTATAGCAAATCTGCCTTGCGAATCCCCCCACTTGACTCCGCACAAAAAATAATGCAGGAGGCTTATTGCCTCCTGCATTGTAAATGCTTTACAGAACTGTAATATCAACAGATGCCTCAATCGTCGCAAACATTCCCTCGTAGGTTGCGGTTATTTTTGTGGTGCCTTTACCGACAAAAGTAACCAAACCATTTGCATCCACTGTTGCAATGCCCGGGTCTGCGCTTGTAAGCACCGCACCGTCGACAGCGACCTCAACGCCCTTGCCGTTAAATGCTTTTAAAAGCAACTGCTTTGTTTCGCCCACCATACCGCTGACCGTATTGCCCGCAAAATATTCCGGCCAATACACCATATCCGCCTTCATCTGCGCTTCTGAAGTATAGAAGCAAACCTCGGCATAGCTGTTGAAGGTGCCGCCCTTGCTGTCGCCCTTACCATTGATGCGGAAATATTTTACCTGCTTGCCATTCAGCATAAAGATATCCGGCATAGTGGTTGTACCACTTGTTTTTGTATCGAGCACCTGCTCCCAGGTTTCGCCGTCTAAGGACACCTCTGCATCAAACACAAAGCTACGCGGCGCGCCTTTCGAATCTGCCAGACCGGCAAGACCGAAAGCATACAGGCTTACCGGCTCTTTAAATTCATAGCAAATCCATGCAGGTGACGAACCCGACCAACGGTTCACCAGCTCATTGGAAATGATGTTGTCCAATGTGCCGAATTCCACATACTTATCGTGCCCCGTGGAGAAGGTAACATGCTCTACCGGTTGGCGGCTGATCTCAGCCGGCAGTTCAACCGTTCTGGCTTCGCTCAGCTCCAGCTTGCCAATATTGCTTGTGCTGTTCGTACCAAACTGTCCTTCAAATTTATCCGCTACAAATGTGATTGTGTATGTTTTTTCGCCAATTGTAAATGTTGCAACATTGCCGTTTTGCGCAACCGCCTTGCCGCTTGCAAGCGTTACGCTTGGGGCATTACCTTCCGCAATCATATAATAGTCTGTCTTGTCCGTTGTAAAGGCGGTCATTTCTTTACCGTTAAGCAGTACACGTTCCGATAAAAGCGAAATGATATTTGCCTTTTCCGTCTCTGTATACTCCATTACAGTATCCGAAATCACAATCAGCCCTCTGTCGTCCCACAAAACCTGCTTGCCGAGCGCTTCAACGAGTGCGCGAAGCGGAATGAGTGTTCTTGCATTATAGGTGTTTGCCGGCACATCCAGAATTCTTTCTTCGCCATTTACATACATCTTGTCCGAGCCAATCTGCAAGCGGATAGAGGTCTGCCCCTGATCGACTGTTACCGTCTGCGTTGCATCATCCCAGCCAACCTTTGCATCGAAGCTTTCCGCAATAAATCTTACCGGCCCAAGTGTTCTGCCGTTTTCCGTAAACGGATATACATCGGCGTTCGCCGTATCTACATAGGTTCTGTTGCCCTTATCGAGCACCACCGGACTGTTCAAGAAAAGCGCAACCGCATCGCCTGCCTGTCTTTGTATCGGGATTGTATTGTCCGAAACCGACCAACTGTCCATCGGCAATACCGGTGTAAGGCTTTCCGGTGCAGCTTCACCCGCCTTGAGCGGCACAAACTCTACTGCAAGCGTTGTTTCGGTTACATTCTGCATATGAATACCGAGCTTGTATATATCCTGATACTTTTCATCCGGCGCAACCGGCGAGGTCGGAAGCGGTCTTGCCTGCATAATCTGGAAGGTTGCATCCACAGGCCCTTGTGTAATGGCAACATACATTCTTTCTTTGCCGACCGTCAGAAGTGCGCTCTTTTTGTCTGCCGAAAGCAGAATATCGCCATCCGTATGCGCAAACCACCAAAGCTCGGACGGCTTTTTCATCTTCACTTCATCCTGCAAAACAACCGACTGTCTGTCCTTGGTCATATACATACCGCGCTTTGCAGAAACGAAATCCAAACTGCTCTTCGTCATATCCAGAATGGAAAATGCTTCATTTTCTGCTTCTTCGTGACGGACAAAGCTTGCCCGGGCATCCTTAGGCTGTTCAAAGCCTTCACCCGGATTTACAACCAGCGTATTTTGTCCCTCTGCGCGCTGGACATAATACATATAGCCACTGTAAAGCGCCGAATAATTCGCTCGGCCAATCGTACGCACAAAGCGTTCTCCGTTTGCATCAATCACAAATGTACCAAGTGAGTTATGCATATGCCCCGCATTATTTGCACCACCCTGCATCGCTGCATAGAGCGCATTATCATCCGACCAGGAGGAGCGGAACGTTGCCGCCTGCGCATCGTCCTTTGCATTAAATGTTTTATCCAGTGCTACGCCGTCCATGCTTTCCTGCGCATCTGCGTCGTAGTAAAGGATTGCAAAATACGGATAATCCACATCACTGCCGCTGCGACGAATGCGTTCATTAAGCATCCATGTATAATCCGGTCGCTCAAACTTATTTGCAAGCCAATAGATAGATGGGTCAAGCGCTAAGTCCTCGCCGCCGTCACCAAAGTTGAACATCTTCTCCGGTCCCGATGTATACAGCCAGTAATCGCCCATATACCGAATCATCGGCGTTTCATAATACCACGCCAGATCCGCCGGCATTTCATAGCCTTCTACAAACGCAGTTTCGCACTGCGCCGCAAAATAAACCATAAATTCAGATGCAAGGCCCCAGTATGAAGGGCCTTCCGGGAAACCGCCGTCCGTACCGAATGCCTCGACCGGGATTCTGCCGTACTTAAGCGCTCCCTTGAACAAAAACTCCGAAACCTCCGGGATTTCATCTGCAAATGCAAGGGCAACACCTGCCGCACACGCATTTGCAAGCATTGCTCTGTTCGTTGAGCCGCCGGCAATATCCGCTTCCTTGATTGCGCCATCATAAGCACGCACGTGCTGCCAGATTGCCTGGCGCTTTACAATCTCAATAATTTCTAAGCGCTCCGCCTCCGAAAGACCGTTATACGCCCAGTCATAGAAACATGCTATACCGTACATCAGCTCGGACGGAATCATCGATGCCGCACCATTCGACCAGTCCGGGAAGGTGCCGGCGTTGCGGATTTCCGCAAGACCGCGGTCGATGTATTTTCTGTCCTGCTCTACCAGATACACAAAACCGAGCTCCATCAATCGTCTTTCAATCGTGCGTGCTGCTGTAAGCAGGTTTCTGCCGTTGGAAAATTCATATTCCTGATTCGGTGTCGTCAGAATCCAATCTGCATGCGCCTTAACAATATCATACCACGCACCGCATTGTTCAATATCCGCAATCTTATCCAAAACAGTCTTTCGGTCATTTAAAAACATTCTCGGATGCGGACGAAGGTTTGCCATATAGCTGTCCTTTGTCAGCGGTTCGCCGATTTTCGCCCAGTTTGTGCCGGTTTCACCAAAGTATTTAATATCACCATAATCCGGCGCACTCGGCATATGGATAATAACATTGTCCATCAGCATGGTGTCGCGCCCTGCCACACGTGCATCCAGGGATACACTGATGTCAAAAATATCCCCCATATTCTCCGCGAAGGTCACTTCTTCAATCTTCTTGCCGTCGCAGTAGGTCGTCATGGTCTTTTTGCTGAAGTTCACCTTCGCTTCAATCAACGACCAACCCAAATCTCCCGTAGACTTGATCCACGTCTTCGTTTCTGCAAACACCTTATTTGCACTGTTATAGAGCGAAAAACCAACGCCGCTCTTAGAAAGATTTGCATAGTATGCCACCGTCAGCTCCGTCGGCTTTGTGCCTAAGCTGATTTTTTTCTGCAAGCTTCCGACCTTCGGCACATTGGAGCCGTTGGTAAAACGAATGACCTTCTCATTGTCTAAAAGTCCCGGCAACGCAATACCGCCGACTTTCTTTGTGAAATTCGCTCCGGAGCCTTCAGGTATGTAGCTCTTGCCGTTTAAAGAGCTGTCATATGTAAATACACTGTACTGTCCCGCCGGAACAGAAAGCGCAGGTGCCTGCGTTTTTCCAAAAGGCTTTACCGCCTCCTCCGGCGTAATAATGATTGTATTTTCGACCACATCTTTTATTGTTACATCGTCCGTCGTGGAGATGATAACATCATCCAGATAAGCTTCGGTACCATCCGTAAGACCGCTTGTAAAACGCAGCTTTGCATCGCTGAAATCCGTATACTTAAGCGCGCCTTCTTCCTTCAGCTCACCGTTTTCATAAGTTTTATAGGTCGATTTTTCTATATCAATGACCAGTTTAAAATTTGTCCACTCACGGTCTTTACCCGTTTTAATCAGCAAATTACTTCCGTCCGCCAGAATAACCACAAAGGAAAGGCTTGCGCCAATCGTCTTTGCACGAAAACTCACCGTCAGATTCGTAAGCTCGGAAAGGACAAGGTTTTTCTCTATACGCGGCGAATTGCTTCCGGTTGCACCGACGTTGGTAAAGCGCATCACCATACCCGCAGCATCCTTATACGCCGCAATTTTAGTTGTCTTTGCATTGGTAATGCTCGACCACGCATTCATATCCTCTTCTTTGGCAATCGCAGCCTGCCCATCCTTATAGCTTTCAAAATCGTCAGAAAACAAAATATTTTCCGTCGCATCCTTTGCCGCAAATACATTCGTTATACCGCAGCTAAACAGCATACAGATGCACAAAAGCAGACAAATCCCTTTTTTCATTTTCTTCTCCTCCTTATATTTACATTTTCTCCACGCTTAATATCTCTGTTTTCATTTTAGCATATCGGCAGTATACCCGTCAACTTTTTCACCACGAAACTGTTTCGTAGGTTTTCGCATTAAATAAGTGGCGCTGCGCCAATTCCGCACAAAACAAAAAAGGGCTTTCGCCCTTTTTTAATATTTTGCCAATTCTTCCTTTAACGCCTCTTGATACACCTGCGTGTACATCTCGTAGCCAAATGCGTTATAATGCATGTTGTCAGAAAAAATGTCCTTGCTCTGCATCAGCGGATGATTGATCACATCTATGTAATGACAATCCGGTGTTTTCTGCACAAATTCTTTAAGAATCGACTCTACTTTCGCTCTTACTTCCAAAAGCCCCGGCTCCTTCGACTCATCCTTTCTCGGGTGCGGTCCGGGCAAATAGATATGGATACCCGGAAAATCGTGTCTTGCATAAGCAATCACGCGCTGCCCCAATGTAAAGCATTCCTCCGGCGTATAGCCGAGAGACGCGCCGTTTCCGAAGCATTCATACACAAGCACCTTCGGCGCAAGCGGACGAATCATACGCGGATAGTAGTAAAGCTGATGCTCCGCGCAGCTCGAGCCGAAGCCGCGGTTGATGACGCACCTCTTACCGCTCTTACCCAAAAGGCACTCTGCCATCGGCTTTATGCCATATTTCGGGCCCCATCTTGTGAATATAGACGGACCGTAAAATACAATCTGCCCCGTTACGATTTCTTCTTGTTCATATTCGCGGATTTTAGGCTCCATATACTCATCATACTGCGCAATATAATCGAAACCAACCTTAATTTCCATGCTTATCACTCCTTAGTCGCAAATCACATCTCAATCAAATACAGCTGCGGTTTACCCTGTTCATCCCTATCGGAAGCATACAAAATCGAGTTGTTTGACCAGCTGAAGGTCGGGTGCGGATGTGCGCTCTGCGTCTCCCACGATGTACCGTGCTTGCAAAGCACCTCCATCTTCGGCGTATCCGTCGAAATATCAATAAGCATCAAATCGTCAAGCGCGTCGCCGACCAGCTTTGTGTTGTCAATATTGGCATGATAGTGGTTGCAGTAAAACGGCACTTCCAAATAGCGCACGATGTTGCAATCCTTATCTGCAAAGCCAATGCACGGAATTGCACTTTCCGACTCCTCGGCAAACGCCTGCTTACGGTCAACGGTGATGGTACCGTCGTGCCCCGGGCCGCGGTTGTCAAAGAAAACAAGTCCGTCGCGCGTCCAGAATTCGTGACCTACGCTGTCCGGCGCATCCTGACGAAAACACGGCATCACGCGGCGCGTTACAGTGTTGACCATCCAGATTCTCTGCGTAACCAGATTCCATGGGCCTTCGTGGCAGTAGGTTAAAAACTCGTTCGTGTCCGGCGCAAACTGCACATGTGCCACCTGGCAGGTATCGTCGACAATCGTCTCGCCGCCGCTGCCGTCCATATAAATCACAACGATTTTACCGCGCTTCTGCTTATAATAACGCTCGTTAAAGCCGTCATAATTTTTACCCGAGAACTGACGATGGTAATCGACAATCTCATTGAGCGCAAACGCCACATAACGGTTGTCAAAGCTGATGTTGCCGCCAAAAAATTTGAAGCCGAATGGCGCGGTGTAAAGGTGCGTTAGGTTTTCCGTGCCGCGCTCGAGCTTGTATACCTTATCACCGGCAATAAACACGATGTACTTACTGTCGTTTGTCTTGGTCACAAAGCCGATATTGTCAATGCCCCACGCCGCAAAATCTGTCAGCTGTGTACGCACACCGGTTTCTAAATCCATAGCGTACAGCTCCGCTATTTTCTCGCCCTCGTTTGTATGCTTATAAATGATTTCCTTATCCCCTAAGGTATAGGAATTCTCCGTAAAATAGAAATGTACATTGCAGCCGCTCTTTGTCAGCTGCTTAATCGTTCTTCCGCTCGTTTCATCCACAAAGGTGGTGATTTCGGACGGAAACTGTCTCCCTACATTCGACATGCTGTCGCCTCCCAAAAATTATTTACAAGTCAGCGTAACGGATGCTTCCACCTTGGCATACTTTCCTTCGTAGGTAGCGCTAATCGTAGTATCACCCTTACCGACAAAGGTCACAACGCCGTTTGCGTCTACCGTTGCAACCGCTGGATTGGAGCTGGTAAATACAACGCCGTCCGCCAAAACCTCTTCGCCCTTGCCGTTATACGCTTTCAGCACAAGCGCCTTGGTTTCGCCGACGCTGCCGTTTACGCTGTTGCCCGCAAAGTAAATCGGCCAATACTGCATATCGGTTTCCATCTGTTCTTTGGAAGTATAGAAGCAAACCTCGGTATAGCTGTTGTAGCTGCCTCCGTTTGCATCGCCCTGACCGTTGATGCGAAAATACTTCGCTGTCTTACCGCCCAGTTCAAAGATTTCCGGCATATTGGTCGTACCGCTGGTTCTGGTATCAAGCACCTGCTCCCAGTTTATGCCGTCTACAGAAACCTCGGCGTTAAAGATAAAGCTTCTCGGACCCGAGGCTGTACCTAAACCTGCAAGACCGAACGCATACAGGCTGACCGGCTCTGCAAATTCATAGCAAATCCACGCAGGCTTTGCCGCAGACCAACGATTCACCAGCTCATCGGAAATAATGTTATCCACCGTACCGAATTCCACATATTTGTCATGACCTGCGGAGAAGGTGACATGCGCTACGCTCTGACGGCTCAGTACCTCCGGTGCACCGCTCAAGCTTGCACTCAATTTCAGCTCAGTGATGTTGTTCGGGCTGTTTGTGCCATCCTGCCCTGCAAACTTATCCGTTACAAATGTAATTGTATACGATTTTTCGCCGATTGTAAAGCTTGCTGTGTTTCCGTTTTGTACAACCGGTGCACCGCTTGCCAGCGTTACGGTCGGGATATTGCCGTCCGTCAGCATTGTATAATCGGTTTTATCCGTTGTAAAGCTCTTCATTTCCGCACCGTTTAAGAGCACACGCTCGGAAAGCAGGGAAATGATGTTTACCTTTTCTGCCTCGGTATATTCTACTGCGCTGTCCGAGATAACAATCAAGCCGCGGTCATCCCACAAAACCTTTTTGCCGAGTGCTTCTACAAGCGCGCGGAGCGGAATGAGCGTTCTGCTGTTATAGGTCTGCGCCGGCACATCCAGAATTCTCTCTTCCCCGTTAACCAGCATCTTATCCGAGCCAATTTGCAGCTGAATCGAGGTATTGCCCTTGCTTACCGATACGGTCTGCGACGGCTCATACCAACTAACCTGCGCATCAAAGCTTTCGGAAATAAAGCGTACCGGCACGAGTGTTCTGCCGTTATCGGTAAACGGATATACATCCATATTCGCCGTGTCGACATAGGTTCTGTAGCCCTTATCGAGTACAACCGGGCTGTTTAAGAAAAGTGCTACCGTATTGCCTGCCTGACGTGCGGTGGAAATCGCGTTGTCCGAAACAGACCAAGTGTCCATTTTCGTCACCGGTGTAAGTGTTTCCGGTGCTGCTTCGCCTTCTTTAAGCGGTACAAATTCAACCGCAAGTGTCATCTCTGTCACATTCGTCATATGGATGGCAAGCTTATAAATATCCTGATACACTTCATCCGGTGCTGTCGGGGAAGTCGGGAGCGGTCTTGCCGCCATGATCTCAAAGGTTGCATCGGCAGGACCTTCGGTAATGGCAGCATACATTCTTTCGTTGCCGACCGTAAGCAGCGCACTCTTTTTATCTGCAGAGAGCGTGATGTCGCCGGTTGCATGTGCAAACCACCAAAGCTCGGACGGCTTTTTCATCGTTACCTCATCCTGTAAAACGATGCTGTTTCTGCCCTTGGTTATATACATACCGCGCTTTGCGGATGCAAAGTCATAGCTTGTCTGCGTCATATCCAGAATGGAGAATGCCTCATTTTCCGCTTCCTCGTGACGGATAAACTTTGCATATGCCGTTTCCACCTGATCCCAGCCCTTGCCCGGATTTACAATCAAAGTATTCTGACCTTCCGCGCGCTTTTGGTAATACATATTTGCATCATAGAGCGAGGAATAATCGGAACGGCCAAGTGTGCGGATAAAGCGCGTGCCGTTGGCATCAATTACAAATGTACCCAACGACTTAAACATATGACCGGTGCCGTTATAACCGCCCTGCATTGCCGCATAAAGCGCATTGTCATCCGTCCAGGAGGAACGGAAGGTGGCAACCTGTGCATCGTCCTTGGCATCAAAGGTTTTATCAAGCGGTGTATCGCCTACATCCGAGCTCATATTCACATCCTTATAAAGTAATGCAAAATACGGATAGTTGACACCGCTCCTTTTGTCCAGAGCCCAGTTGTAGAGCGGCTTATTATAGCGCGCTGCCAGCCAATACGGTGTCGGGTCACCTTCAATGGTGTCGGATGCATCACCGAAGTTAAAGTTCTTTTTCGGACCGGCAGTATATACCCAGTAGTCGCCCATATTTTCAACCACCGGATTGTCGAAAAACCAGGTAATCGCCTCCGGCTTTTCAAATTCCGGCTTAAATGCACTTTCAAGCTGTGCGAGCATATACACCATATACTCCGTTGCAAGACCCCAGTAGGATGAACCCTCCGGGAAGCCGCCGTCTGCGCCGAAGGCCTCAACCGGCTGTCTGCCGTGCTTGAGGGCATAGGTCAGCAAGTACTCCGCAAGCTGCGGCTCTTCATCGGCAATCGCAAGTGCAATGCCTGCCGCAGAGGTATTGGCAATCATAGTACGGTTCGAGGTACCCTTTGCAATTTCAACAGAAATTACACCGTCATACGAACGCACAAACTGCCAGAGTGCCTGCTTCTTTAAAATATCAATAATTTCTGTTCTTTCCTCCGGCGTGAGTGCATCGTAGCACCAGTCGTAGAAGCACGCTACGCCGTACATCAGCTCCGACGGAATCATCGGCGCAACATTCGACCAATCCGGGAAGGTGCCCGCATTGCGGATTTCTTTAAGACCGCGCTCGACATACTTTCTGTCCTGCTCGACGAGGTAAGTAAAGCCGAGCATCATCATGCGGCGCTCGATGCTTCTTGCCGCACCCAAAATATTTCTGCCGTTAGAAAAGGTATAGGTTTCGCAAGGTGTAGTCAAAAGCAAATCTGCATTGTCCTTGGTTTTTGCATACCAACTCGCGCACTGCTCATCTGTCGCAATTTTTTCCGTTACTTCCGTTCTGCTGTTGATAAACAATCTCGGATGTGCATTTAAGTTCGACACGTAGCTCTTCTCCGTTACCGGCTCGCCGATTTTTGCCCAGTTTGTACCGGTTGAGCCGTAATACTTTGCATCGCCGAAATCCGGTGCCGCATCGCTGTAAATGATAAAGTTATCCAGCAAAATGGTGTCGCCCGGCTGCAGCACCGGGAAAATGCGCATCTGCACCTCGGAATAGCTTTCTACTTCTTTACTGAACGAAACGCTGTCCACTTCCTTGCCGTTTAAATAAGCAACAACGCTCTTTTTGTTAAAATCAAACACAGCCTTGATGTGGTCCCAAACCTGCGTTCCGCTCGGCACAAAACCATTCTTTGCTGCGGCAAAGTTCGTGCCTGCCGCATCCTGAAGATAGATTGTCATCGAGCTTTGCGAGCCCTTGGTAAACTGTGCATAAAATTCCACCGTCAGCGTCGTCGGCTTTTCGCCGAGCGTCAGATTCTTTTCAAAGCGCGGTGTCTTTTGTACCCTTTCCAGATTGGTTGCGCGAATGACCTTTTCCTTATCCAGTAGAACCGGCTTAATATAGTCCGATGTACTGATTTTTGAAAAGTTTGCTTCACTGCCCGTCGGGACATAGCTATCGCCATTTAAGGAACAATCGTATGTAAACAAGGTATACTTGCCCGCCGGTACGGAAAGTGCCGGTGCAGGTGTCTTATCAAACACCGCCATAATTTCCTCCGGTGTCACAATTTTTTCTTCCTTCTCGCCACCG
This sequence comes from Clostridia bacterium, assembly GCA_045532715.1. GTDB lineage: Bacteria > Bacillota > Clostridia > UBA1381 > UMGS1253 > RGIG2041. Next base: position 13,164 of record JAZSGM010000319.1, read on the forward strand.
CCCAGAATATCCTCGGCGGTCACATTATCTGTCGTGGAAAATACAATATCGTCGACAAAAGCTTCATCCCCTGCACCGAGCGTAGAAGAGAAACGCATTTGCACTTCAGTTAAATCCAATGCTGCAAACGCTTTACCCTCCGTGGTCTTGTTGTCGTTTACGTACACATCAAACGTACCCTTTTTAAAGTCCATCACAATCTTGTACGAATTCCACTCGCCCTTCGTGTCGCCGTTTACCAGGGTTGTGCCCGTGCCGCCCATGTAGGCAACCGACGCAAACTTACAGCCCTCCGATTTCGCGCGGTAGGTCAGCGTCAAATTCGTCAGCGCCGAAAAGTCAAAATGCTTTTCAAAGCGCGGACCGTTCGTGCCCTCGGTATTGGTGTTGGTAAAGCGCATCACCATACCGGTTTCATCCTTGTAACCGGCAATTTTCGTCGTTGCCGCATTGGACTGCTTTGTCCATGCAAGGCTGTCCTTGCTGCTGGTCGCAAGGGGCTGTCCGTCGGAATAGCTTTCAAAATCGTCCGAAAACAAAATGTTGCCTTCCGTACTTGCGTTGTCTTTTGCCGCAAACACATTTGTGATGCCGCAGCCAAGCAGCATGCAGATGCTCAAAAGCAAGCAAATTCCTTTTTTCATAGTATCCTCTCCTTTTATGTTTATTAAATTTGTATATTCTGATTGAATGCATTAAAACGGAAATAATGCCTTTTTTCGCTTCGCATCTCCTCAGTTGAGCTGAATATCAATAGGCAATTTGCCTTTTGGTTCGAATTCACCGGTTAATACCTCAAGAGGGTATTTCATATCCACAGGTCCTAAGCTGTAAATAACTCTCGGGAAATGTGGCGCTTTTTCTATGGAATACGGGTTTCCGAAATGGACAATCGTTGAAAGTTTAGACTGCATTGCTGCCATAAGATTTGTTATCTTTTCGGTAAGATTTTCACTGCCTGCGTATGCACCGACTTCGGCAAAGGTTATAAAGTGAACTTCATCCACCTTTGTGCTTTCAAAGCAAACATTTTCAATCTGCTTTTTGTTCGGAAACACATTGATTGCCACACAGTTAGCATCAGGAAACTTTTCTTTGATTTCATCAATGATTTTATTCGCTGCAGCCCAGGAGCCGCCGGTTTTTTCCGTCCATTCTCTAACCTCGTAATTTGAATCGTCGTATAGGTTTTCTGCCAAAACAACAAACAGGCGTTTCTTGCCGGCTTCGAGCTTTGCGGAAACATTTTCGTCTTTTATAAGACAAATGCCTTCACGCCAAACCCTTTCGATACATTGTTTCTGATACTCCGAAATTTCAGTTGCGGTTGCAGGCTTCATAGTGGAGTTCTGTGCCCGAATCACTCTTGCTACGGCTTCGTTTAATCGCTCTTCGGTAAAAGCACCGTTTTTATATGAATTCAGAAGATATTCATATGAGGTTTTAAAGGGAACACGATAATTCGGCAGAACCATATCTATTCCTGCAGCGATTGCGATTCCGTAGCACTTATCTTCGCTGTGCTTCTGCAAAATCCCCATCATTGCAAAGGAATCGGTTAATATGAGTCCGTCAAAGCCCTGATTTCTTAATATGGACAGAAGCTTTTTAGACATACTCGCGGGATAAACAGGATCAATTTTAGGATAAACAACATGCTTTGTCATAATGCCGGGGAGATTTGCTTCTTTCATTGCATTTGCATACGGAACCATATCAACATCAAGGATATCTTTTTCCGTAAGCATCGATAATCCTTCTTCCATATGGGTATCCACTGTTATATCTCTTCCGCCGGGAAAATGCTTTGCAGTTGCAAACATTCCGTTATCCAGGTACCCTTTCAGCACCGCAGTTGTAATTTTAGCAACATAATTTTCATCACTTCCGCAGGTTCTGATAACGCGGCTGCGCGCATTGCCCATAACCATATCAACGTTAGGTGCCCAGACTGTATTATAGCCTAATTTTTTAGCTTCAATCGCTGTTATGCAACCATGCTGATATGCAATCTCTTCATCGTTTAAAGATGCCAGCGCCATCATGGAAGGAATCTTGTATTTACTCATAGGAAATCCGGTTTCCATATCGCTGCATATAAGCACCGGATATCCTGCATGCGCATTTATTCTTTTAATTTCTTCATCATTTCCGTTGACACATGGAACCTGAACGGCACCTATACTTTTTTTCTCAAGCATTTCATAAACAAAATTACGGTCCTCTTCATCGAGGTAACCTCTTACACAGAGAAGCTGTCCTATTTTTTGTTCGACTGTAAGTTCACGAATATTAAGCGCTTTCATTTTGTTGTACCTCTTTGATATTCTTAAAAAGTTACAGATATTTTTACTCTGCACTACCCTTGACAGATATATTTGCTCATGCTATACTTTCATTATACAGCAATATTTACCCAACTTCAATGGTTATATTGCTGTATACATTGAAAATATTGCGCATAGGTGAGAAAGATGCTACCGCAAAAACCATTTGTAGACTTGAACTTTTCACTCAAAAACGGATACAAGGTATATACAAGTGAAACAAGCACCGCGCAAAATACACATACGCATCATCACGATTCTTACGAAATCTATATGCTTTTAAACAGCCGTGTCGATTTTTTTGCCGACGGTGCCATGTATCCGCTCAACCCCAAAGAGCTGATTGCCGTACGCGGCACATCGCCGCACGGGCGGCTCACCGTACACAACGGCAGTGCAGAATATATGGTCATTATGCTCGACAAAGACTTCTTTGTGCAAAACGGCTGTACGCAGTATGAGGAAATCTTTTATCCGCACGCGCGCGGCGACCGCAAAATCAGCGCCGCCACCTGTGAAAACAGCGGACTTTATGACGTATATACGCGCTTGAAAAAATACACCAACAATTTTACGGACACCGACAATGTCATTACAAGGACGCTTTTGATTGAGTTTTTGCACATTCTGAATACAAACACACACTTTTCCAAAATATATACCCTCCATCCGCAAGTGGAAAAGATTTTAACTTATATCGACGAAAATGCAAGCAAAAAGCTTTCATTAGACGAAATTGCACAGTACGCCTATTTGTCCAAGTACCACATGAGCCGCCTGTTTAAAAAATATGTCGGCTGTACGATAAACCAATATATCACCACCAAGCGCATTGAGCGCACAATCGCACTTACCCAAGAAAAGAAAAACATCACCGAAGCCTGCATCGAAGCCGGATTTTCCGATTATTCCGCCTTCTACAAGGCATTCGTAAAGTTACACGGTGTACCGCCTAAAACCATGATAAAAAGCAAGTAAAAAAGCCTTGTGCCCATTTGGGAGCACAAAGCTTTTATTTTGCCTCAAGACCGGCGATATACTGTGTCGGCGATATACCCGTTACACTTTTGAATACCTTTGAAAAATAAAAACGGTCGCTGTAACCGCATTGCTCCGCGATTGTCGCAATATTGCCTTCACCCTCTTCCATCAGCTTTTTTGCAAACCCAATGCGAAGCGCAGTAACATATTGCGAAAACTTAACCCCCGTCTTCTGCACAAACAGCGCAGACAGATATTTTTCGTTATAAAAAAAGATGCCTGCAACCTTTTTAATCGACATATCCGACATTTGATAGTTATGGTTGATATATTCTAAGACAAAATCAATCTTTTCTTTATGATTCTGTTGCGCACGCACATCGTTTAAATAAGACAATGTATGCGTAAAAACACTTTCCGTCAGCAAATAGGCGTTTCCCGGATGCACGCGGATGATGGAGTCCATCCAGAATTGCAGCTCGTGGTCAAAGTTTTCAAACAAAAAGTCATCTTCGCTGATGCCCAAATCCTTTAAAAGCCCCGGCGCACGCGCGCCGTTAAAGCTGATATACAAAAAAGTAAAGTCATCCTCAAAGCTGAGTGTATAGCTTTGGTACGGAAAAGTAAAAAACAAATCCCCTTTTTTCAGTCGGGCTTCCATATCGCCGGATTGAAACACCGCACTGCCTTTGTCTACAAGATACATACAGTAACTCGGCTTCAAAAAAGGCTGTGGCAATCTTTTTACGCCGGTTTCATAGACAAAGTGCAAAAACTGCAGACTTTGATTTTCATCCTTTTGCGGTATGAAATTGCATATATCTGTCATATGTCCCACTCCTTTTGTTTCAGTTTAGCAAAATTTCTGTAAATAAGCAAGAAAATATGGTTTTTTTACATCAAAATATGGTTTTTTTACATTCACAAACCCAACGGATATGCTATAATGAAGGTGATTTTATAAAGGATGGGTGTTTATGGGCGTATTAACGCTGGGTATGCTGCTCACCGCAGGATCAATTTTTACACATCAATTTGAATCTATGGTCGTGCGCCACTATGGGAAAAAGCACAGAAAAGGCGGCATTTTTTTCAATGCGATGGTTTGTCTGTTTGCCGTTGTATATTTAGTGATTACCGACAAAGGCGGCTTTATGTGTCCAAACAAACTATGGGTATATGCTTTAACCAACGCCGCAGTGTATGCCATCGGCTTTTATGCCGGTTTTGCCGCTTTCAAAAGCGGCTCCTTCGGGCTGACAAAACTGTTTACCTCTTTTGGCATCCTTCTGCCGACGTTTTACGGCATTCTGTTTTTGAAAGAGCCCGCAAGCATATATACATACATTGCTTTGGCACTGATTACTTTCTCTTTGTTTTTAATGAATTATCAAAAAAATGAGGCTGCAAATCAAGAACGTATCACACTCAAATGGATTCTTTTCGTTTTGCTGACGATTTTTTCAAATGCGGCAATTTCCATTCTCGGCAAGATGCAAACAGCCGCATTCGGCGACGCTTACGCAAACGAGTATTTAATCATAACCTACTTTGGCGCAACCGTCTTTTTACTTATATTCTCGCTTTCTTTAGAGCGACATTCCTTAAAAGAGATCGCAAAGCCCGCCTTCTTTTGCGGTATGGGCGCAGGTCTTTTTAACGCCATAGGCAATCTACTTACACTGTTTGCGTATAATTACCTGCCAATTTCCTTTATTTCGCCGTTTAAGAGTGGAATCGGTATCGTTTTGGGCTTTGCATTGGCGCGATTTCTCTACAAAGAAAGATTTTCCGCGCTGCAATATATCGGTGTCGGTATCGGCATTATCGCCGTGGTATTGATGAGCTTAAAATTCTAATCCGAAAGGAGAAATTCTATTATGAAAGAAATCAGACTTGGTGTGGTCGGTCTCGGCCACCGTGGCAGAGCTATGGTAAAGCTCGCCGCTTGCTTTAAGCAGGTAAGGATTGCTGCCGCCTGCGACATTTTGCCGCACAACTGGTATGCCCAGCAATGGCTTTCAGACAAGCCGCTTGCGGAAATGTTTCCGGAGGCTGCATTTTACGAGGATTATGACAAGATGCTTTCCGAAGCAAATTTGGATGCCGTCATCGTCGAAACCGGTGCAGACATTCACGCCGCATTTTGCGTGAAAGCACTCGAAAAGAACATAAACGTACTCTCGGACATTCCAAATGTTGCCACCCTGCAGGAAGCAGAGGATTTATGGAAGGCAGCGGAGGCAAGCGAGGCAAAAATTTTAACAGGCGCAAACCCGAACTTCCAGAAATTCGCAGTTTTGCTCAAGGATTTTTACAACAAAGGTCTTTTGGGCAAACCGTACTGCATGGAAGCAGAATACATTCATTGGTCTCTGCCTTCTTCAGCCGAGCATCTGCATTTAAACGAAAACGGCGACTGGCGCAAGCTTTTATCTCCGATTCGCTACTGTACACATTCCTTAGGTCCGCTTTTAACCGTACTTGAAGAGGATTTAAGAAAAGTATCCTGCTTCGGCACGGGGATGCACGGTCCGGCAGAGGAGTATACCGATACAAGCAGAGACGATATGATGTGTGCGCAGTTTCAGACAGAGTCCGGCGTGGTTGTACGCTTAATGCGTAACGGCAGATGCCGCGCAAAAATCGGGCATCACAACTACAGAGTTTTCGGCTCGGAAGGCTATATGGAAAGAATAGAGCGTTGTGGTACGCCTGTAATTCGCTATAATTCTATGAAAGAGCTTGACATCAAGTGCAAGGAAATCGGCGGCGAATTTATGCCACCTGCTTACGCAAATGATCCGGAGGCAAAGGCGAGCGGCCACGGCGGCATCGACTATGCAATGATGGATAACTTCGTAAAAGAGCTTACCGAGGGTAAGAGCGAAAGTGTTACCTTGCGAGAAGGCTTAGCGATGACGCTCCCGGGCATTTATGCCGAGGAATCCGCAAAGCGCGGCGGCGAAGTTTTAACAATGTACTATCCGTGGGACAAAGAATGGTCGACAACGATTAAATAAAGCAAAAAAACAAAAATGGAGTTGCAATTTTGCAACTCCATTTTTATATGAATCTCCGTTTTGCGCTGTCCCTTAATAAATCGAAACGCTTTCATCGACGCAAACTTCGTCTAAGCAATACTTGCCGCGCACAACCGCTTCTCTGCCAAGCCATTTGCCCTTCGTAAAGTCCGGCACCTCTACCGGCGCGCCACCCTTGGCAATGGATGCCTCGGAAAGCGGTGCAATCGCCATCCAGGTTGCCGTATCATATGCATCAATCGGCGTATTTGTACCCTGCTTCACCGCTTCGATAAATGCACGGCACACGAGCCAGTCCATACCACCATGGCCGGCTCTTTCACCCAGTGCAACATACTCTTTGTGGAGTGGATGGTCGTATGTTTTATACATTTCTTCCTCGTTATTTTCAACATTTTCTTCCATACCCTCAAAGTACAGCACCTTGCGCTCCTCGGTGTACATGCCTTTCGAGCCTCTCACCGTAAAGTTTCTGCTGTAATATGGTCTCGGCAATGTAGTATCCAGGCAAAGATGAATCGTCTCCCCGCCGGCACAGGTAATCACCGTTGTGATAATATCGCCCTGCTTATATTCCATATTGGCATATGGGCTGTCCTCGCCCAAAATGGTCTTTGCCGCTTCCTTCAAGCCTGCACTTCGCGATGCAAAAGACGAAAGTGTCAGCATCTTATTGCCGCGGTTAATATTTAATACCTTCGAAATCGGACCGAGCTCGTGGGTCGGATACTGCTCACAATTTCTCTTAATATACGACTCAAGTCTGTAGTGTTTATATTCGTCACCTACATCCTTAAACAGCTCGCACTCCGGCAAATTATGATGATAACCGCCGGCGCAGTGCACCACCTCACCGAACAGGCCTTCCTTTACAAGCTTTAATGCCATCATCTCTCTGCGTCCATAGCAACAGTTTTCCAGCATCATCAGCGGCACCCCTGTTTTTTCATAGGTGTCGACCAAATCGTAGCACTCGCTTAAATCGAATGCACAACCAACCTCAATGGCTGTATACTTGCCTGCCTGCATCGACTCGATGGCGATGGCACTTCTGCCCTCCCAACACGTCATAACAAATACGGCATCAATATCCGGATTTTTCAAAATATCGTGATAATCTGTTGTCAGAATCGGCTCCGGCAACCCCTTTTCGACAATCATATCCTTCGCTTTTTCCAGATGCGGTGCATAACCGTCGCAAAGCGCCGTGATTTCCACATCCTTCATCTCGCTGAGACATTTGTCCAAAACAGAATAGCCTCTTCTGCCCAAACCAATATAACCAATCTTAATTTTTTCTTTCATTTTCATTTCTCCTTGACGTAAGCTTTAACATATGTTATCTTGATTATATAAAACCTTTTTCGATACTTCAATATATAAAAAGATATTTAAATTATCATTTCAGATAGTATGGTGATTGAATATGCATCCGATTGACGAAAAATTCCATATCAATAATATCTCCAAAAGCATTTTGGACAGAGTGTTTGACAAAACATTTTCTTTCGAAGGCGAAGCACACGACTTCTGGGAGATTGTATACGTTGTTAGTGGCAAAATTGAAGTGGCAGAGAATGAAAACATCTACATTTTAAGCGAAGGGGATATGATTTTTCATGCGCCGATGGAATTTCATAAAATCTGTGCGACGGACGATACTTCTCCGCATGTGCTCAATATGAGCTTTACCGCCGTCGGCGACTTGCCGTCAAAGCTGAAAGACGGGCTTTTTCATCTCAATACAGATGAGCAAAGCACCTATATAAAGCTTTTCGAATTTGTAAAAGACAATTTAATCAAGACAAAATCACCCGCTCCCTATACAGCGCAGGAGGCGGCATACAGATTGGCAGTCTTTCTCTTGCATCTTTGTCATTCCACGCAAATGCGCGAAGCCTTCTCCTCGACAGCCTCCGCTCTGACCTATAAAGCGCTGGTGCATTTGATGCAACAAGAGGTCCGCAATAATTTATCTGTGAAGGATTTCGCAGAAAAAAGCTTTATCAGCATCAGCTATATCAAGCTTCTCTTTCGACATTATGCCGGCATCAGTCCTAAAACATATTACAACAATTTGCGCATCCTCGAAGCTAAGCATCTGCTCTCCTTCGGCTATTCCGTAACCGAAACGGCAAGTCGGATGAATTTTTCTTCGCCGAACAATTTCGTTCGCTTTTTTAAAACGTACACATCCGTCACACCGTATCAATACAAGAAAAATTAAAAGCTTCTGCTTTCTTTTCAGAAAGCAGAAGCTTTTTCACTTACATCTCAATTAAATACAACTGCATCATACCCGGTGCATAACCGTCATCGGAAGCGTAGAGGATATATTTATTGTCCCAGCTCCAGGTCGGGTGACAATGTCCGCCCGGTCCGTACCAGCCGTTGTTGTGTACGGCGAGGGTTTCAATCGTCGGCTTGTCGGTGGAAATATCCATCAGCACAATATCATTAACCGCATCGGCAACGAGCAGTGTGTTTTCCTTGTTTGCATGGTAGTGGTTGCAGTAATACGGCAGCTCTAACTCACGCAGCACCTTGCCGGATTTATCTGCAAAGCCGACACGCGGAATCGCGTCCGGCCCGTCGTGCGAAACAGTCACCGCCTGCGTCTTATCCGAGGTAATCGTGCCGTCGTGCCCCACGCCGCGGTTATCGTAAAAGATAAGACCGTCGCGCGTCCAGAATTCGTGCCCGATGCTGTCGTCCTGCTTTTGACGCACGCAGGGCTTTACCTGCCTTGTAATGGTGTTTAACAGCCAGATGCGCTGCTGCACATAGTTCCACGGGCCCTCGTGGCAGAAGGAAATATACTCATTGGTGTCCGGCGCAAACTGCACATGCCCTACCCAATGCGTGTCCTCATACAAAATCCAGCCGCCGCTGCCGTCCATTGCGGCAATCGCAACTGCGCCGCGCTTCTGCCCGTAGAAACGGTCTAAAAAGCCGTCATAATTGCTTACTTTAAAGGCGCGGTCATATTCCGGCACCTCGTTGAGCGCAATGACAACATAGCGATTGTCAAAGCTTACGTTCGGGCTGGAAATCGTAAAACCGACCGGCGCGCGGTACAAAAGACGGTACTCGCCCGTCGAGCGCACAAAGGCATACAAATCGCCGTTATACGTAAAGATAATATACTCGCCATCTCTGCTTTTCGAACCGCCTGCGATTTTACAGTCTTTGCCGAAGTGCGCTTCAAAATCCGTCAGCTGTGTGCTTTCGCCGGTTTCGATATTCATCGCATAATAGTTGATGACATCGGTTTGCCCGCCCTCGGCATACGGCGAGGTTTCCGAATGCGCATAGATGATTTCCTTGCCATCCTCGGTAAAGGAATTTTCCGTAAAATAATAGTGATAGTTTCTGCCGGAACTTGTCAGCTTAATTATCCTTCTGCCGCTCTTTTTGTCGATATAGCTTTCCTTTTGCGGCGCAATTTTCCTGCCCATGTTTGTCATGATTTGCATCCTCCCTGCGCTACCGTTTTTATTATAGCTTCGTTATAACACAACCATTTTTCAAAGTCAAGATATGCGTTCATATTCTGCTAATAATTGAGCAAATCGTACAAAAGCGCAGGCGAATCGTGCCAAACATTATTTTTCAAAGCGCAGTAAAAAGCTGTAGTCAATTTCCGGAATCACGACACTGCCATTTTCTACATGCAGTTCCGTTTCGCCCTCCGGCGTAATCAGGCGCGCCGCTTTGAACGGAAGGGCAATGTCCAGCTTCTGATTTATAAACTTTTTGTAGTGCATACTGTTGTTGCATACAGTAACGAAATAATAGTCCTCGCCTTCGATGACTTTTGCAAACAGATGCCGGTTGTTCGTCTGCACCATCGGTGTTAAATCGTGCATTTCTACAATATCGTCGATTTCCCAAGCGCCCTCAAACTCGTCGCAGGTTTCGTTCTTTTTCGGCTTTTTTGAATTGATATAGCCAAAGGTGTTGATTGTGCCAAAGGATACCCTGCGGTCTGTATAATATACCTCGCCGCCGTTTTGAACGAAAGCTTCAACCAGTGCACGCTCCTCTTCGGAAAGAAAATCAAGCATCGGCACAAACAAAACCTTTACGCCGAATTGATTCTCCGCAAGATGCTCTGCGCGCATAAAGTCGACCTGTAGCTTCTTGCGCATCAGCTGCGTATAAATCACGATGCTTTCCTTTTGCCAAACATTGATGCCGCCGGCATTGAGATTCGCGAGCGCTTCGCCGGTGCTGCAGCCGTAATCAGAGTGCAAAATCGCAACGCCGTTGTGGGTGCGCTTGGCAAGCGCAAGCTCTGTAGAATACTTATTGATAATCGGCATCAGCTTCATTTTTTCGTCAAACTCAAGGCCCTTTGTGCCGTCATAGTGTAAAAAGCCGCAGTTGTCCGGCAGCGGTGTACCCTCGTACGGATAGTCACCGCGCCACTCATAGTAGCAAAGTCCCTTAAAGCCTGCACCAAGTGCAACGTAGCTTTGCGCAAACAGCTTACGCGCCGGCATCTTCATTCTTGCATCTGCCTCAATCAGCCACGCCGGCTTGTTGTCAAGCTCTGCCGCACACGCACAGATGTCTAAAACGCACGTACCGGTATACATATCGGAGCCGACAAAATTTGCATAGCTTGTCAGACCGAGGATGTCCATTGTATCGCCAAAGTAGGAAACACCGTGCCCGACACGCTCATTTGCGGTTTCTGCCGAGGTAAAACAAGTGTAGGTTCCGAGATGCGGTGTCTGCTGCTTTGCAGCATTTGCGGTTGCATTTAAAAAGTCGGACATCGACTGCATTGCAAACAAATTCCAGCGATTCCATTCCGGCAGCTCCTCTTTACAAACCGGTTTTTCCGTCGGCGGCATATAATTTTCTGCCTCAGCCTCTGTCATATAGCCTTGCGCTACCGCATATTTGCGGTAAGCTTCAATCGCCATCGGGTGATAGTCAAATCTACCGTTGCCCGGATAATGCGGCTCGTTGTATATCTGATAGGAAACCATAGAATTGAATTTGGCAAAATGCGCCGCCAATGCCTTGGTCACCTTTTCGTTGTCTTTTAATATACCCTTATGATGCAGGCAAAACTCTAAAAACACGGACCATTTTTTCTCAAGCGGCTCGCCGCGGTGGTTTCGCATCTCGTAGTCCGTGTTGCCGCTCAAATTCGTTACATAGCCGTTTAAGCGAACACTGCAGGCGATATCGCGCTTTTCACATTCCAGCGCCATCGCATCAATAAAGTCGGTTTGAACGGATACCTCACCGTTTTCGTCTAACCCAAGCTCGCCGATGGCAGCCGTACGCAAAAAGTTAAAGCCGCAGTCCTGCATCAGCTTTAAATCCTTTTCCATTTCTCCGATGCGGTCGCCCTCCGGCGGCACCTGAAACTTTGCCTTGTGGAAGGACGGATAGTACGATGCGCCGAGGGCAATTTTCGCAACGCCGTCCTTGTGCAGTATACCTTTTTTGATTTCGTATGCCATGGAAATCTCTCCTTTGTATTATTTTATCATTA
>JAZSGM010000240.1:0-2357 GCA_045532715.1 Clostridia bacterium
CTGTTCCGCGTCCTCATACACGGCTAACTTTTCCAATGCGGCGGACAGGTCGCAGACGCTGATTCCACCGTCGTCATTGCGTACTGTCAATCTATCATCCATTGCAATCTTCACCTCCAAACGTTTCTTGCCCATCCAACACAGCCTCTTCCGGTTCTTGCCGTTTTTGCTTCTTGTCACGCTCCAATGCCATCATCTTTAACGCGCCTGCGGCGTCGGTGCGGTCGGTAAAAATGCGCTTGCCGATGTAGTATAGCGGCGCGGATTCTCCGACAAATCCGAACGACAGCCCGCTAATATACAGCCCTTGTTCGGTCTCATTTTCTACAACGGACTGGAATATGGCTAAAGCGTCCTCACGAATATGGCTAAAGCGTCCTCACGCTCCCCGCAGTAATCCAAAGTGCCGGATTCCTGATAGGGGCAACCGCCGAACTCTCTAAAATAGCATGAGCCATCTGCACGTTTCAAGGTGTCAGCGCACGTGGCGACTACATAGACAGTATCGCCGCATGAAATCTCATTATCCGGCTCATTGCCCAGCTTTAACGACTTCCCTAAAAACTGACTTGTGAAAAGCCGCGCCAACTGTTCATCGCTCATCCCTCTGTTCTTCAATTCGGACGCTACAAGCATAAATTCATTGCCGAGTGTCCAGTAACTGTCACAATCTAACTGTACTTCACAACAATCGTCGCTTTGTACGGCTGTGATAGCCCCCCAGAGCGGTGGATAGCCGGGGTAATACTTACTTGTCCCAGAGCTTCCGCCGTTGTCACTTCGCTTTATGACATTATACCTTCCACCGCGCAGACAGACGCGCTGCCCGACTTTCAAGGGCGGCGGCGTCACGGATTCGCCGGACTGGTTGCCTTTTTCGGTGTCCTCCGTCAACGGGCAGTTTTCAAGCCGTTCTTTCTCGAACCGCATCACCGTCTCCCATGTTTGCGGACGCGGATTATCGCCCGGAATCGCCGAACATTTCCAGTCAACGCCGCGTCCCCGATAAAACGGGCACTTATAGCAACCCTTCGGCATATCCATTTTAAGCTCAAGTTTAAGCATTTTATCTCCTTCCCTATGTTCAAAAGTCTCCTGGCTTTCCACACCGTTCAAATCTGATTGCCCATACATACGGGTTAGCGTCCCAACCGCATTTTGTGCGGTCACACGGCTTACGTAATGCGTCCCATATGTGCGCAAACCGTTCTCGTGGCGTGAAACCAAGCGGCGGTAATGTCTTGTTGTCTTTTGCTGATTTCACAGCTTTTTTATACTCATCAGTCTGCCATCCGTCGTAATCTAACATTCCCTCGTCAATAGCGTCAACATCTGTAATCACTCGCAGACGTTCCAAATGTGTATCTGTCACCCGCAGGAAAATTCGTGCCGCTTCTTTCGGCATGAAGATTGACGGACGCCAAGCCGAAATAGCGTTGGAATGCAAATCTCCGACTTTGCGGCTACTGCTTATCAGCTTCCCATGATACGACGAATAATACATCAACGCCCCGTCAGCCTTGTAAGCAAACGCGTCGATGAATCCGTCCAAGCCTCCATTAAGGTAAGCACTCGCCCACGTTTCACGTACCCACAGGATATCTCCGGCGCAATACGGCGGATGTTTTGCGTATACTTTGCGCTCCCAGTCTTCATCAGAGTACGGGATACCGTCGCAATAAAGCCCATCAGGAGCGACTTCCGCCCATTCTTTTGTAGATTCGACAGCATTCCTCCATCTGGCATTAGGCAGACGCCGTGTTACGGTTTTATTCCCGTTGATAATCGCCTTGACCATCTGCGTACTGAAAAGTATAGGCTTTGTTCTCATTTTTTAGTGTCCTCATTCTTTCATCACAGCCCCAGCCGCTTTGTAACGGCTTTGATATACGCCTCGTAAGCCTTCGGCGTCTGGCATTCGAGCCGTTAGCCCTCACCATGCCGTTCTTCCAACGTCGCAAATGACGTATACTTTCCCATCCAGCGGAGTTTCACGACGCCCGTTTCACCGTGACGGTTTTTTGCAACAATACACTCTGTTATGTCCGGGTTTTCCACGTCCTGCTTGTACGCGCTCTCACGGTACAGGAACATCACAATGTCAGCGTCCTGCTCAATCGCCCCACTGTCCCGCAGGTCGGATAGTTGCGGGCGTTTGTCCCCGCGCAACTCATTCATCCGGCTTAGCTGACTAAGACACAGCACAGGCACATTCAGCTCTTTCGCCATGATTTTCAGCATACGCGACATATCCGACACTATCTGTTGCCGGTTTGCATTCGCCGCCGTCGCCGCGCCGCTTGCTCCGATTAACTGTAAGTAATCGACAATCACAAGCCCTAAATTCTCAATGCGTC
>JAZSGM010000037.1:0-2688 GCA_045532715.1 Clostridia bacterium
GTGCTGCAGGGCAGCATTGCGCTGCTGGCACAATTTATTGCGCCGTTCTTAGGCGCGTATACCGTCGCGGAAATGACATGTGCCGGCTCGGTGCTGATTATCGCGCTGGCACTGAATTTGCTTAAAATTACCAATATCAAAATCATGAATTTTCTGCCGGCAGTGCTTTTGCCGATACTACTATGTATGTTTATGTAGGTGACCTTATATGAAAATTTCCACAAAGGGGCGCTACGCCTTGCGCTTTTTGCTCGATCTGGCACAGCACCAGGGGGACGGTTATGTTTCGCTGACTGAGATTTCGCAAAGGCAGGATTTATCCAAAAAATATTTAGAACAAATCGTAACGCTGCTCAGCCGCGCGAAGCTGCTGTGCGCCAGCAGAGGCACCCAGGGTGGCTATCGTCTTGCAAAGCCGGCAAGCGCTTATACCGTCGGTGAGATTTTGCGCATCACCGAAGGGGACCTTGCGCCCGTTTCCTGCCTGGGACAAAATCACGAAAACTGCACACGCCGCGCAGACTGTCCGACATTGCCGCTGTGGCGGGGACTGCAAAGCGCGATTGAAGACTACCTGGATGCTGTCACGTTGCAGGATTTATCGGAGCAAAACAAAAAATACTCCTTGTAATCTTCACCTGATATACAAGATGCAAATATAAAAGCCATCTCATTGAGATGGCTTTTAATATATGTATTTTCGTCGGCGCTTACTCCGCCAGCTTCTTTAATTCCGCAACGGTTTCTTCTACAAGCTGTGCACCGCCGACAGGCGATACCTGGTTACAGAACTGGCTCGCACTGTAGCCCTTGTTTTTCACACCGCGCTCGGTTGCGAGATAACTACCTGTAACAAAACCGTCCGGCTGGGCGCAGAGCTGTACGACAAAGGTCTGCGCAAACGGCGAGCGCGCCTGCATGCGGTGCTGATAGTCCATATACAGCTCAAAGGTATTCGTTGCAAAGGCGATATCGCCGATACGAATGACATGCAGCTCCATCGGGATTGTCTTTTTCGTTTTTTGCGCTTCATAACAGTTCAGCACTCTGGTTCTCCGTCTGCGCTCGCACAGCGCTTTGGAGTTTGTATACAGATTTTCCTCCGGTGTGCCGTCGGTCACAAATTCTAAAACCTCCGCATTAACGGCATCATATTCTGCTTTTGCCGCAGCATATTCCTCATCCGTGATGATGCGGCGGTCCAGCTCGATTGTCTTTACGCTGTGCTTTACAACCGCGTCTGCAAACTTTTCCTTCTGCGCCCAGGCATATACCTCGTCAAAGGCAGCGCAAATGCGCAGAGCAATATCGCGGCGGTTGTATAATTCAACCGGATACTTCGCACGCGTGTCCGGCATAAAATCTTTAAACTTTAAGCGGTATCGGCGGTTCTGTGCAGCCTTGTAGTGCAGAATGCGTGGCGAAAGGTCACCCGCGGCGGCACACTGCGCCATAATGTGAATATCACCGTACTTTTCCTTAAGCATAGCGCGGACATCACCCCAGTAATCCGAGGTCATATATTCTTCGTTTTCCGAATTCTGCGACGGGCACGGGATATTGATAATCGCGCCGGTCAGCTTTTCGTTTTGATCAAAGGTGAACATAAAGTTAGCATAATGGTCGGCACCGGCTTCATAGTGCGAAAAATATTCATCGTTGGTATTGCCGTACATTTTGGCATGTCCGTGCGGACAGTTTGAGTTCACATATTTTGCCGTCTCACCGCTTCTTTCGGCATCGACAATGGACATATCGCGTGTATATACGCTGCGGCGCGAGTGCGCCACAACGGCATAGCCGTAGCCATAGCAGAAGCTGCCGGCACTGCGGTTTTCGTATGCTTCGCAGATGGCATCTGCCGCCTGATTTGTGAAAAATTCGCGGTACTCGCCCGGCGGCGTGATTTCCACACCCTCGTGCGGCAGAGTGGAAAGCGTACCCCAGCTGCCCAAATCCTCGCCCTTGTTTAAAAGCGGTCCGCAGTGGGTGTGCGTTACATTGATAATGATTTTTGAGGTGTCAATCTCCGCGTTTTTCATTGCGACCTTTTCGCGAATTTCGTCTAAAATACCGCGCGCAGCTACAAGGTCACACTGCAAAAAGATAACCAGGTCCTCGCCGCTGTCTACGACAAGGGCGCACACCTGCATCGAATCTAAACACCCCTTGGAAACGCGGATGTGAAACTGTCCCGGTAAAACCACCGGGTCATTTGTTGCTACATCTTTGGTAGACCAACCGATTTTTAACATAATACTCTCTCCTTTATCTTAAGTTTGAAAGGGCTGTTTTGGCGCATTGCTTCGTTAAAATGCTCGCACATACAAAAGTATAGTGCTGCGCTTTTGCCTTGCACTGCATCCAAAACATCACCTTTGGTGTAAATGTATTTTTGCGGGTGAATCTGCCTCCCTTGCCTAAAGGGTAGCGAAGCGGTCGACGCGGTAGTGAATGACAATCCGGTGGATTGTCAGAGCCGCGGCGTGACCGAACCGTAGTGAGACGGGGACCACCGAAGGTGGTGGAGGGATTTTTATCACCCCTACAAAATCATTTATTTTCTTGCCTCCCTCTGACGAGGGAGGTGGCTTTGCCTCAGGCAAAGGCGGAGGGAGAGAAAATAAAAACAGATTGCGTGTATCTCTCCCTCAGTCTCGCTTCGCTCGACAGCTCCCTCGTCAGAGG
>JAZSGM010000261.1:0-3949 GCA_045532715.1 Clostridia bacterium
TCATCCTCTGCCAAAATGCAGAGACCGATTTTTTCCTCGAGTGGCTTTACAGTGGTGAGGCTCGCGCCCAGACCGGACAGCACCGGAAATTCCTCGTCTGCCGCCTGCGCAAGATATTGCTTGGTCAGACGCGACATCGACAGAAGATTTGCCACCTGCAAAAGGTCGCGCGCCGAAAGAAGACCGCCAATCATACTGCGGCGCACCGCACCCGTAACCTGCGGTGCAGACATACTCTTCGGGTATCCGAAGCGCAATAAAAGCGCCATCGCCTCCGTCGTTTCCTTCTGCCACGCGATGGCAGTCTCCAGATCCGTCGTCGGCGCAAGCGCCAAAATGCGGTCGACAACGGCGGAGTTTGTCGTAAACTCCGCCATCGTCTTTATAATTTTATCGTATTCTAAAATGCGCAAAGCTTTGTTTTCCATCTGAAATTACTTTCTCCCATCAAACGGTCTGATTGTAAAGCCGTACGCGATGTGCTTATCGTCAAAGCGATATTTTTCCAGCATCTCCGGTCCGCAGCTGTTCGAGCCGATACCGCTGCACTTAAAGTCGATATCGATAAACGTCTGCTCGCTCGCCTCTAAGTCCGCATAGTTTTCCGTGCGCGTCAAATCATAGGCGTGATAATGCGATGCGCTGCACTCAAACGGTGTATCACTTTCAATCAGTAAACCGATTTTTTTCTTATTATACACCAAAGCGCGGCAAACATCAATATGATTTCCGTGTTCTTGCGGTTTTATATACGGTGTGTACTCGTCCGAAACGGTGGTTTCGTACCAGCCGAGGCGGTCTAAACGGTGCATATCCGCATAACTGTCGTACGGTCCCATTCCGTAGTAGGCGAAATTTTCGTTCCCCTTCGGCATGATGATTTCAAAGCCGAAGCGCGGCAGCCAGATTGCCTCCGGATGAATGTTGCCGTCCAGCGCGGTTTCAATTCTACCGTCGCCGTACACCTTATACACCACCTCGCACTTCATCAGCGGTGCGCGCGACGGTGCGGCAAGCGTAAGTGCGGCTTTGATTTCAATGTGGTCCTTCTTGGCTTTTATTTCACAGCTTCTGCAGTCCGGCTGTACATGCATTAAGCCCCACGCACTGTGGTAATCCTGCTTGATGTGTTCCGACCAGGTATGCTGAATTTTTCGTTCATTGTCGGTCGGTGCACGCCAGAAGCCCATATCCATCATTGAATCGAGCAGCTCCGTACCCTCGTATTTCATGCTTTCAAAGAAGCCGTAGAACTTATTAAACAAATATTCGAAGTTCTCGCCCTCGATGCGGCAATATTCTGCATTCTCGCCCATCTTCGGCGCAGCCGTCTTTGCATACGAAAGCTTTTCTTTTTCCACATCCAATACAAACTGCTTAAAGCTTTCCTCAAAGCCGGCTGCACTCCACAGCGTTTCCTTATTCAAAATAAAGTATACATTGAGTGCACAGCCAAGCTTGCAGCTTTCCGGCAAGTCAAAATCAAGATAAAACACCTTACTGTGCTTCGGCTTGATGGCACCGAGCGCCTTTTCGCCGCTTGCAATCACCTTTTCGTCGCAAGTCACTTCCCAGCGCATACTGTAGTCGGAAAGATTTTTAAAATCATAGAGATTCTTTACGCGCACCTTACCTTCGCCAAGGTAGGCGGCATCTATGTAAGCATAAACCTGCTTTGCCTCTAAAAGACCGGTGGACGGTGTTCTGTCCGGGAACACAAGACCGTCTACGCAGAAGTTGTAATCGTGCGGAAATTCGCCGCACTGACCGCCGTAGACATAGCGCATGTTTCCGTTTTCATCCTCTACGAGCACGCTGTGGTCAGCCCACTCCCAGATACAGCCACCGATTAAGCGCGGATATTTGTAAATCACTTCCCAATAATCTGCCAGATCGCCCGGGCCGTTGCCCATCGCGTGAGAATACTCGCAAAGGAAGAACGGGCGCGGATCTTTTTTCGCATTTTTGCCGATGCGCTCCATTTCCTTGACCGGCAGATACATTCTTGAGCAGATGTCCATCGTCCTATCGTCATAGGCAAGACCGGTTGCGCGCTCATAGTGCACAAGGCGCGTATTGTCCCTTGCCTTTGCCCAATTAGCCATATCTATAAAGTTTTTGCCGTAGTTTGCCTCATTACCGAGCGACCAGATGATAACGCTCGGGCAGTTTTTGTCACGCTCGACCATCGATTCGATACGGTCGATGTGCGCCGCATTCCACTCCGGCTTATCGCTCGGCCACTTCGGACTAAACGCATCATAGCCATAGCCCGGCACGTCACAGCAAAAGCCGTGCGTTTCCATATCCGCTTCATCAATCACATAAAAGCCGTATTCGTCGCAAAGGCGCAAAAACTCCGATGCCGGCGGATAGTGCGAGGTGCGGATACAGTTGACGTTGTGCTGCTTCATCAAATCGAGGTCGATTTTCATATCCTCGACAGTCATGGTGTGCCCCGTAAGCGGGTGTGTGTCGTGGTGGTTGACGCCCTTTAATTTCACGGCTTTGCCGTTGATTAAAAGCGCCGCCTTTTTGCCGATTTCCACCTTGCGCAGACCAAAGAGCTGCACAATTTCCTCATCTGCGCAAACAAATACGAATTTATATAAATTCGGCTGCTCTGCATTCCATAAAATTGCATTTTCAACGGTAAATTCCGCCTTTGCGCCGATTTTCTTTTGTTCATATACAAGGCTGCCGTCCGGTGCATACACAGAAAGTGCGCTGTCTGCCTTGCTGATGTAGCTTACATCGACGCTGACGGTCGCATTTTTATATTCTGCATCCAAATCCGCTTTAATAAAAATGTCGTGGATGCGCTTTTTGTCGCGCGCGAGCAGGTATACATCGCGGAAAATGCCGGAAAAACGGTAGTAGTCCTGGTCTTCCAAATAGCTGCCGTCGCACCACTTTAACACCTTCACGCAAATGAGGTTTTTGCCCGGCTTTAATGCCTTGGTAATATCAATTTCCGCACGGTTTCTTGAGCCCTGCCAATACGCAAGCTCACGTCCGTTGACAAACAAATTCGCGCACGAATCCACACCCTCGAAGTTGATGCAGATGTCCTTGCCGTCCCAGGCTTTCGGCAGCTCGATTTCACGCACATACACACCCATCGGGTTTTCCGACGGCACATACGGCGGATCTACCGGGTACGGATAGCAAATGTTTGTATACTGCGGAATGTCGTAGCCGTGCATCTGCCAGCAGGAAGGTACCTCCAAAAGGTTCGGCGCTTCACTTGCGCTTGCACTTTCAATGCCCTCCGGACAGTCAAAATAGCGGTCGAAGTAATAAAACCCCCACGCACCGTTTAAATCCATATAATTTTCTTTGTTTTCCGGCTTGTAAAAGCTTCTGTGCGGCATCGTGCCGACACGGAAGATTTCCGGATTTTCAAAATATCTGTTCTTTATCATAGGAATTACCCCCTTTACCTCTATTGTATAGGAAAATATTGCAAATGTAAATATGATTATATTGCAAAAATCGAAATATGTTGCTTTTTAACGCAAATAAAAAGGCTCCCCTGTGTAAGGGGAGCTGGCAAAACGCAGTTTTGACTGAGGGGTTGTAGTCGCAATGCGACATAGCACTATATAAACAACCCTCCCGTCTTTTGCTTTGCAAAATCCACCCTCCCTTACACAGGGAGGGCTTTTCGGTTTGGAATTAGAATGAAATAACCTGCCAAATCAGGAATGCGCTTGTAGGGGAACGACCTATGTGTCGCTTGCGTTTGTTCCATGCTTGCGGCGCGGCACACAGGCACGCGCCCTACGAACACGCCGTACAAACATAAAATATCCAAATCACCTTTTTACAACTGCAAGCAGCGAACAAAATAAATTTCCAGCCAACATAAAAAGAGATAATTTGGATGCAGTGTTAGGCGCAGGTGCAGACACAATACTCCTGTACGGGCTTGCCTTTGCAACGAAGT
>JAZSGM010000248.1:0-7246 GCA_045532715.1 Clostridia bacterium
TTCAATTGTCTTGTCAATTCTTCAATTTTCTGTTGCAAAACAAACAGCCTCCGTTCGCGACGATTTCAGCATTAATCATAGTGTACCACAAATGCACAAAAAAAGAAAGAACTTCGTAGCTTTTTTCTGAAAAGTTACGAAGTTCAGATTTAATCTTCTTTTTTTCTGTATGCCATGTTTTTAAAGAAATAATAGCCGACTTCCCAACGGTGCATTCCGGAAAAATAGCCAAAAGCGCAGCTAAACAGCGGCACAAGATAGTACAAAACCCAAAACAGAATTGAGACAGAGCCATCCGCCGCCGTCAAAAATGCACTAAAGGTATATCCCCAGATTTTAAATGGGAAATAGCATAGCAATTTAACCAGAATTGTCGGCGCAAAAAACGAAGCATGATAGAGCACAGCAAACAACGTGTTCACAAGCATCAGTAGGCCGCTAAGCACAAAACCTTTGCACGGATACGGTTTTTCCTTTACATAGGATTTCGTATCGCGCTCACCGACCTTGTAGAGCTTAGAATACATGTAAATCGCATAACCGCAGCTCAAAGAAACCGAAACGATTGCATGAATCACAGGATAATTCGCAGTAAGCAAAGAAAACGCACCGAAACCGATGACCATGCAAACCACCTGACCGATTAAATGCCATACCAAAACTTTAGAGGAAATCTTCAAATAATACAAAAGCAAAACAACTCACTTCCTTTAACTGTTCATAGTATACCACAAACCGACAAACACTGCAACGTTTTTAGTGAATTTTAAAGAAACGCAGACGCAGTGCATTCAACACAACGCTTACAGAGCTCATGCTCATTGCAGCCGAGGCAATCATAGGATTCAACAGAATACCGAACGATAAGTACAGCAAGCCCGCCGCAAGCGGAATTCCTATTGAATTGTAGAAAAACGCCCAAAACAGATTCAAACGAATATTTCTCATTACAGCTCTGCTCAACCGGATTGCATACACCAATTCCATCAAAGAATTCTTCATAAGCACAATATCTGCCGAAGCAATAGCCACATCCGTTCCTGCACCAATCGCTACGCCGACATCCGCCGTCGCCAATGCAGGTGCATCATTTATGCCGTCGCCGACCATCACCGTTGTACCGTACTTTTGCTGAAGCGCACGCACATGCCGTTCTTTATCCGCGGGCAAAACCTCACATACAGCCTCAGAAATGCCAACCTTCTTTTGCATTGCCTCTCCCGCAGCGCGGCTATCACCGGTCAACATTACAACATGGCACCCTAATCTTTCAAGTTCGGCAACTGCCTTGCCACTGTCCGCTTTAAGCGCATCGCTGACCGCAATCACGCCGAGCATCTCACCTTCACAGGCAAAGTACAGACATGTGTTTCCTTCCGCTTCAAGCTTCTGTGTCTCGAACGCAAGTTCTTCATCAATTGCACAAGCATCGGATACAAACTTCCGATTGCCGCCAATCACCGTTTTCCCGTCGACAACAGCGCGAATGCCCAAACCATTTACATTTTCAAAGTCCGTTGTATCCAAAATCGGTATATTTTCTTCAACCGCTCTGTTTACAATTGCCTGCGCCAACGGATGCGAAGAAAGCTTTTCCGCAGATGCAGCATAGGTCAGAAGCTTTTGCGTGTCATGCGATACGATATGCACAACCTCCGGTCTACCCTTTGTTATGGTTCCGGTTTTATCCAGCGCCACTGCTTTCGCACTGCTCATCATTTCCAAAGCCTGCGCACTCTTAACGAGAACGCCGTTTTGCGCGCCTTTACCGACACCTGCCATAATTGCAACCGGGGTTGCGAGTCCAAGCGCACAAGGGCACGAAATCACCAATACAGATACCGCGCATGTAAAGGCATGCTGAAAGCCGTAGCCGAGCAAAAGCCATACGATACAAGTCAAAATCGCAATACCAATGACAACCGGCACAAAAATCCCACTAACCTTATCAGCAAGTCTGGCAACCGGCGCCTTGGTCGACACAGCCTGCTCCACAAGCGCAATAATCTGCGCAACTGTCGTTTGTGCGCCAACCTTTGTAACGCGAAACTCAACGTAGCCGCCGCTCAGGGTTGTTGCCGAAACAACAGCATCCCCTTCCGCTTTCTCTACAGGCATACTCTCACCGGTTACGCTTGATTCATCAAACGCACCGTTGCCGTTTACTATTACACCGTCAACCGGCGCAATCTGCCCTGCTTTAAGTACAACAATATCATCGACTTTGATCTCTGCAACATCAATTTCTTTTACCTCGCCGTCAACCAGCACACATGCCGTATCCGGCGTCAGATCCATCAGCTTTTCAACCGCTTCTCCGGTCTTGCGTTTGGACAGACCTTCCAAAAACTTACCGAGGGTAATCAGCGTCAGTATCATTGCCGCGGATTCGAAATATAAATTATGCAAATAATGCTCTACCGTCTGCATATCGCCGTTTTTATAGCCAACGAGAATAAAGCAGAGCGCCACAAGTCCGTAGACTACCGACGCAGTCGAACCGATTGCAATCAATGCATTCATATCCGGTGTGCCCTTAAACAGCTTTGAATATCCGGAAATGAAATAGTGTCTGTTCAAAACCAAAACCGGCACAAGCAAAATCAACTGTGCAAATACATTACCAATCCCATGTAAAAATGAAGGCAACGGCAAGTGCAGCATATGCCCCATTGCTATATACATCAAAGGGAGCATAAACGCAAGCGAAGCAAAGAACTGAATTTTCAATGCACGAACATGCTTGTCTGCTTCACTTTCACGCTTTTCACCTTCAATATAAGGCTGTGCACCGAACCCGGCATTTTCAACCGCCAAAACTATCGTTTCAGCGCTGAGCTTTTTTTCATCATAATCTACAGTCATCATCGCGCTGATCAGGTTTACATTTACTTCGTAAACGCCGTCAAGTCTGCGTACACACTTGTCCACATGTGCACTGCAGGCAGCACACTCCATTCCTGTTACCGTAAATTTCCCTCTCATCATATCACCTACTTATTTATTTGCAAGCATCAGTCGCATTGAATTCAAAATCGCAATTACAGAAACGCCGACATCAGCAAATACAGCCTCCCACATGCCGGCAATGCCGACGGCACCCAATATCAATACAAGTACCTTTACACCAATGGCAAACACAATATTCTGTTTGACAATCCGCACGGTCTGGCGACTGATATTCACGGCTTCTGCTACGCCGTCAAGTGTATCGTCAAGCAAAACCACATCTGCAGCCTCAATCGCAACATCCGAGCCCATCGCACCCATCGCGATACCGACATCCGCGCGACCAAGCACCGGTGCATCGTTGATGCCGTCACCGACAAACAATACAACACCATCCGTAAGATAGTGTTCAATTTGTTGTACTTTATCCGCGGGCATCAGTTCGGCTTCCACCACATCAATTCCGAGTTGTCCTTTGACTTCGAGTGCATGTACAGCATGATCACCGGTCAGCATCGCTATCCGCTTCACACCAGACTTGCGTAACGCAGTAATTACAGTCGCTGCATTTTTCCGCACAGTGTCCGATAATTCAATTCTGCCCAAAAACACACCATCGACAGATACATATACACTCGTAATCGATGTTTTCTCCGGCAGCAGCTCTACGTTATATTGTTCCATGAGTCTGCGACTGCCACAAAGCAAAATTTTTCCGTCTGACACAGCACGAATCCCCAAGCCGGAGATTTCCTCAAACTCTTGCAGCTTCATTTCCTCCTCCGGGGCATACTGCGCAAGTGCCGACGCAATTTTATGTGCACTGTGCTTTTCAATGCCGCCCGCAAGCCGCAAAAGGTTTTCTTTTTCTATCCCATTCGTAAGCACATTTGTGACTGAAAATACGCCACTCGTCAATGTGCCTGTTTTATCAAAAGTTACCGTATGCACGCGCGCCATAAGTTCAATGTAGTTGCTGCCTTTAATCAGCACACCACACCTTGACGCTTTGCCGATACCGCCAAAGAAACCGAGCGGCACGGAAATCACCAGCGCACACGGACACGAAACAACCAAAAATACAAATGCGCGATGCAGCCAGATTGCAGCATCGGCAAATCCGCTGACATGCGGCGGCACAATCGCAATCAACGCAGCAAGCGCAACAACAATCGGTGTGTAAACCTTTGCGAATTTAGTTATAAAATGTTCAGCCTTCGCTTTTTTCATTGTTGCGTTTTCGACCATCTCCAGAATTTTGCAGATGGTCGAATCAGAAAAGGTCTTTGTCGCCCGAAATTGCAGGCTACCGTTCAAATTCACAAAGCCGCTGACAATCTCATCACCGACCGTATATTCACGAGCAGCGCCTTCACCGGTAATTGCAGAGGTATCCATTGCGGCATACCCTTCAGTAATCACACCGTCAACCGCCACTCTCTCTCCTGCCTTTACCAGAATAATATCACCAATCAGCACATCTTCCGGTAAGCAGACAACTTCCTTTCCGTCTTTTAGCAATGTTACACTGTCAGGCATTTTTTCTAAAAGCGCACCAATTGAGCGTCTTGAGCGTTCGACTGCAATATGTTCAAACAACTCGCCTACCTTGTAAAACAGCATAACGAATATGCCTTCATGTGTTTCACCAATCAGTATCGCGCCAATTGAAGCAACTGACATTAAAAAATTTTCATCCAGTGCCCGCCCCTTCAACAGCTTCTTAATTGCGGATAAAATAACATCATATCCGACTGTAAGATAAGACAAAACCGAAACCGCAAGTGCAAGAAAGCTGTATTCGCGAAGCAAAAAAGATGTTGCAAATAGTGCTGCAGACAAAACAATCCTGGAAATGATAAGTTTATTTTCTTTTGTCATAATTACATTCCTCAAAAGCGCAGCACACAATCAGGTTCAACTTTTTTGACGATCTCCTCGACCTGTGCCACAACCTGTGCATTTAAAGCGTCATCAATATCCATAATGATTTTCTGTGTAATAAAACTGATGCTCGCCTCACGAACACCATCAAGCTTCACAATTTTTTCCTGCATTTCCGCTGCGCAATGCGCACAACACAATTTTTCAATTTTCCCCGTAATTTTCATTTGTGCTACTCCTCCACATGTTCCATTCCTTCACCAAGCACCGTCCGGACGTGTCCATCCGCCAATGCATAGATGACCTGTTTACCTTCTTTTCTGTACTTTACCAGCCTCGCACTCTTCAGCACGCGTAGCTGGTGCGAAATTGCGCTTTGCGTCATATTTAAAAGCTCCGCGATATCGCAAACACACATTTCGCTTTCAAACAGCGCAAACAAAATTTTAATTCTGGTTGTATCGCCGAACACCTTAAAAAGCTCTGCTAAATCGTAGAGCATTTCCTCTGCAGGCATTTTTTCCGAGAGCGCTGCAACCAGTTCTCCGTGTACTTGCCCATCACAGCAAAGCTGTATTTCTTCTCTCATATATTCGCCGCCTTTCATATGAACAGCTGTTCATATGTTCAGTATAGCACTATAAAACAAGAATGTCAACCCTAAGTTTAATCAAGAACCTCTTTTTCAATTTTCCTCATAAATTCTTCGGTAGAAATTCCACTGGGCCGATTAAAACGCCCCATACAATATAAAGAATCTGCATTTGTAACATAATTTACTTTCTCCGCACAGCCGTAGCTGACCAAAAATCCGAGCTTACGAATTACAAATTTCGAATCATCGCAAACAGACCCAAACGGATAAGAGAACGCAATCGGTGTTGTATTGCAATTTGTTGTTAACAGCGCCTGCGTTTTTGCTAAATCCGCTTCAAGCTTTGCACAATAGCTCTCAAAATCCTCACCCGCCTTTTTCATCGTACCTTTGCGAGCGCTACGGGCATGCATATCATAGCTGTGATTTGCAATTTCGAACCGACCGCTTTTCAATAATGTATTGATTTCTTCCCACGAAAGATAGGCATAGCTCGGATTATGATCCATCTGTGCCGAATACTGCTCACTGTATTTTCCGACGATACAAATCACACCACACATATCCAACCGTTCAAAAATCGGCAATGCATACAGCAAATTATTCGCATGCCCATCGTCAAACGTGATAATCACCGGTTTATCCGGCAAGGGTTTTCCTTCCTTTACATATGCAACAAGATCGCTGCTCCGTACACTTGTATATCCGTTTTCTTTCAGATACTTCAAGTCCGCTTCCAGAGTTTCGGGCGAAACAACATACTTGCCTGCCGCAGCAGGATTTTTCAGTATACTGTGGTACATAATCACCGGGACGCGAGCACCGACCTGCACATGGGTTGATGTCTGTACTTCCGCAGACAGAAACATGCAGGAAATCAACACAGCCACCAGGCATAGAACAATCAGAGCAAGCGCAACATTCCGCTTCATAATAAAAAACACACATACACACCTCGCTGTTTTGCGTTAATAATGTGTATGTGTATTCTCTTTTAATGATGCATTTTATTTTGCGCGGCTCTGCGCCTTCAGTCGAAGCTGTGTATTTAAAATACGCTTACGTATTCTGAACTTCAGCGGTGTAACCTCCAAAAGCTCATCCTCGCCCAAGAATTCAATCGCTTCCTCAAGACTAAGCACTTTGGGCGGAACAAGCTTCAAAGCATCATCACTGCCCGATGCTCTCGTATTGGTCAGTTGCTTTTTCTTGCAGACATTTACGGTAATATCCTCCAGCTTTGGCGAAGCACCGACAACCATTCCCTCGTACACCGGCTCACCGGCGCCGATAAACAAAGCACCTCTGCCCTGGGCATTGAAAAGGCCGTATGTTACCGCCTCTCCGTTTTCATAGGCAATCAGCGAACCGGTAAACCGTCTGACAATTTCACCCTTGTGCGGCTGATAACCATAAAATACGGTGTTTAATATACCCTCACCGCGTGTGTCGGTCATAAATTCACTTCGATAGCCGAACAAGCCACGCGCAGGAATTAAGTATTCAATGCGCATTCTCGTGCCGATTGGCGACATGTGCTGCAATTCACCCTTGCGCGAACCCATTTTCTCCATAACCGAACCGACACATTCCTCCGGCACATCAACCAAAAGACGCTCAATCGGCTCCTGAATTTTGCCGTCAATCTCCTTAAACAGTACGCGCGGTGTGCTGACCGCAAACTCATATCCCTCACGACGCATCGTTTCGATTAAGATGGACAGATGCATTTCCCCTCTGCCGGAAACAATAAACGAATCCGTCGTGTCGCCATCCTTGACACGCAGAGAAACATCCTTTAAAAGTTCTCTGTAAAGT
>JAZSGM010000281.1:0-2006 GCA_045532715.1 Clostridia bacterium
TCATCCATTCGCTTTGAAAGTGGGAATTTGCGCGTAAGACGAGGCAGAAGCGCAGCGCTATACTTTTGTATGCGCGAGCATTCTAACGAAGTATTACGCCAAATTCACCTTTCAAAAATAACAAAAGGCAAAAACTATTTATTATTACCACTCATCAAATACATTTTACCAAACTTTTCGTTCGGTGGCAACATTATTTTTGTAGGGGGGAATGTTTTAAGGGGGGGAATGTATTCGAGATGGTGAATAAACAGCCTTTGCCGATCGATATGCAGTTTTATATTGTGGTTTTATTGTACAACAGGTATGAGGAAATGGCAATTAACAAAGTGTGAATTTTTTGTGAAGGTTTATTGGTGGGTCAATTGCTCGCGCAGTTTTAAGAGCAGCTTTTTTTCGAGGCGTGAAATCTGAACTTGGCTGACGGAAAGATGATGGGCAACTTGTGTTTGTGTCAGGTTATGATAGTAACGCATCTGCAAAATAATGCGTTCACGCTCAGGAAGGGTTTTGATTGCTTCACGCAGCGCAATACGGTCCAAAAGATGCTCTTCGGCGTCAGGGGCAGCGATGGTATCCATTAAGGCAAGACCGGTTTGGTGATCTTCGGCTTGCAGATACTGCATGGGACGCAGCGCATCCATGGCAACAAGGACATCTTCAGGGGCAATTTTAAGCTGCGCTGCTACTTGAGCGATTGTAGGTGTATCACCATTTTGCTGCGTCAGCTGCTCCATGGCACGTCGCACGTGCATTGCGTTGGTTTTGATACTGCGGCTGATACGCAGCGCACCGTCATCACGCAAATGCCGTTTAATTTCACCCAGAATCACCGGAACGGCATAGGTCGATAGCTTAACACCCATATTTGCATCAAAGCGCTCTACAGCCTTTACAAGCCCGATACAACCGATTTGAAATAAATCCTCCATATCCTGTCCGGCATGTGCAAAACGACGGACAATGCTGCCGACAAGTCCTAAATTTTCTTCTACGGTTTTTCTGCGCTGCTCCTGCAAAAATGCATCTGCAGCTTCTGTCTTTAAATGTACTGTCCCGGAAGCCATAGGATTCGCCCCGCTTTCACTCGTGTGCTTGCGTCGCAAACAAACTGCTCAATTGCTCGTGCGCACGCAGCTGCTTTTCCAAAACCACAGTTGTTCCCTCGCCGACGATGCTATGTACAGTTACAGAATCCATAAAAGCTTCCATCACCGTAAATCCCATACCGGAACGCTCTGTCTCCGGTTTGCCGGTGTAGAGTGGCTCCATCGCCTTTTCGATGTCCGCTATTCCAATACCTGTGTCCGTCACACTAACCGTAATCCGTCTTTCTTCCATACAGCAGTGCAGCTCCACAATTCCGTTTTGTCCGTCATAACCGTGAACAATTGCATTTGTCACGGCTTCGGAAAGTGCCGTTTTGATATCCGACAACTCCTCCACCGTCGGATCCAGCTGTACGACAAAAGCAGCAACCGCCGTTCTTGCAAATGCCACATTCGACGAATGTGCGTCAAACAGCAAACGCATTTCGTTTTTCATTTTGTCGCCTCCTTATACCTTGGACAATGCTTCATCCACATTTTTCGCCCAGTCTACTAATTTATAAATGCCCGATATACTCATCAGACGATCCAGCTGCTCTGATACACCGGCAAGCACAACCCTGCCGTTCAGCGGCCGAATCAGACGGTATCTGCCCATAATCAGACCGATGCCTGAGCTGTCCATTAACTGCAGCGCTGAAAAAACAAATATAATGTGATTTGCCTTCGAATACAAAAACATCTCATCTACACTTTGCCGGATACCGGCTGCGCTGTGATGGTCAATTTCATGCTCCAGATGAACAATCAGCGCGCGCCGCTGTCCATTATATCCCATTTGCACTTTTCTCACCCTTCCGTTCTCACCTTTCGCATTTTACCACCCCGCATATAAAAAATAGCACTTATTATGTCGACCGAAATACTTTCCATCGACACAATAAGTGCTGTATAAGC
>JAZSGM010000042.1:0-4711 GCA_045532715.1 Clostridia bacterium
GAAGGCAGCGCCTATTATATCGCTTTCCGCTCGAATCAGGCTTTTTACAATGATTTTTATGCGGCACTCGCAGAGGAATTTGCCATTGTGCGCGCATTACCTGCCTTGCCGGAGGGCGTGAGTGCACACACAAGAAACGGCGGGTTCCTATTTATAGAAAACTACAACAGTGAAGTTGCAAGCGTACAATTGGACGGCGTGTATATAAATATGGAAACCGGTGAAACCGTAAGCAAGCAGTGTACCCTCGGTGCATACGGCATCGCCGTTTTGCAGAAAAATTAAAAGCACATTAGGGATGTAAAAACAAGTTTTTTTTACATCCTTTTTTTGCGTTGCAGCATGTCGCGCTTGTGCATAATGCACTGCTTGTTTTCCATTTTTTGACTATATTGCATAAAAATGTAAATTTTGTTGCATCACATCGTGCGCAATGTTATACTTATATTACAAAAACACAATTATAAATTCGTGAAAGTGTGTTTTTAAAAACTGCACGAGAAAACAAAATTTTCGGAGGTGCGTGATGAACAAGAAAATTAAACTGAAAGTAACGGCGATGCTTTTGTGCGTTGCAACAGCAATTACCGCTCTGCCGCTGCTGCCTGCGGCAGAAGAAACAACCCCGCTGAACCGACCGGCAGACCCGGTCATTCTTTCCGGTGCGGATGCAACAGCCTTTGCAAACACTTTGCCGGAAAATATTGTGGCATTTCGCTATACCGGCACTGCCTGGGCGCAAATCCCTGTGCAGATTGACGAGCGCAAGGTCGCAAGCTACGGTACAGACGTATTTAATGGCGTAACCGGCGGTTATGTCAGCGCAAGTCATGCTGCATTTACACAGACGGTATACTGCGATACGTCTACCTTCGTCGGCGCAGACACAAATCCGTGTGTTGACGCAGATGATGAAATCGTATTTATGGCGCGTGACACGGGCATGCAGGCACCGGAGGGCACTGCGTGGCCGGACGGTGTAAAGAAAATCCGCAGTCTGGAAATTACAGTGAATGACCCGCTGGATGCAAACAGCGTAGGCTATGTATACCTTTTTGAGCGCACCGCCGACAGCGGTCTTGCGAGCGATGCAGGCAAGTCGTATGTTTCCTACGAATTTAAGCTCGCAAGCGGGCAGACCTACAAAGAGGCGTATCCGTTTGTCAAGGCAAAAAATGCTACCCCGGTAGGCAGACCGGAGGATTCGACGATTACAACAGAAAACTACACCTACCATTTTGAAGACAGATGGGCAGACGATGGCTTGACCATTACCGCAGGCAATGCAACCGGTGTAGACATCTTAGACCGCAACAAGGTTTCGGTGATGCCTTCATCCGAGGTGCCGGCGCTTGCGCAGATGTTTTTGGATTACGATATGAGCGGCTCAAGAACAGAGGACACCTTCGACGGCTTTACCAACGACCCTGCTGAGGGGGCATTTATCTGTAATATCAACGGTCCTGTACGCGCAATCCGTGCCTTTATCGGTGCAAACAGCGGTCCGATGACGCAGAGAAGCTACTACGCGTATGACAGCCGATTGGATACGGTGACAAATTTGCGCGTACACGCGATGCCGTCGCTGATGAGCTTTATGGACTATTCCCCGGAAGCGAGTGGCATGACCTATTACCGCGACGATGCAACCGGCGGTGTAACGGTTGACGGTGTGCGCGACAGCCTTTCGATCACGGCAAACGTGAGCGAAACAGAGCTGATTACCGGTGCGCAGGGCTCGCTTGCGCTGACCACAGAGCTCGAGCACAATCTGCCGACGGAGTATTTAAAATTCAAAGCATATTATTTAGACGATGCAGGTGCAACCCCGAAGGACACACAGCACACAGGCGATGCATTTGCCTATGGCGCATCCGGCATGTGGGTTTGCGGTGATTTGACAAAAATGATGACCGGCCTTCTCGGCGGTGGCAACATGGAAAGCGTTGCCGGCACATACGGCATTCCGAATACGGACCCTGTACGCAGCAGCAGCGCAAAATCGCTGACAGTGCATAAAACGATGCACTTCCGTGCCCCGGGCATGACCTATGCCGAGGCACAGGCGGCGACCAATGAAAAGAAAAATCCGCTGACGTATACAACGCGCACGGTTGCCGGCGTTGATGCCGCTCTGGTGCGTTGGTATGTAAGCTACAATGCAAACGGTGCGAAAATGGGCAGCGTGCCGGTAGATTACACAGAATACTACGCAGACAGTGTTTTAACCCTGCCGGACAACACCGGCGGGCTTGTACGCACGGGTTATACCTTCCTCGGCTGGTCGACAGACCCGAAGGCAACCGAACCGATGCTTACCTATACCGGCGATGTAAACAGCGAGACTAAAACGGTGAATTTCTATGCCGTGTGGCAGAAGGGGACGCCGTATACTGAGCCCGATCTGAACTTTATCGGTGGCGCACCGCTTGCATTGTTTGAAGAGAATTTTGCCTATACCGAAGGGACAACCGCAAGCAGCATTGTCAGTGGCGGTAAATGGCACACACGCGCCGAAGCCACTACAGACGGTGCGTTTTCCAAAATTGTAAACGGACGCTTTGTATTCCAGGGGCGCACAAGCAAGAATTCCTCCTCCTCGCCGAGAATCGGTGTGCGCTTAGATTCAAACCTCGTTGCCGGCGGCAATACCGTCACGCTGAATTGCAAGGTGCGCACGGGCACGGTCGGCAAGACAAAGATTTCGCTTTGGAATTCGAGTAAATCGCTCATCAGCCTGGTAACACTGCAAAACGGTGCAGCTACGGCGAACGGCTCTGCAACGCAGACCGTAAGCTATACACCGGGCAGCGGCACCTATGCCGCACAGGACGGCGATATGGTAGACATCAAGCTCGTTATCGATTTCGGTAATAAACTGTATTCGGCATATGCAAACGATCAGCTGCTCATCGAGGGTGGCTCGCTAAGTGCGCTCGGTACGGAAACGAATCTGATTTTAATGCTCGACGGCAGCTACGGCTACAATGCAAACGGCACAAACTGGGGCGAATATGACGACATCGTTTTGCGTCAGGCAGCCATTTCAGCCAAAACACCTGGATTTTCTGCAGGTGCAGCTAAACTTTCCCGTTTGCAAAACGGAGAAATAGGCTTCAAATACACAATATACAATGAATTGCCGAGCGCTTACACTGCACTGGCACTTGTGAGTGTAGTGAACAGCGAAAATCAGCTGACACAGCTCAAGGTATTGCCTGTGCAGCTTGGCGCACGCAGCAAAGCGGATTTAACGACGACGCTTAACATTCAAAGCACGGATGCAAGTGTGCAGGTATATTTGTGGAAAGATCTTTTCACAATGTGGAATCTGCTTACGCCATATACATTTACAAGATAAACTTGCTATAGTTAAAAGCATCGGAGCGTATCGCTTCGGTGCTTTTATGCGCTTTCCTGTGCAGCATCGTCCTGCTTGCTGAGCTTCTGACGGATGTTTCTTCTTGCAAGCGTACGGATTTTTTCGTAGTCATAGTGATTGCTTATGCTTGGCATTTGCGCAGTGCGCGGATACTTATTTACATTATTTATATTATTTACATTATTACGATGTGGTTGCTTGATGGTTGGTTGTTGGTTGACTGCTGGATATTGGTTGGCGGATTGCAGAGGCGCCGCCTGGTAAAGCGCCCAGTTTACAAGGGTTACAACGGAATATCTGTTGGTTGCTTCTATTGTAATTTCTCCTGTTTTCTGCAATTTTGCCAGTGCTGTGCGTACTTGCTGTTCGCTCAGACCGAGCTGCGCGGCAAGCTCCTTTCTGCCGCAAATGACCTGACCTGCTTTTAGCGTACGCTCCTCCCACTGGGTGTCCTTAAAGCTTGCCGTCAAAAGCAGATGGATAAACACATTGCGCACGGGCAGGTCTCCGTACCAACGCCAGTCTAAGATTTTTCTGTGCAGCATAATAAAGCCGTGTAAATTTTTCATATCTGTCACCTCAGATATAATGTAGCACAGACAAAGTGCATACGACTATCAACATAAGAGGGCATTGCAAAGATGCAGTTTTAATGTAAAAAAATTAAATTTATGGTATTTTATGCTTGCCATTGGGACAAAATAGTGTTAAAATATTGTCAATAGTGTTTTGAACACAGCAAATCAATGCACAATAAATTAGAAGAGGTGTAAATCAGATGATGTATTCACATGAAGTTGAAAACATGTGCTGCGTGAAAAAGGGCGTAGCGCACGGTCCGGCGCCGATTCCGCAGGAAGGTGCTTGGACAGAGTCTAAGGAAATTAAGGATATCAACGGTTTAACACACGGTATCGGTTGGTGTGCACCGCAGCAGGGTGCCTGCAAGCTGACACTCAACGTGAAGGAAGGTATCATTGAAGAAGCACTCGTTGAGACCATCGGTTGCTCCGGTATGACACACTCCGCAGCTATGGCAAGTGAAGCGCTCGTTGGTAAGACATTGCTCGAGGCGCTCAACACAGACCTCGTTTGTGACGCAATCAACACCGCTATGCGCGAGCTGTTTTTGCAGATTGTATACGGCCGTACACAGACAGCGTTCTCCGAAGGCGGTCTGCCGGTTGGCGCAGGTCTTGAAGACCTCGGTAAGGGCCTTCGTAGCCAGACAGGTACAGTATTCTCCACAAAGGCAAAGGGTCCGCGTTACCTCGAGCTTGCGGAAGGTTACATTACCGAAATCGCACTCGACGATGAAGACCTCATTAT
>JAZSGM010000254.1:0-6533 GCA_045532715.1 Clostridia bacterium
CACTGCAAAGCTGTGCAGCAAGTGTTTTATTGTGCGCCAAAACCAGCGTAGGCTTATTCACCTGCGCTATTACATTTGCCATTGTAAACGTTTTTCCCGAACCGGTAACGCCCAAGAGCGTCTGCCCCTGATATCCGGCATGAATGCCATCAGAAAGCAACTGAATTGCTTTCGGCTGATCACCGGTAGGTGCGTATTCCGAAACAACTTCAAAACGATTCATATCCGACACCGACCCAAAACAATAAACTGCTGTATATTTATCATAACACTATAAAATACTCATTATAGTATATCACATTTCTAAGTGGTTTAGCAAGCATATTCATAATTTGTTCACGTTAAAAATGCGAGTCAGAATATTGACTCGCATTTCTATATTATTTCAAACGTAAACCCTTATAATCTGAGCCAATCAGTTCTGCGGCTGTCGAAAGCTGCTCATCGACCAAAACCATAATATCATCCGTCAAATTGGTTATGTGTATTTGGGTTACAATGTCCAACACACCTGTCGGCGCAAGTCCGTTTGCACTCTGATATGTATATACGGCATTTACAAAATCTTGACCATAAACATTATCGATCTCACCTACATTGTAATCCAGATACTTCAGTCGTAATTTAAATGCAGAAACACCCTCTTGTGTTGTCCACGGCGTGTAACTGCTGCAGTACTGCAAGGACTCCATATTTGTATTCTTAATTTTCACATGCATATTTTTTACAACAACATCCGGCTTAATACCAACTTTGTTAATTCGGTTTCCGTTCCTTGTAAAATACTCACCCGTTGTCAGTTTGCATGCCCGGTCAGCATAAAGCTTAAATACACTCTGTGTCACTGCCTTGCCATAGGTTCTTGCACCGACGAGCTTTGATGCCCCCGACTCCTGCAGCGCACTTGCCAAGATTTCCGATGCACTCGCCGTTTGCTCGTTCACAAGCGTTACGAGTGCATACTTTGTTTGCTTTAAATATGATTTATAAGAATAATTCACCTTGTTTGCTTTCGTATAATGTGTAATGATCGTCCCTTCCGGAACAAACATTCGCGCAATCTCAATGGCTGAATCAACATAACCGCCTCCATTATCACGCAAATCAAGAATAACCTTTCTTACGCCAAGCGAATCAATATATTCAATTGCTTTTTGTACCTCGTCCGCTGTTGACGAAGAAAAGCTGTGTATACCAATATAAGCAGTATCAAGAGACAGTAATCCGTATGAAACAGTCTGGCTGCTCAGCTTTGTACGCGATAAAACATATTCATGCATAACACCATCGCGCAGAATTTGAACTGTTACAGGTGTCCCAATTTTACCGCGCAGCTTATAGCTCACATAATCCAGACTTTTGCCCTCGACATTTTCACCGTCAACAGAAACAATATCATCACCCGCAAGAATACCGGCCCTTTCAGCTGCACCTCCGGGAAGTGTTCCGGTGATGTGCACATATGAATTACCTTTTTCAATATATACACCGATTCC
The DNA here is from genome assembly GCA_045532715.1 of Clostridia bacterium. GTDB lineage: Bacteria > Bacillota > Clostridia > UBA1381 > UMGS1253 > RGIG2041. The sequence continues at coordinate 1,497 of JAZSGM010000254.1, forward strand.
ACCGTCAACACCTTCAAGCTGATTCATAAAATCTTCAAACTCGTCTGCCGTATAAAATTCAGAGTAATCGTCAAAGCTGGCGAACAAGGATTTGAAAAATGCATCCAGCAGCTCAGGATTCTCGTTGATCATATTCGTAAGCATTCGCTCATAAATTTCAGTTTGTTCAACATCAAACTGATACATATTAACTACATCTTTAAATACAAGATTAAAAAATGCTGCGTTGGACGACGGTTGAATTTCTTTCAGATAATTCTCTTCCTGCGCAAAGGTCGGCACTGACAACACCAATGTCAAGACCAAAAAGAGCACAGAAAGCTTAGCATACCATTTCATACAGGATACCGCCTTTCATCAGATAGTATTACATTCTCTCAGGCGCAGAAATGGAAAGCATGCTCAAAACATTTGCAAGCACAATTCTGCACGAATCAACAAGTTTTAAGCGCGCCGCCATCAACGCCGCATTTTCCTGACGTACGTGGCAAGCATTATAAAACGCATGAAAAACCGACGCCAGATCAACACAGTAGCGTGTCAACTTGCTTGGCTCATAAATAAGAGCAGCCGCCTCAATCTCCTGCGGTAAATCAGCAAGTTTTTTCATAAGTTCAAGTTCCTGTATCTCACCAAGCAAAGAAAGATCGATTTCACTTACCGGCAATACTTTAGTTCCTTCGCTCTCCAAAAGCGACAAAATACTACACATTCTTGCATGCGCATACTGCACATAGTATACAGGGTTGTCGCTGGATTCTGCTACAGCCAAATCCAAATCAAATACCATATGGCTGTCCGCCTGGCGCATATTGAAGAAAAATCTTGCAGCATCAATGCTCGTGTCCTCTAAAAGGTCATTTAATGTAATCGCCTTACCTGTACGCTTAGACATTCTGACAATTTCGCCGTCCTGCATCAATCGAACAAGCTGCATAATTACTACATCAAGTTTATCACCGTCAATACCGATTGCATTCAGCGCATTTTTCATACGGGCAACGTGTCCGTAATGATCTGCCCCCCAAATATTGATCGCTTTGTCAAAACCGCGCTCTTCTATCTTGTTTCTGTGATATGCAACATCAGCTGCAAAATAAGTCGGAATACCGTTTGCACGGACAAGAACCTCATCCTTTTCCTCGCCGAAATCGGTTGCCTTAAACCAAAGCGCACCATCCTTTTCGTAAGTATGTCCGTTTTGAACAAAGAGGTCTATCGTCTCCTGAACCGCGCCGGAATTATGCAGCCCGCTTTCGCGGAACCAGATGTCATAATAAATTCTATACTTCTCCAGATCAGTCTTTAACGCATCAATATTCAACTCTAATGCATAGGCAACCAGAGCATCTTTGCGCACTTGTTCCTCTTCTTCTACATACTTATCTCCATGAATCTTCGCAAAGTTCGCAGCATGGACTTTAATATCTTCACCCTGATAACCATCCTCCGGAAATGCTATATTTTCTTCACCTTTATAAATTTGCAGATAACGTGCATTTAAGGAGTTTGCAAACTTCTCAATCTGGTTGCCGGCGTCATTAATGTAAAACTCACGTGTTACATCATAGCCTGCCCACTCCAGAAGCGAAGCCAAACAGTCACCGAGCGCACCACCGCGGGCATTGCCCATATGCATCGGCCCGGTCGGATTTGCAGATACGAATTCGACATTATAACGCTTGCCCTGACCGAGATTAATTTTGCCATAGTTCTCTTGCTGTTCTTCAATTTCAGCCAAAACCGGATACACCCAGGATTTATCCAGATAAAAATTAATAAAGCCTGCCCCTGCAACCTCGCATTTTGCAATCTTCGTTCCAAGCTCCAGCTTTGCAACAATTTCATCCGCAATCGCACGCGGCGGTTTGCGAAGTGCCTTTGCAAGCATCATCGCCACATTGGTAGAATAATCACCATTTGCTTTTTCGCGCGGTTCCTCCAACTGAATCTCCACCGGCAGCTCAATATCACCGAAAGCTGCATGATATGCATTTTCGATCTTCTCTTTTAATTCTATCCTCAATTGTTCAATCAGTGCCATTTTCTTAATGTTCCTTTCCTCTGTGCTATTTTGTAATTTCAATAATCATTTTTGCATCCGAAACGCTGCCGCCAAGCCAAAGCTCATACCAAAGCTCAATACTGCCACCATCGTTGTTCACATCCGCAAAAATACGTTCTGTGCGGATTTCCATGTCCATATCGCCATACTCCAAGCCATAGCTGCTTTTGTGCGTATAGGCGTTTTTAAACAACATACAAGTCTCAACTGCACCCGTATGTGTTACACACACACTGTTTACATCAACAACAACTTTTGTCCTGCAGGCTTGTTCCCGATTCTCATATTCCAAAACATAAGTACCGTTTTCCTTGTAGAAAACGCCGTCCGTCGTCATATCCGTGTTCAACGCATCGCCATCCGTGACAATTCTGGATATCAGCCGAACCTTTACATCAGTATTTGTCGATGTCAATCTTACTCACCATTCCCTCTATCCTACTTTGTAAAAACATACTGCCGAAGTTCTCGAAATCGTCAACCTCGTCGCTGACATAGTATCGGCACACGCCACCGTCGGTATTATTGCTTAATAGCTGCTCAGCAAATAGTTTTTGCTTAACTTGCCTTGCCATTGCTTCTCCGACATCTATCAAATGCACATCGTTTCCAAGCACAGATGCAATTGTATTTTTCAATAGCGGATAGTGCGTGCAACCCATAATCAGTGTATCCGCTCCAAACTTTTGAATTTCCGCTAAATATTCTTCAGCAACCAAGTGTGCTACCTTCGTTTCCAGATGTCCGTTTTCCACCAAAGGAACAAAAAGCGGACATGCTTTTGAATATACCTGTGCATCCCGACGAATACTGCAAATCATTTCTCTGTATGCATCACTCTTCACTGTTGCAGCTGTTGCAATCACGCCGATTTTCTCACTTTTCGTATGTAAAAGCGCTTCTTTTGCTGCCGCCTCCAAAACGCCAAGAACAGGGACATTCGCCGTATTTTCAAGCGTTGGCAGAGCAACCGCACTCGCAGTACCACAGGCCGCAACTATAATTTTGGTTTGAAATGTTTCCAAAAAATGAATATCCTGAGAAACATACTTAATAAGTGTCTGTTTCGAACGGCCGCCGTACGGAACACGCCCTGTATCTCCGAAATAAACGATATCCTCACCCGGCAACAATTCCCGTAACTTTTTCACCACGGTAAGGCCACCAAGTCCGGAGTCAAAAACGCCAATTGGTCTGTTGTCCATAGTCAACCTCACTTTATAATATACTATATTCTATTTTACTCCTAATCCGCTATTTTGGCAAGTAAAACTTTATTATTCGTCTGTATTTTCCGTAACAAATTCACGTTGTGCAGGCGAGAAACTTAAAACGGACAGCATCAGCTGCCCGTTTAGCATTCAAATATCTGTATTTCTGATCAAATTAGCCTTTTTTAACGCAAAATAAACAATTGGTGTAACAACTGCAGTAATTATTATTTCAGGAATCATATACAAGCCATTATAAAACATTGAATAAACAGCCGCTAAACCTGCGCCGGAAAAATTATGTATAATCACCTCGCCAATTGCATAAAACCCTTCTTGTGTAAAGAAATATTCAGCCCATGCGCCAAAAAACACAGCCCCGGAAAGAACATGCACCGCATATCTGGACACAAGCGCCAAAACAGTTCCGAGGCAAACCGAAAGATACTCATTTTTAATACATCTTTTAGTAATGCCGCCAAAGCCAAGCACAGTGTAAGCAATAATATAATCTAAAAAGCATACACAAAGCGCTTTCCATAAAACCATTTGTTCCTCACCCGGCAGAAAAAAGGCCGCTACCGTCTTCGCGCCGAGTAACATCTGCACCAGACCGAATATAAGACCGGAAAACAATCCGAATTTCATACCGTAGACATAGGCTATAATCACAATCGGCATCATAGAGGCAACCGTCACACCCCCGCCAAACGGCAACTGAAACGGCTGCAACAGCGACAATACAGTCGCAAGCGCAATCAGCATCGCCGACGTCACCATTCTCTTTGTTCTCATTTTTCTCCACTCCTTTGTTATTTCAAAGGCAGTAAGCTATTGTGTTTTCCGTTGCGAAGGTATAAAAAAAGGCTATGCGCAGGGCATAGCCAAAAAGCCTTCATTTTCCCTACGTTGGCATTACCCAAATCAGGTCATACGGGTAAAAACGGCAATACGTTTACTCTCAGCTCGCTTATGCAAGCTCCCCTTTGTTCTTTTGAATTATAACATAACAGACACAATATGTCAAGCAAGGATCACCGTCTTGGATACTGTTTACGGATTTTTTCTAAAGTATCCGTAAAATAAGCCGGCAACGGCGCTTCAAACTCCATCGGTTTACCGAGCGTCGGATGAATAAAGCATATCCTTCTGGCGTGCAAAAGCTGTCCGTCAAGTTTAAATACATCCTTTTTTACACCATAGGTCCTGTCGCCGACAATGCCATGTCCAATATGCGACATGTGCACACGGATTTGGTGTGTTCTTCCGGTATGCAGCTTACATGCAACCAATGTATACATGCCGTACCTCTCCAAAACGCGCACATCTGTGATTGCCTCACGCGCATTTTTAGTTGTAACACACATTTTTTTGCGGTCGGACGGGCTTCTGCCAATCGGCAAGTTGATTTGCAATGTATCTTCCTTGATGTTACCATTGACAATGGCGTAGTATTCGCGCGACAAACTTCTGTCCTTCAGCTGTGCCGAAAGCAAATTGTGCGCAGTATCTGTTTTTGCCACAACCAAAAGTCCGCTTGTATCCTTATCGATACGATGAACTATACCTGGACGCATAACGCCGTTGATACCCGAAAGGCTGTCTCCGCAATGGTACATAAGGGCATTGACGAGAGTACCGTCATAATTGCCCGCTGCGGGATGAACAACCATTCCTTTCGGCTTATTTACAACAAGCAAATCATCATCCTCATAGACTATCTCTATGGGGATATTCTGCGCCTCTACATCAAGAGCTCTG
>JAZSGM010000002.1:0-5982 GCA_045532715.1 Clostridia bacterium
GCTCTTTTTTTCTATTGTCCGTTTTTACTGGTTCTGTGCACTGTGACAACCTCTTTTTTATTTCTTTCGCAGGACAACATCCCACTCGGCAAGATACTGCGCCAGTAAAATCGCGTCTTTGATATTGACTGCGCCGTCGCCGTTGCAGTCGGCGGCAAACGCAATTACGGAAACATCCCACTCGGCAAGATACTGCGCCAGCAGAATCGCATCCTTGATGTTGATGAAATGGTCGTTGTTGATGTCACCAACGGTATACGGACGCAAATCCACACTGCCGTTGTCGGTTGCAAACTCCACCCCGCCGGCAGATACATTCTCGATTTCTATCTCATACAGCTGCAGCGCTGCCTCTGCGTTTATATCAACCAATAAAGTCATCAAAATGCCTTGTGCCGTAAGGTCGCCGGCAGAAGAGCAGGTAACACGCACTCTGCCATCCTCTACCTGCGTCAGACTGATTTTTTCCGCATCAAACAGCGTACCGTTTTCAAAATCGACGATGCCTAATGCAGATGCATCATACACAAGCTCAAACTGCAGCGAAGACAGCTTTGCCTGCCCGGTGAGAGAAACCCGGATTTCTGCCTGCGTACCGGCTTCGGCGCGTACTGCTTCAAGCGAGATTGCCGTTTTTTCCCATACGGCATACAGCGTCACATCCGCATCCGTTGTGTATATCTCGCCCGGTTGGTAGACCACCTCACCGTTTTCGACTGTTGCCCAGCCCTTAAATGCGTGTCCTGTTTTCACAGGTACGCTGTCCGCCAGCTTGATTGCAGCGCCTTTCGCCTTAAGCACAGGCATTTCCGCGGAGAATTCCGCATCCGCACCCGGCGCATAGCTTAAAACATAAAACTGACTGTTGTATAAAAATACCGGCTCAGAACTAAACGAATTGCTCGCCTTTGTAAAGCTTTCTCCACGGCAGAACACAGCCGTTAAGCTTCTGCAACCGTAAAATGCAAATGTTTCTACCTCTGCATTCGCCGGCAGCTCTACCGCCATCAGCGCTTTGCAGTTTTCGAAAGCATCGTTTCCAACCGTACGTATCCCGTCCGGAATGCGAAGCAGCTTCAGCGACGGATTATAAAGAAATGCACGTTTTCCGATTTGCGTAATTTTCTGTGTGCCAAATCCCGCCGGCACAACCAGGTTCTGCGCATTGCCCTCATAGGCAAGAATTGTACCGTCATTATAATACCACGTACCATCCGCATTGGTCACCTTTTTGTACGGTACCGGCACAACCTTCATATAGGAGTTCGACCCCTTATTCATCTGCTGCCAAGCCGCTTCCGTACTGCTGTAGAGTACAATCGGCACATAATAGTTACCGCTAAAATACCCACCGCAAATATCATATCCAATGGATGTAAGTGAAGCGGGCAAGCGCAGCGCCTTCAACGTACGCGTCCCAAACGCATAATCTCCGACAGAAAGAACACCCTCCGGCACAGTCACCTTCTCAACCATTGTATTACAAAAGGCATAGCTGTCGATTTTTGTTATCCTTTTACCGCCAAGAACGGACGGAATAACCACATCTGTTTTTGCGCCGAGGTAGCCGTACAGTGTACCGTTGCCGTCGTGTACATACTCTCCTTCCATTACCGCATTACAGCAGCCATTTTTGATGTTCTGCGGATTGGACAGATTCAGCATTGCCCAAGCCGTATCCGTTCCTGCATAATAGATGCGCGATGCACCTAACTCGCCGCAAATGAGCACACTTGCAGGTACATATACTGCACGCACACCGGAAAATGCATTGCTTTCAAGCTCGGTTACACTGTCCGGCAAAATGATACATGCAGGACCGCTGCAACCGTAAAACGCATAACTACCTATGCTGGTCACGCTGTCCGGGATGGTGATGCTTGTTAGGCTGTCGCAATTGTAAAATGCATACGCACCAATGCTTGTGACACCCTCCGGAATCACCAAATCCGTTACAGGCACACCGTTTAAATACATTTTTTCCGCATAACATAACGGATTTTCAGAATAGCTTTCAAACGCAATTGCGCACCAAGCCGCAAGATCACTGATGTATACTTCATTCAGACTGTAGCAATATCTAAATGCATACTTACCAATGCTTGTGATGCTGTCCGGGATGCTGATGCTTATAAGATTGTCGCAGTCTTCAAATGCTTCCGCACCTATGCTTGTGACAGGCACGCCCAGCACTTCCTCTGAAATTACTACATCACCCGAAATGCTTGTATCCGTAGCAAAAGCCACGGCATAGGCATAGGTATCACACAGAACATAATCAATGCCGTCCTGTTCAAATATACCCGTTATATGTGTTGTATTATAAAGCCATTTCGCATCCGACAAATCATAATTATATTCACCTATACCGATTTGGTTTTTCTGCGTTTCATTTCCCGCATACGCAACGTATTTCAGGCTGCCGCAATAACGAAATGCATACGCACCAATGCTTGTGATGCTGTCCGGAAGCGTGATGCTTATAAGATTGTCGCAGTCTTCAAATGCTTCCGCACCTATGCTTGTGACAGGCACGCCCTGCACTTCCTCTGAAATTACTACATCACCCGAAATGCTTGTATCCGCATCAAAAACCATGGCATAGGTATCATACAGAACATAATCAATGCCGTCCTGTTCAAATATACCTGTTGCATTATAAAACCATGTCGCACGTGTCAAGGAATCATTACTGCTACCTATACTGATATTACTTTTCTGCGTTTCATTTCCCGCATACGCCACACATTTCAGGCTGCCACACCAGTAAAATGCATCCTCACCAATGCTTGTAATGCTGTCCGGGATGGTGATGCTTGTTAGGCTGTCGCAATTGTAAAATGCATACGCACCAATGCTTGTGACGCCCTCCGGAATCACCAAATTCGTTACGATCTCTTCGTTTAAATATAAGCCGTTTGCATAGCGTAATGGGTTTGCATTCTGGTCGGAAAATTCAATTGCACACCATGCTGCAATATCATTGGTGCATACTTTCTTCAAACCAATGCAATCATAAAATGCATCATAACCAATGCTTGTGACACTGTCCGGGATGCTGATGCTTGTTAAACTGTCGCAACGGTAAAATGCATGATTACCAATGCTTGTGACACCTTCCGGAAGCGTAATACTTGCAAGGCTGCTGCAATCGGAAAATGCAGAATTACCTATGCTTGTGACACTGTCCGGGATGCTGATGCTTGTTAAGCTGTCGCAACCGGCAAATGCATCCTCACCAATGCTTGTGACGCTGTCCGGAAGTGTGATGCTTTTCAGGCTGCTGCAATAGTCAAATGCAGAATCACCTATGCTTGTGATACTGTCCGGAAGTGTGATGCTTTTCAGGCTGCTGCAATAGTCAAATGCATAATTACCTATGCTTGTGACACCATCTTCGATCACAACTGTTTTTATATCACTGCGTTGTGAAAACCACGGCGTCCGATAGGGGGCGGTATAATCCGCCATATCCCCGCTGCCGCTGATGGTCAGAACACCGTCGCTGTCGATCGTATAGGTGACATTTGTGCCGCAGCTGCCGCTGGTCACGATTTCTGCCGCAAAGCCGCTCAGTGCCGTTATGCTAAGCAGCACGATACAGATCCCGAGCACGAATGTAAGTAATTTCATTTTTCTGTTCATATGCATCCTCCGTTGTTGGTCTGTTTAACAGGAAAATTTGCCTGTATAGTTAAAATAATTATATTCCTTTTTTACTGTAAAGTCAAGACAACGCAACTATGTGTGGGTATCGCGCCCACGGCTTTTCGTGCCTTGGATCTCAAAAGCACAGTATAAAAAAATGTAGGATTTTCCGCGCATAAATTTTGCCCTGCGACACAGAATTACATCTGCATCGCAGGGCAAACACATTTATTCTTTTATTGACCGTGCAAGCTCCAGCGCTTTATGCAGCTGCACATCCGCTTCAGGCGCAATCGCCTCTACCGGATACCCTTGCGCATAACCGCTCTCCACAGCGACATCCGGCAAAAAGCCGATGCCGTGGATGCACGTATCGCCCGGTGTATAGTAATAATCCACCGTAATGCTCATACCGCCGCTGTTTTGCAGCGGGAACACATTCTGTGTAATTCCTTTTCCGAAGGTTTTCGTGCCGACAAGAGTATGCAGGCGCGCATTGTCCCGCAAAGCACCAATCAGCACCTCAGAAGCGCTGGCGGAATTTCCGTTCGCCAATACCAGCACCGGCAGATCAATGCAATGCCCCTTCGCATATTCATAATAGCGCTCTCCCGCCTTATCCTGACGGTAGACCACCGTGTCACCCTCCTTCAAGAAAAAGCCGGCAAGACGACAAGCCGTGTAGTAATCCCCACCGCCGTTGTCGCGCAAATCAAGCACAATGCTTTGCATCCCCTGCGCCTTAAGCGCATCGTAGAGTGCGATAAACTCCGCATCGGTTTCTTCTTCAAATGCCGTCATCCTGAAATAACCGTCTCCACCCTGCTCAACACGGCCGGTAACCGTAGTCAGATGAATCTCTCTGCGTGTGATGGTTTCGCTGTACTGTGCGCCGTTACGCATAAAGGTCGCCTCAACCTGACTGCCTTCTCCCTGCCCGGCGCTTCCGTCACCGCGCAGCGCCGCCGCTGCCGCATCCAGCTCCGTTGCCTGTGTACCGTCGATGCTGATTAAAATATCGCCTGCCTGCACGCCTGCCCCCGCACCCGGCGCATCGTCATACGCCTGCATAATGATAATCTGTCCGTCCTCTGTTTGCGAAAGCACAAGCCCGACACCGACATAGCTGCCGCGCGCGGAGTTGACGAAATCGTCAAACTCCTCCGGCGTGTAATAGGTCGTATAATCATCCAGCGCCTGCGTCATTCCCTTTGCCGCCTGCTGATACAGCGCAGCTTCGTCATACGGCTCTAAATAGAGCGCGTCAATATACATCTTTACCTCCGAAAGCACACCGCTCCCTGAATCGGCAAGGATAGTATTTTCGATAAATGTATTGCCGACGGCAAGAAAAATCAGAGCCGCCGCCAAAAAGGTCGCTACCCCGGTAATAATGCAGGCAACAATCAGTTTTTTCTTCGGCTGTTCCATTGCAATCCCTCCAATGCATAAAAAGGGCGAACACCCCGCGTCTACGCGAAATTCGCCCTTTAAATTATATTACAAAACCTCAAAAGATATACGGACGCGGATTTTCATATCTTCCCGTGCTGTTATTGATTACGCCGAGATGGATATGCGGTCCGGTCGAGTTCCCGGTCGAGCCCGCAAGTGCAATCTGCTGACCGCGCGTTACCTTCTGTCCGGCGCTGACCTGCAGCACACTGTTGTGCGCATACAGCGTTGTAATCGAGCCGTGGTTAATGGTAACACAGTTGCCGTAGCCACCGTTTCTCCAGCCGGAGGACAGTACAACCCCATCCTCGCAGGCGAGTACCGGCGTTCCCATCGGCACGGCAATATCTATGCCGGTATGATTATCCGGCTTACCGCGCAGGGTACGCGAACCGAATTCCGAAGTAATCGTGCCGCGAAGCGTACTCGGCCAGCCGAGCTGACCGCCGCTGTAGGAGGACACCTGTCCGCCGCTCTTTCGCGTTGCCGCCTGAATTTCACGCAGGATGGCAGCATTTTCAGCCACACGCTGCTGGTACTGTTCTTCCAGGTACGCTTCGTCCGAGCGCAGCTCCTTAATCAGCGCCAGACTCTGCTCGCTCTTTGCATCAAGTGTTTTCTTCTGCTGGGCAACCGAGGCTTTCGCCGCCTCGTTTTCCGCCTGAATCGCTTCAATCGCTTCTTTTGATTCCACGATATCCTGCTTTTGTACACCAAGCTCCGCAATCAGTGCACGGTCGTGCGCCATAAGCTGCTGCACCATATCCGCGCGAATCATCAAATCCGAAAAGCTCGTCGCGCTGAACAGTATTTCCAGGTAGGACACGCTGCCCTTTTCATACATGACGCGCAATCGCTGCTTCAGCAGCTCGTCACTAT
>JAZSGM010000228.1:0-5065 GCA_045532715.1 Clostridia bacterium
GCAGAGGAAAGACTTCTGCGTGCAATCTTCGGTGAAAAGGCAAGAGAGGTTCGTGACACATCGCTGCGTGTACCGCACGGTGAAGCAGGTATCATCGTAGACGTTAAGGTATTTACCCGTGACAACTGCGACGAGCTGCCGGCGGGTGTAAACGAGCTGGTACGCTGCTACATCGCACAGCGCCGTAAGATTTCTGTCGGCGATAAGATGGCCGGCCGTCACGGTAACAAGGGTGTTATTTCCAGAATTCTTCCGGAAGAGGATATGCCGTTTTTGCCGGACGGTACACCGCTCGATATCGTGTTAAACCCGCTGGGCGTACCGTCGCGTATGAACATCGGTCAGGTGCTTGAGGTGCATTTGGGTTATGCAGCAAAGGCGCTCGGCTGGAAGATTGCAACACCTGTATTTGACGGCGCAAACGAGGAAGATATCCGCAAGTGCTTAGTGGATGCAGGCTATGATGCTGACGGTAAGACCGTACTTTATGACGGTCGTACGGGTGAGCCGTTTGATAACCGCGTAACTGTCGGTTATATGTATTATCTGAAACTCCATCACTTGGTTGACGATAAGATTCACGCTCGTTCTACCGGTCCTTACTCGCTCGTAACACAGCAGCCGCTCGGCGGTAAAGCACAGTTCGGCGGTCAGAGATTCGGTGAAATGGAGGTTTGGGCACTGGAGGCATACGGTGCGGCTTACACGCTGCAGGAAATCCTGACCGTGAAGTCGGACGATGTTGTCGGCCGTGTCAAGACATACGAATCGATTGTCAAGGGCGAAAACGTGCCGGAGCCGGGTATTCCGGAATCCTTTAAGGTGCTTATCAAGGAATTGCAGAGCTTGGCACTGGATGTAAACGTACTTGATAAGGAAGGCAACGAGGTTGACCTTGGTCAGTACTCCGATGATGACGACGGCGTTGCGCCGCTCACCGTTAACATCGAGGGCAATGAGGACAGTGTAAATCCGAACGCGGCTTCTTCTTCCGCATACAATTCGGAGAGCGCTGACTTAGATGAGGATGCCGCATTTGAGTTTGAAGAGACAGACGATGACGGCACAAGCCCGCTCGATTTAGACGATGACGATTTGGATTTACTCGACGATCTCGACGATGACATTCTCGAGACGGAGCCGATTGAGGAATTTGACGATGATATCGTTGAAGACTTAGACGCGCTCGCAGATGATGATAACTAATTCATTTGCAAATGAAAATCCAATTTTGTTAAGGAGGTTTTTGTGTTGGAATTTACAACATTTGACGCGATAAAAATAGGCTTGGCCTCGCCGGAAAAGATCAGAGAATGGTCCTACGGCGAAGTAAAAAAGCCGGAAACAATCAACTACAGAACATTAAAGCCGGAGCGCGACGGTCTGTTTTGCGAAAAAATCTTTGGACCACAGCGTGACTGGGAATGTCACTGCGGTAAGTATAAAAAGATTCGCTATAAGGGTATTGTCTGCGACAAGTGCGGTGTTGAGGTAACACGCTCAAAGGTGCGCCGTGAAAGAATGGGTCACATTGAGCTGGCAACCCCGGTATCCCACATCTGGTATTTTAAGGGCATCCCGTCCAGAATGGGTCTGATGCTGGATATGTCGCCGAAGGTACTCGAGCAGGTGCTCTACTTTGCAGCCTACGTTGTCATTGACGCAGGCGACACAGGTCTTTTGGAAAAGTCTATTCTCTCCGAGAAGGACTACAGAGAATGTGTGGAAAAGTACGGTGACAGCTTCAAGGCAGGCATGGGCGCAGAGGCTGTAAAAGAGCTTCTGCAGAAGATTGATTTGGAAGTACTGTCCCGCGAGCTGAAAGAAGAGCTTGAAAGCGCACAGGGACAGAAAAAGATTCGTATTGTAAAGCGTTTGGAGGCCGTAGAGGCATTCCGTCTTTCCGGTAACAAGCCGGAGTGGATGATCATGGACGCAGTGCCGGTCATTCCGCCGGAGCTTCGCCCGATGGTACAATTGGACGGCGGTCGCTTTGCAACGAGTGACTTAAATGATTTGTACCGCCGTGTAATCAACAGAAACAACCGCTTAAAGAGACTGTTGGATTTACATGCACCGGACATTATTGTAAGAAACGAAAAGAGAATGCTGCAGGAAGCCGTGGATGCGTTAATCGATAACGGCCGCAGAGGCCGTCCGGTTACGGGCCCGGGCAACCGTGCACTCAAGTCGCTTTCCGATATGCTCAAAGGTAAGCAGGGTCGTTTCCGTCAGAACCTTTTGGGTAAGCGTGTTGACTATTCCGGCCGTTCGGTTATCGTCGTAGGTCCGGAATTAAAGCTTTACCAGTGCGGTCTGCCGAAGGAAATGGCAATCGAGTTGTTTAAGCCGTTTGTAATGAAGCGCCTTGTTGGTGACGGTCTTGCGCACAACATCAAGAGCGCAAAGCGTATGGTAGAAAGACTGCGTCCGGAAATTTGGGATGTCCTCGAAGAGGTTATCAAGGAGCATCCGGTGCTTTTAAACCGTGCACCGACACTGCACAGACTTGGTATCCAGGCATTTGAGCCGGTGCTCGTAGACGGCAGAGCGTTAAAGCTCCATCCGCTCGTATGTACCGCCTACAACGCCGACTTCGACGGTGACCAGATGGCTGTACACGTTCCGCTTTCGCCGGAGGCGCAGGCAGAAGCACGTTTCCTGATGCTTTCTGCAAACAACCTCTTAAAGCCGCAGGACGGTAAGCCGGTAACCGTACCGACGCAGGATATGGTCCTCGGCAGCTACTACTTAACGCTCGTTAAGGATGGTGAGCCGGGTGAGGGCAAGGTATTCTCCAATATGGATGAAGCGCTTATGGCATACAGAAACGGTGTTGTTTCCCTGCACGCAAAGATTAAGGTTCGTGTAGAAAAGGAAATCGACGGCGAAGTAAAGCATAAGACCATCAATGCAACTGTAGGTCAGCTTATCTTTAATGAAAAGCTGCCGCAGGACCTCGGTTTCGTGGACAGAAGCAATCCGGACAATGCGTTCGAGCTTGAGTTTACAAAGCTGGCAACGAAAAAGCAGCTCGGTATTATCATCGACAGATGTATCCGGGTACACGGCTTTACCGAGACCGCAACCGTGCTTGACGACATTAAGTCTTTGGGCTTCAAGTTCTCCACACAGGGCGCAATCACCGTCAGCGTGGACGACATCAAGGTGCCGGAAGAAAAGAAGAAGTTCCTTGCAGAAGCAGAAGAGCAGGTTGATAAAATTACAAAGCAGTACCGTCGCGGTATGCTGGACGATAATGAAAGATACGATGCAATTATCAAGGTTTGGACAGAAACCAGCGATAAGGTAACAAAGGCGCTGATGGACAACTTAGATGCGCTCAACCCGATTTATATGATGGCGCACTCCGGTGCCCGCGGTAGCGTAAACCAGATTCGTCAGCTGGCAGGTATGCGTGGTCTTATGGCGAACACCTCCGGTAAGGCGGTGGAAATTCCGATTCGTGCAAACTTCCGTGAAGGTCTTAACGTACTCGAGTACTTTATTTCCACACACGGTGCGCGTAAAGGTCTTGCCGATACGGCTCTGCGTACAGCTGACTCCGGTTATCTGACACGTCGTCTGGTTGACGTCAGCCAGGATGTTATCATCCGCGAGGAGGACTGCGGTACCACAAAGGGTATGGTTGTCAGCGCAATCGTGGACGGTAAGGAAGAAATTGAGCCTTTGAAGGACAGACTTCTGGGCAGATACACCCACGAGGATGTTTGCCATCCGGAAACCGGTGAAGTGATTGTTGCCAAGGGTGTGCTCATGGGTGACGATGAAGTGGCTAAGATTCTGGATGCAGGCGTGAAGGAAGTTTGTATCCGCAGCATTCTTACCTGTAAGTCTCCGGTCGGTGTTTGTGCACACTGCTACGGCGCAAACCTTGCAACCGGCGATCCGGTACCGGTAGGTGAAGCTGTAGGTATTATCGCTGCACAGTCCATCGGTGAGCCGGGTACACAGCTTACGATGCGTACGTTCCACAGCGGCGGTGTTGCCGGTGACGATATTACGCAGGGTCTGCCGCGTGTCGAGGAATTGTTCGAGGCAAGAAAGCCGAAGGGTGTTGCAATTGTTTCCGAGATTGCAGGTAAGGTAAGCATCTCCGAAAACAAGAAGCGCCGCGAAATCACAGTAACCAACGACACGATTGCAGAAACCCAGACCTATATGATTCCGTACGATGCGAGAATCAAGGTTGTTGAGGGTCAAGAAATCGAAGCAGGTCAGCCGCTGACCTCCGGTTCCATCAACCCGCACGATATTCTCAAAATCAAGGGTGCAGATGCGGTACAGAGCTACCTGACACAGGAAGTACAGAGAGTATACCGCCTGCAGGGTGTTGATATTTCCGATAAGCATATCGAGGTTATTGCGCGTCAGATGATGCGTAAGGTGAAGGTAGAAGAGCCGGGTGAAACCGACCTTCTGATGGGTAGCCTGATCGATATGTTTGAGCTTGAAGCTGCCAACGAAAAGGCAAGAGCTGAGGGCAAAGCAGAGGCAACCGCAAGTGTTGTTCTGCTCGGTATCACCAAGGCATCCCTTGCAACGGATTCCTTCCTGTCTGCCGCTTCCTTCCAGGAAACAACACGTGTTCTTACGGAAGCTGCAATCAAGGGTAAGATTGACCCGCTGCTCGGTCTGAAGGAAAATGTTATCATTGGTAAGCTTGTTCCGGCAGGTACCGGTATGAGCATTTACCGCGACATTGACGTTCGTGCCGAAGGTGAAAGCACCGCAATGAGTGATGCGTTCGATGCAGCATTTGCAAAGAGCAGCGAGCTGATTGGTTAATACAAATTAAAAGACGGTGAAGCAATTGCTTCACCGTCTTTTTAATGGAATTATATTTACTGCAGAATAACTGTCTTTGTACTTTCTATCCAGGTTGCACTTAAATTCAAGTTTTCGCTGACAAAGCGCAGCGGAACGAGTGTACGGTCGCTGAAAATCACCGGGCTGGCGTCTAAGGTCAGCGTCGCGCTGACACCGTCTGCCCAGACCTTTTTGGCGGTGTTTTTGCCGAGCGTCATATAAAGGCATACGCCGT
>JAZSGM010000063.1:0-2818 GCA_045532715.1 Clostridia bacterium
ACTATAACGAGGGCTGGGCGGACGGATTTCACTATGGCATCAAGTATTGGGAAATCTGGAATGAGCCGGACGGTCATCCGGACATTGAGCAAAATGCAACGTGGAAGGGTACAAAGGAAGAGTACTTTGACCTCTACAGAGTGACAAGTAAGCATTTAAGAGCGTGCTTCGGCGATACAATTAAAATCGGCGGCTACGCTTCCTGCGGTTTTTACGCCGTAAAAGAAAATCAGGATGTAACCGGTGCGGCGTTCGGCGTTTTGGATAAGCCGATGACCAACTGGGAGCGAAGAATCAACTACTTTATGGAGTTTTTCCATGACTTTGTGGATATGGTTAAGACAGAAAATTTGCCGTTTGACTTTTTCTCACACCACAGCTATTGCTCGGTTACGGACAATTTGAAGATGCAGGCATATTGCGAGCAGTATTTAGAGGAACACGGCTTTGGTGATGTGGAAATTCATTTAAACGAGTGGAACACGCATCCGCAAAACGAGGATAAGGGTAAGCGCGCGCCGTGCGCAAATGCAGTTGCGCTTTTGTGTGCAATGCAGAATACGAAAATGGAAATGATGTGCTATTATGATTTGCGCATTGCCGCAGGGGGTTATTCGGGCTTTTTTAATCCGCTCACTATCGAGCCGTTTTGTATTTATTACGGGTTTAAGGCGTTTGGTAAGCTCTATGCACTCGGTCAGCAGGTAGCCTGCGTAAGCGATAACGAGCAGGTGTATGCGCTTGCTGCAACGGACGGCAAAACACTCGGCGTACTGGTTTCCAATATCGGCGAAGATGCGGAAGTAAGCATAAGTCTGCCTGCCGGCGCAAAGGCGTATCTGGTGGATGAGGCGCATATGCTCGAAGAAACAGAACTGGATGTAAGCAAGTTTACACTTGAAAAAGACCAAGTGGTTTATTTTGAACTTTAAGGGGGCTTTGAATTATGCATAAGATTAACGGTCGTGAATATTACATAGCAGCGCACAGAGGCGCATCGGGCGGCAATATTCCGTGCAATACCTCTGTTGCCTTTGAGGCGGCGCTTCTGCAGGGTGCAGATATTATTGAACTTGATGTTTCCGTTTCAAAGGACGGTCAGCTCTTTGTATTCCATCCGAATATGGAGCCGCCGCACCTTATGTCTGAAAAGTATATCCGCGATATGACGGCGGACGAGGTGGAAAAGTTGCGCTATGTAAACCAAGACAATGCCGTAACGCAGTTCGGCGTAGAGCGCTTTGAAGATGTGATGGCAAAATTAAAGGGCAGATGCCCTGTAAATGTCGACAAATTCTGGACAGCACCGCAGGAAATCGCCGATGCAATTCGTAAGCTCGGTATGCAGGACCAGGTCATTATCAAAACGCCTGTGGATGATGCGCATTTTGCCGCGGTGGAAAAGTACGCGCCGGAAATGCCGTATATGCCGGTTCTCCGTGAAACGGACACCTGCATCGAAAAAATCCGTAAAATGAACATCAACTGCATCGGTGCAGAGGTTTGCTTTTCAACCGAGGATGCCGAAATTGCAAGCAATGCATATATAAATAAGATGCACGAGTTAGGCTATAAGCTCTATGTAAACGCTATTGTCTATGATTACAAGCGTGTATTAAACGCAGGGCACAGCGACGATATTGCCGTTTCCGGCAAAATGGACGAAAGCTGGGGCTGGCTTGTAAACAAAGGCTTTGACATTATTCAAACTGACTGGACGGGCATGCTGAAAGGGTATCTGGATTTGTTGTGCAAGTGATGGGTGTTTTTGGTTTTGTCTTGATTTGAGCATATAAAGATTGTCGAAAATAGTCGAAACAAAGCCTTCCTTTAGGTAAGGGAGGCTTTGAAGGGTAGCGTTCGTTTTATACAGTCTTTATAAAGTTTGATATACAAGGGACAAAAAGCCTTCCCCTTGAGGGGAAGGTGGGTTGCGTAGCAACTCGGATGAGGTGGAAACAGATAACGATTGCTACGCAATCTACTCCTCATCAGTCACTACGTGACAGCTTCCCCTCAAGGGAAAGCCTTTAAAAGATACAATATGTTTTGTCCCTAACTTGACAAAATCATATAAAGATTGTCGAAAAAAGTCGAAAGGGGAAAAGCCCTCCTTGTGTAAAGGAGGGTGGCACGCGAAAGCGTGACGGGAGGATTGTCAGAGCAGTTAAACAATCCCTCAGTCAGCTACGCTGACAGCGCCCTTTACACGAGGGAGGCTTTGTTAAGTGGCATCCGGATTATACGGTCTTTATAACGAGGAATTTGTCGAATTATCCGAGGTAAATATAAGGAGGTTATTATGAGAAATATAAAGAAAATAGATATTCATGCGCATGCTACGGCATTTGCGCAGTATTATCCCAGAAACATATTCAAATTGGTATCGCCAGAGGAAGTAATCAGTTTTTACGATAAACTGAATATCGAAAAGGGAGTGCTCCTTCCCGTGACATCTTCGGAAGGATTGTTGTCACCTATTCCTTCTGAAAACTGTAAATATATTAGTGATAAATATCCTGATAGATTTTACTGGTTTTGTAATGTTGATCCGCGCGCACGTGGCAATACTCCGGAGTCGGATTTGTCGTCGATTATTAAGGAGTATAAGAAAATGGGTGCAAAAGGTGTTGGAGAAATAACAGCTATGCTATATGCAGACGATCCTAAAATGGAAAATCTTTTCAGCAGTTGTGCTGAAAATGATATGCCCGTAATTATACATTTAGCGCCTGATTTTAGCCGGGGCTATGGTATTGTAGACGATCTTGGCCTTCCCAGAATAACGAAGATGCTTAAAAAATATCCTGATCTTAAA
>JAZSGM010000176.1:0-11108 GCA_045532715.1 Clostridia bacterium
AAAGCTATTAGAAGACAATTTGATTTATCACATGAGGATATTACATATAGGGATTTTCAGGAATTATCACGTGAACAATTAAAAGTATTATTCAATTATTTAATAGATCATATAACTATAAATGAAATGGAAATATTTGATAATAGAAAAATTATTTTAGTTGTTAGTATTCATTTAAAATTAGATGGTTATGCACCTAAACAAACACTTGAATATTTAAAAAATATAAGATATACAGATTCAGAAAAAACAAAAGGCAAGTCATTAAAAAATGACTTGCCAAATGTTGGCGGAGAAGGAGGGATTCGAACCCTCGCGCCGGTTTCCCGACCTACACCCTTAGCAGGGGCGCCTCTTCGGCCTACTTGAGTACTTCTCCAAACCGAATTATGAAAAATATAAAAAAATGTGGCGGAGAGGAAGAGATTCGAACTCTTGGTACTTGCGTATCACTGGTTTTCAAGACCAGCTCCTTAAACCACTCGGACACCTCTCCAGATATACGCAGCCGGAGTCACTCTTTCGCAACCGCAGAAATTAGTTTAGCATATTTTACCCACATTGTCAAGCAAAAATGCAAAAAAGTGCAAAATTAAAACTTTGTCGGATTATGCGATGAAAAGAACTGGACAGAAGCTGTCGAATATGGTAAAATTATTGTGCGACACAGATGGATATCATGTCAACACGACTTGCGTTCGGTAAAAACGCAGGTCTGTTTTCCTATTCGTGTTGATGTGGATCTGTGTCGCAGCAGTCAGACCTCGTTTTTCATGCGTGGCCTGACGGCTGCGCATTTTTTTATTGGGAGGAACGCATGATGGACGAAAAAGCCTACTTTGAAATCTTCAACAAAATCACAGACATAATTGAAGAATTAAAGCAACTGCAAATCCAAATGGAAGAAAGCTACATTTCGAAGCCGTAACAAGTACAAAAGCTCCTGAAGGCACGCCTTCGGGAGCTTTTCATATGCTTTATTTTGCTTTAATCTCATTCCACGCCTCGACATACGGTGTGTTCTCGCTGGTGAATTCCTCACAGCGTGCCATCACCTCGTCGCTCGGGTACAGACACGGATTGTCAATAATCTCCTCCGGCAGCTGCGCCTTTGCCGCCTGGTTAGTGGTGGCATAGCCGCTGGCAATGGCATTTGCCGCCGCAACATCGGCGCGCAGCATAAAGTTAATAAATGCTTCCGCCTCTGCCTGATGGGTAGAGTTTTTCGGAATGACAAACGAATCCACCGCAAGGTTGCTGCCCTCGTTCGGAATAACAAACCTGAGGTTTTCCGGCTGCTCATCCACGGCACCGATGCCCTCGCCCGGGTAAACCATCGACATAGCTGCTGTGCCGCTCATGACCTTCTCGGTCAGCTCGTCCGTACCGTAGGCAAGCACATTTTCCTTCTGTGCAATGAGCAGGTTCTTTGCCTCCTCAATATGCGCCGGATCAGTATCGTTCATCGAGTAGCCGAGCATTTTCAGCGTCAGACCGATGGTGTCGCGCATAGAATCCAGCATACATACCTTACCGGCATACTTTGCATCAAACAAAGCGCTCCAGCTGTCGATTTCTGCGTCACCGGTTTCGTCGGTATTGTACAAAATACCCACCAGACCTGCAAGATACGGCACGGAATACTTTCCTTCCGGATCATAGCTCGGGTTCAGATAACGCGGGTCCACATTGGTTAAATTCGGGATATTTTCAAAATGAATCGGCGCGAGCATATCCTCGGCAATCATTTGCTTAATCATATAATCCGACGGCACAATCACATCGTAGGACGCATCACCGGCATTTTTCACCTTGGCATACATACTCTCGTTATCGTTAAAGGTGGTGTAATCCACGCGAATGCCTGTTTCCTCTTCAAACAGGTCAATCATGTCCTCGTCAATATACTCACCCCAATTGTAGACGCGAATCGTGGTTTTATCCTCGCCGCAGCCGGAAAACATACCCAGCACAAGTACAAGTGACAAAAGAACAGTTAAAGCTTTTGCAATTTTTTTCATATCCATTTCCTCCCTTTTCAGCTTCACCGTACTCTGCGATAAGCACGAGCATACAATCAACAGTATAACACAAGCTTCAAATCTTTTCAACTACTGCGAGATATTTTCGGTAGTTTGCATTGCCTCAAGCCGAATTTGCGCAGAATGCAAACTTAGAACAGAGCCCTGCCCTGCCGTTCCCGCAGTTGCGATAGGGGTTCCTGCAAAAAAAGACCGGCATCCGTAAGGGACACAGCTATTTATTTTTCACGCTTTGTGCTTCGTTTATTGACAATGACCAGCAGGGTAAAGATAACCGCAAACATCAAGGTCGAAAGCGCATTGATGGACGGGTCGTACTTTTTGCTGACTGCATTGTAGATATAAATCGAAAGATTTTCCGTACGCGAGGTAAAGAAGCTGATGACGAAATCGTCAATCGACAGCGTTACGGCAAACAGAAAACCGGTGATGATGCCGGGCAGAATCTCCGGCAGAATAATTTTGCGGTACGCATATGCCGGACTTGCACCCAGGTCCAGCGCCGCCTCGTACATATTTTTATTGAGCTGGCCCAATTTGGGCAGCACGGAAATAATCACGTACGGGATGTTAAAGGTAATGTGCGAGAGCAGAAGCGATGTTCTGCCGAGCGGGATGCCGACAAACACATACAATAGCATCAGCGCAATACCGGTCACAATATCCGGATTGAGCACCGGCAAATTGGTCACCGCCATAACCGCACCCTTCGTGCGCTTGCCCATATTGTGAATACCAATGGCAGCGAGCGTACCGATTACGGTTGCAATCACGGCAGAAACAAGCGCGATGTAGAGCGTTGTCTGCAGCGCACCGAGCATCTGCTCATTTTCAAAGAGCTTTTCATACCACTTAAGCGTAAAGCCCTTCCACTGCGCCGTACGGAATTTCGAATCGTTGAACGAATACACCGCCAAAACGACAATCGGCGCATACATAAAAATGAAAATCAGGGAGACGTAGATTTTTTTCAGCGTTTTGCTCATAAAAGACCGCCCCCTTCGTTCTCCTTCTCGTATTTCGAGGAGATAAACATCGTAATCAGAATCAGCACCATCAAAATCAGCGACATTGTGGAGCCGTAGTTCCAATTGTCAGCGCGCAGGAACTGATTTTCAATCACGTTACCCATCAGCTGGATTTTGCGTCCGCTTAAAATATCGGAAATCGCAAAGGTCGTTACCGCCGGCATAAATACCATCGAAATGCCGGAAAACACACCCGGCAGGGACAGCGGAAACGTCACCTTAAAAAACACGCGCGTCGGCGGTGCGCCCAAATCCTGTGCCGCTTCAATGAGCGAGCGATCCATCTTCACAAGCACCGAATGAATCGGCAGAATCATAAACGGCAGGAAGTTATACACCATACCGAAGATGATGGAGTGCGTACCGTACAAAAACTCGTACGGTCCGAGTCCGATGAAACCGAGCAGCGTATTGAAGATGCCCTTGGTGTCGAGCAAAATCAGCCACGCGTAGGTACGCAGCAGCAAATTCATCCACATCGGAATCACCAGCAAAAGCACCAGCAGCCCCTTGTTTTTAAACAGGTTGCCCGCAAGGTAATAGGCAACCGGATAGCCTAAAAGCAAACAAACCACCGTTGCAACCGCCGCCATCCACACAGAGCGCCACAGCGCCTGCAGGTAAATCTCACTTGTAAAAAAGTGTTTAAAATTCTCCAGGGAAAACACCATTGTGCCGTCCGCCTGCTCGACGGTAAAGCCGTAGTAAGCCACAAGCAGAAGCGGTACAACGATAAACAGCACTGCCCACACAAGATACGGATAGGCAGCAAGCGTTTTACGCATACTTATCCCTCCTTGTGCATGATATGAATATCAAACGGAACCACAGACAGACCGACGGTTTTGCCCACCTCGGACGCCAGCGTCGACTGCACCAGAAAATCAAAGCCTGCCGCTTCGATCACCATTTCATAGTGCACGCCCTTGAAGATACAGGACTTGACAACGCCGCTTAACAGACCGTCTGCCTCAGAAACCACCTTCACGTCCTCCGGACGGATAACCACATCCACCGGTTCATCCTTGGCAAAGCCGGTGTCCACACATTCAAACTTCCTTCCGCAGAAGGACACAAGCTTGTCTTCGTGCATCACACCGTCAATAATATTCGATTCACCGATAAAATCGGCAACAAAAGCGCACTGCGGCTCGTTATAGATATCCTGCGGCGTACCGTTTTGCAGGATATTGCCGTCCTTCATAACGATAATCGTATCCGACATCGTCAGCGCTTCCTCCTGGTCATGCGTTACGTAAATAAACGTAATGCCCAGGGATTTTTGTATATTTTTAAGCTCAATCTGCATTTCCTTTCTGAGCTTCAAGTCGAGCGCGCCGAGCGGCTCGTCCAAAAGGTGCACCTTCGGCTCGTTGACAAGCGCACGTGCAATGGCAACGCGCTGCTGCTGACCGCCGGAAAGGGAGTCAATGTCACGCTTCTCATACCCCGGCAGGTTAATCAGCCTGAGCATACGTGTCACTTTTTCGCGAATTTCGCTCTCCTTCATTTTCTTTAAATGCAGACCGAATGCAATGTTATCAAAAACATTCATATGCGGAAAAAGAGCGTACTTCTGAAACACGGTATTGAGGCTGCGCTTATACGGCGGCAGGACCGTAATATCCGTGTCGTTATAATACACTCTTCCTGATGAAGGCATCTCAAAGCCGCCGATGATGCGAAGCGTCGTCGTCTTACCGCAGCCGGACGGACCGAGCAGCGTCACAAAAGAGCTGCTGTCAATTGAGAGGCTCAGATTATTCAATACTTCCGTACTTCCGAAATTCTTGGATACGTTCTCAAGACGTATAATCTTAGACATTTATCAATCCCCTGTCTTACTGCCTGCATGGCGTTTATCATTAACCATTTTTTCGCAAGCTGTATATTCACGCATTCGCAGAATGCGACAAATATCATTATACAACTTTTTTTTAAAAAGTCAATGGATTTTCCATTTTTAATCACGCACTTTCTTTGCAGGTTCCTGAACGCTTTTTGTTGCTTGTCCGTGCGCATTTACCTTATTTACATTCTTTATATTATTTACATTATTACGATGTGGTCGCTTGTTGGTTGCTTGTTGGTTGCTTGTTGGCCGTTTTTTTCTGTGTGCCCTTCCGAAAGCCCCGATTTGCAAGGGTTACAGACGAATGCTTGCTGGTCGCTTGTTGGCATAAAGAAAGCCGGATGTTCTTACGAACCTCCGGCAACGGTTACCCTAAATTTTCGATTTGCCAATCAATCGGCGCAAGTCCGCTCTGCGCTAAAATCGCATTCGCTTTGGAAAAATGCCTGCAGCCGAAAAAGCCGCGACTTGCCGAAAGCGGCGAAGGATGCGGTGCTTCCAGCACGGTGTGCAGCGGATTGGTCACCAGCGCCGCCTTCGAGCGCGCATTGGCACCCCACAAAAGGAACACCACCGGGGACTGCTTTTCATTCAGATGCGCGATGATACGGTCGGTTAAAATCTCCCAGCCGATTTTCTGATGCGAATTCGGACTCGCCTGCCGCACGGTCAGGGACGTGTTTAACAAAAGCACGCCCTGCATTGCCCACTTTTCCAGAAAGCCGTTGTCCGGAATGTAGCAGCCGAGATCGGTTTTTAATTCCTTATACATATTCAGAAGCGACGGCGGTATGGCAATGCCGCGCTGTACGGAAAATGCAAGCCCGTGCGCCTGCCCCGGCCCGTGGTAGGGGTCCTGCCCCAGAATCACAACCTTGGTATCCGCATAAGCCGTCAGCTTCAGCGCGTTAAAAATGGAGTACATATCCGGATACACCGTATGCGTCGCGTACTCCTGCTTCAAAAACGCGCGCAGCTTCAGATAATATTCCTTTACAAATTCTCCGTCTAAAATCCGGTCCCAATCGTTGCCGATCTGTACCATTTTGCCCACCTCAGATCGTGTCGTATACTTCTGCGTTGAGCAGAATGTATGCACTTTGAATTTGCGGCTCCGCACGCTTATAATACCGCTCATTGCGCAGCGAATTGGCAATGCTTTCGCGCACATTTTCAATCGGCACATATTCGGTAAAGCGGTCGGTCACCAGCAAAATGTGATACCCCAATTCACTCTCCACAATGCCGCTCATCTGCCCCGGCTGCATCATAAATGCCGCCTTTTCAAACGCCGGCACCATCTCGCCGACGGTAAAGGTGTAGCCGTCCGGATATTCCGCCAGCGCGCTATCCTCGGAATACTGCTGCATCAGCGCATCAAAATCCGCATCCGGACGCTTGAGCTGACGCAAAACATCCTCAGCAAGCTTCTTTTTTTCTAAGCGCACGCTCTGCGACAGCTGATAGCCCGCATCGTCCGTTGTGGCAAAGAAAATCTGCTTCGCCGTTGCCTTCGGCGTGGAATAAAGCACAATATTGTGATGATAATAATCAATAATATCCGTTTCCGTCACCGGATCAATAATAATATCCGTCAGGCGGTCCTTCAGATACGCCGTTTCCTGCAGCCAATGATAAAAGTCATAGGTAATACCGATGCTCTCCAGCTTTTTGATGAAGCTCTCCATTCCGCCGAAATTGTTGGCGTAGACCTGAATACCGGAATTGATGATTGCCTCCTCCGCGCCGCCGATGACAATCCCGACATCCGTCGCATATTGATGCACGATGGTGTTTGCCACGGTTTCCTGGCGGACAAACTCTTTAAACTCCGCGTAGGTCTGCTCATCCATCTCGCCCAGCTCGAGGTTGTATTTAAACCAGTTAATCATCTGCTTAAAGGTGCTTACACGCACAGCCTCACCATTGACGAGGAAGGCAATCTCCTTACTCATAATCAGCGACTGCTCACGGTCCGACACAGAAACGGTTTTTGTCAGCTCATCGTAGTGCACACTCTTATCAAGCAGCTCCGAATACGCGCGCAGCGGCACATAGGTACGTCCGTTATGCACAAAGCTGTCGAGCGCGACCTCTTCTCCGTGGATGAGTATTCTTACCTGGTTGACCAGAACGTCAATGCTTGTATAAATCGAATCCGCCACCGCGGGAATGCCGAGCAGCAGCACAACGCTTAAAATTCCTGCCAGATACCCCTTCAGGGCAGGATTCTTCCAAAATGGATTTTTCACGGCTTTTGCCTCCTGTTTATGTATAAAATGCTTTAAAATTATTGTAGCACACTTTTCGCTTCCTGAAAAGTGCCGCCGAAGGCAAAAACCACGCAAACCCTTGCTACGACTGCATTTCCAGACATTCTTACATTTTAATTACATCTTTTTTGCGCATCGGTGTAAAGCAAAAGCCTTGCCGAATTCGTTTTTATGTAAACCCAGGAGATGTGGAAAACAAAACACTTTTCCATGCTTTTTATGTGGATAACTCCGCAAAAAACGGATAAAATCAAGCAAAACGATGTGCAGAACATATGTTTTTTGTGGATAACTCTGTGGAAAAGTGCATAACTTTTATTTCCAATTCCAAAATTCATCCGTATTATGTAAACGCAAAGGGCGTAAAATGTGTCAAAAAAGTGGCGCGTGTATCTCTTGACAAAAAACGTAAATGGTATATAATAGATATGTTAGAATGCTACTTTATGATAAATTAGGGAATTTATCCGCAATTGATGCTATACAGAAAAGCAGAATAGAATGATGGAGGCTATGTAATGGCAATTTCTTTTATTTCCAAACTGAAAAACATGTTCGGCATGTCGACGGATATCGGTATCGACTTAGGTACCGCTTCTGTGCTTGTCCACGTGAAGGATCGCGGCATTGTGCTGTGTGAGCCGAGCGTGGTTGCCATCGACAAGGGTACGGGCAAGCTGTACGCTGTCGGTACGGAGGCGCAGAAAATGCTCGGCCGTACACCGGGTAACATTACCGCGGTGCGTCCGATGCGTGAGGGTGTAATTTCCGACTATTCGACAACGGAAATGATGCTCAAATATTTCATCCGTAAGGTGACCAAGAACCGTCTGTTCAAGCCGAGAGTAATGATTTGTGTGCCGAGCGGTGTAACCGAGGTTGAGGAAAGAGCCGTGATTGATGCGGCAATGCAGGCAGGCGGCAGACAGGTGTATCTGATTGAAGAGCCGATTGCGGCTGCCATCGGTGCAGGCATTGATATTTCCCGGGCGTGCGGCAGTATGGTGGTGGATATCGGCGGCGGTACAAGTGATATTGCCGTGATTTTCCTCGGCGGTAACGTTGTGTGCACATCCATTAAGGTGGCAGGCGATAAATTCGACGATGCCATCGTGCGCTTCATCCGCAAAAAATTCAACGCCGTAATCGGTGACCGTACAGCCGAGGAGCTGAAAAAAGAAATCGGCAGCGTGTATCCGAAGGGCAAGGAAATCTTTATGGAGGTGCGCGGGCGTTCGCTTCTGACCGGTCTTCCGCAGAGCATTTCTGTATCGAGCGAGGATATCCGCGATGCTCTGGATGAGGTTGCCGTACAGATTGTAGACGCCGTACACTCCGTTTTGGAGCGCACACCGCCTGAGCTGGTGGGCGATATTGCCGAAAACGGTATCGTTATGACCGGTGGCGGTGCGATGATTGAAGGCCTTGACAAGCTTCTGATGGAAAAGACAGGCATTCACGTTTATCTGGCAGACGATCCGCTGTCCTGCGTGGCAAAGGGTACGGGCGCATCGCTCGACAACCTGCACGTGCTGCGTGATAAGGGCTCGTATATGTACGATTTAGATAAGTAAGTGCAAAATATAAGGACTTGGAAGATTCCCCTTCCAAGTCCTTTTTTTATGCCGTTCATTTTTTCAGCATGCCCATTTTCTCTTTACAGGACAAAATCTTTTTCACACTTTCATCGATGCGGCTTTCGCTGATTTCTCCGCTCTGTACAGCTTCGACAATCGCTTCTGCCGCAGCGCGGACATCCGTCGGAATTAAAATCATATCCGCACCGGCACGGATTGCCAGCAAAACGGCCTCCTCCTGCGTATAGTTCTCCGTAATGGCGCCCATCGCAAACGAATCCGTAATAACGATGCCGTCAAAGCCCAGCTCGTCCTGAAGCCACTCCGATATTACCTCTTGCGAAAGCGAAGCCGGCACGCCCTCTTCCACCGCATTGACCAGCGTCATGTGCGACACCATAATGAAGTTGACCTCCCGATCGATGCCTGCCTGAAACGGCAGAAACTCCGTTTCCTGCAGCTGCTCATAGGTACGCAGGCTCTCCGATGCGCCGGTATGGGAATCCGAAAGCGCACTGCCGTGCCCCGGGAAGTGCTTAAGCACCGCGCTGACACCGCCATCCTGCAAGCCTGCAACCACCTCGGGCACCATTTTCGAAACCGTATCAGCATCTCTGCCGAACGAACGGTCACCAATTTCCGTATTGTCCGAATTGATCAGCACATCCGCCACCGGCGCAAAATCCACATTAAAGCCGAGGGCGCTTAAATTTTCCGCTAAGGTCGCGCCGACAGTATATGCCGCCTTTTCATCACCTGCATCACCGATTTGACGCATCGTTGGCAGCGCCTCCACCCCCATATCCGGATTTTCGGCAAGGCGCGAAACGCGACCGCCCTCCTCATCAATCCCTAAAAACAGCGGAATTTTTGTGTAGCGCTGAGTGTTTTTCAGCATATCGCGCGTCTGCTCGCGGCTCATCAGATTCGGCGTAAAATACACAAGTCCGCCGACGGGATATTCTTCAATCGCCGCGCGCGTTGCATCGCCCGCTACAATCACCTGCCCCACACCCGTAATAGATTCCGGTGTGGCAAACAGCAGCTGGTACGCCTTTTCCTCCAGCGTCATTTCCTCCAGCAACGTATGCGCGAGCACATACGCCTGCTTCTGCGGCGGCTCCACCTGCTGCGGTGCAGAGGGCAACCGGATATCAAGCAGCGGCCATTTCAGATATACAAATAGCCCGATGGCGGCAACCAACACCACCGCCGAAAGCGCAAGCCAAAGCCCGCCGCCCCTGCGTTTATTTTTATAACTGCCTTTTCTGTGTACCGTTCGTCTGTCCATGTTTTCTCCGCCTTTTTATGCAATTCTTCTACAAATAAGTATATAAAATTCGCGTGCGCTTGTCAATCATTTACTGCTTGTCTAACAAATTTACAAGTGCCGCTGCAAAGGCAGTATCGCAGTCCGGGCTGCGCTTTTTCGGTCCGCGCAGACGCTCTCCCGCCAGCCGCGCCTTTTTCGCGCTGTAGCGCGAATACAAAAGCGCATCGATATTGCCGTCCTCATACACCATACCGTTCTGATTTAACGCACGTGCCCCCTTGCCGAGACACATTGCGGCAAGCCCGTAATCCTGCGTGACAACAATGTCCCCCTTTTGCAGCTGATTGACCAGATAAAAGTCCACGCTGTCCGCGCCGGTAGACACCGTAACGGTTTTTGCACCGTCAACAAAAAACTCGTGCGCGCTGTCACAGCAAATGATGCTTTCTACACCGCGCCCGTGCGCAAGCTTTACGGCAAGGCGCACCACAGGGCAGCCGTCTGCATCGATAAAAAGTCGCATAATCTCACCTCTTTTCTTATTCTACAACAGCGAAAAAACCTTGTCAACCGGTAGGTTTTGTGGTAAGATAGATATACTTTCAGGATAAGGAAATGATACTATGCTCGGTGTTTGGGTAAATGTAGGAACGGTGCTGCTCGGCGCACTCATTGGTCTTTTACTGAAAAAAGGCCTGCCGGAGCGGCTTTCGCAGGTGTTGTCCACCGCGGTGGGACTGGCGGTTTTATACATCGGCATCGACGGCGCACTTGAAGGGCAAAACACACTTGTGTTGGTACTTTCGCTCGCCATCGGTGCACTGCTTGGCACACTTTCAGACTTAGACGGACGCATGCACGCGCTCGGTGAAAAAATTGAAACGCTTGTCACGAAGGACGGCGGTGACGGCAAGCTTGCCGAAGGCTTCGTCAGCGCGACACTTTTGTTCTGCGTAGGTGCAATGACGGTGGTCGGCTCCCTGCAGTCAGGACTGTCCGGCAATCACGAGATGCTGTTTACCAAGTCAATTTTAGACTTTATTTCCTCGATTGTGCTTGCCTC
>JAZSGM010000143.1:0-23666 GCA_045532715.1 Clostridia bacterium
ACATCATTATAGCGTCATATTATAATATTTGTGCAGAAATGACGCAATTTTGACGCAAATATTTTCTAAAAAGGAGATTTGAAAAACATGTCAATCCTAAAAGACAGTGCATTTAAAATTCAGCAAATATCCGAAACGAAAAACTCCATTCGTCTGCCGGACGAGCTGATTGCGCGTATGGAATGGATTGCGGTCAAAAACCGTATAGCTCTCGATGATTTGATAAAACAATGCTGCAACTACGCCTTAGAGCATATGGAAGACAAGCCCTGATACGCCGGGAAAGGATTTTTCATTCCGCAAAAGCCGTATTCGTAAAGCCCCGTTGTATAGCGCTTTTTGTTGCTATTTTTGTCAACCTGTGATATAATAGGCAGAAATATACATAAGGAGACGAATGACATGGAAAAGAAAAACAGCATTTTAACCAAGCCCTGGCTCGTGGCAATTTTAGCAATGTTCTGCTGCGCTCTCTGGGGCAGCGCAACACCGTTTATCAAGATCGGTTACGAGGTAGCAATGCCGGGCAGAGATTTAATGCCGACCTTTGAAAAGATTGTGTCGACCATTTTGTTTGCCGGCGTACGCTTTACAATTGCAGGTATCCTGACCGTCCTTATCTACAGCATCGGCAGAAAGAAGTTTTTACTGCCGCAAAAGCACAACTGGGACAAGGTACTGAAAATCAGTGCATTCCAGACCGTATTGCAGTACTTTTTCTTCTACATCGGTCTTTCATACACAACCGGTGTAAAGGGCACAGTCATTACCGGCGGATGTAACGTATTTTTCTCGATTTTAATCGCAAGCCTGCTGTTCCGCCAGGAAAAGCTGACCTTCAAGAAGATTTTTGCCTGCCTCATCGGTTTCGCCGGCGTTATTCTGATTAATTTAAAGGGGCTGGAATTAAACTTTAATTTCTTCGGCGACGGCTTTGCGCTGATTTCTTCGATTTGCTACGCAATGTCCTCTTCGCTGGTTAAGATTTATTCCAAGGATGAGGACCCTGTAATTCTAAGCGGCTGGCAGTTCATCATCGGCGGTGCCGTGATGGTTACCGTTGCCCTGCTTTTAGGTGGTCACATAGACATAAGCAGCATTAAAGCTGTTGGTGTTCTGTTGTACTTATCTGCACTCTCTGCAGTTGCCTACTCTTTGTGGGGTATGCTTTTAAAACACAATCCGGTATCGAAAGTTTCCATTTACAGCTTTATGACGCCGGTATTCGGCGTACTGCTGTCTGTGCTTATGCTCGCCGAGCCGAGCAGCGCAACACCGCTGCAGCTGGTTGTAACGCTTGTATTGATCTGCACAGGTATTCTGATTGTAAATTATAAAAAGGATTGATTGTAATGCAAGCTTTAAACGAAGAAATCATCTATTGCACCGCATGCGGTGCCGTAAATGAAAGAAGCGCCGTTGTCTGCAGCGCTTGTGAAAAACAGCTGAACCGCAAGGGCTCACCCTTTCGTGATTTTTTAAAAGACCACATCAAAGAAGCCTTGCAGGATAATATATCCGAAAATATATTTTCACTCATTAAAAATTTCCTGCTCTCGCATCTATACGGCACTATACTAACACTATGCGTAATCGCAACCATTTGTATGAGCATTTATGCCGGCCTGCCGCCTGAAGGTGTAAAGACGGTTAAACTGCACCCCGAAATTGCAGCAGAGCAGAAGGAGTTAGCCGCGTCCGGCACAGAAGCATTTAGCGAGGATGAACTCGCTGAAGTATTTTATACTATGATGGATGATTACGATCTTCATGCGGCGTTCGGCGAGGACGTGTATACTGCCGAGGATGGCGTTATTCCCCAGCGCTCTGTAGAAAACCTGTTCGCTGAGCATGCCCTCCCGGGTTATACCTACTCGGCAACACATGATTTTCTGGACGGCTCTTTTCATACAGAAGGCCGGGCACTTGCAAGCACGTACGATGAAATCAGCGGCATGTGCATATTTGATTTCGAAACACTGCATTACAACGCAGATGCGGAAACCACGCTTGGCAAGCAGCTTTACAGGGACGGTTACTCAGTTGCAGAGATTATTTGTAATGCCTGCTGGATTTCCGGGTATCACGGTGAAGAAACAAGCGATGCTTATATTGTGGAAAATGCCACACGTAAAATCGTTTATCAATTCACTTTCATAGAAGAAGACGGAAAATGGTATATCGCAAACGACATACGACTATAATACTTATGATGCCACAGAA
Source organism: Clostridia bacterium (assembly GCA_045532715.1). Classification (GTDB taxonomy): domain Bacteria; phylum Bacillota; class Clostridia; order UBA1381; family UMGS1253; genus RGIG2041. The sequence goes on from JAZSGM010000143.1 coordinate 2,224, forward strand.
TGTGGCGGAACGGAGAGGTTATGCATTGTCCAACTTGTCTTAGTTATGTGCCTTACGGTGCTAAATACTGCAGGAATTGCGGTGAAGCCATTCCTGCTGAAACACAAAACGAAGCATATAATAAAACCCTTTGGGGTAAGCTAAGTCACTTAGAAAACTGGTATAAAACACTTGCGCTGAAAAAGGTCACCGATTCCTGGATTTTTAGAATTCTCGTACTCCTGATTATCCTCTTGATTGGTGTTGTAAATGTGATCAAGAACGGCACACAGCTGAAAATTACAGCCGGAGAAGCATATGATGTGCAGTATAATACAGTGCTGGAAGAATACTACATCTTAACCGATGCGGATGAGGTATATTTAAATCTGTATATTCCAAATCACGCTGAGTCTTTATTGCTCACCGGTTATGACGAAAGCGGTAAGGTAATAGAGCAGCGCACACTGACTGTAAAGGCTTACACGGACGGAACCGCTTTGCGTGTACGCAAAGATGACTATGCCTACCTCACTTTAGACAGTATGCAAGGTGAGAACAGTTTATCAAAGTTAAAATTCCTTGTGTTGACACAACCATAAGCAGTAAAATCCGCTATCAGAAAATGGATTCATCTGCGCCATATCAGAATGCACAAATACATCTTCAATTTTCAAAAACATTCCGTTTTCCTTCCTGCAACGATACAAAAAAAGACGATGTCCATCGGACATCGTCTTTTAATTTATGATTTATAAATCAACCCTTTACGGCACCAATCATGATACCCTTTACAAAGAATTTCTGTACAAACGGGTAGATAACAAGCATCGGGAGAGCTGCACAGATAATCGTTGCATAAATGATTGTCTGCTTACTCTTGAGCATGCCGCCATCTTCATCTGCAAGGTCTTCCTTTGCATTCTGCTCAACTACGAGGTTCTTAAGCACAACCTGTAACGGAACCTTGTCGTCGTCTGTGAAAAGAATCATTTCCCAGAAGTAAGAGTTCCAACGAGCTACGAAGTAGTACAAGCTTACTGTCATGAGAACCGGCACAGACAGCGGAATATAAATCTTGAACAGGATGGTCAAGTCGCCCGCACCATCCAGCTTTGCAGATTCTTCCAGAGAATCAGAAATCGACTGGAAGTATGCACGTACCAAGATAATGTTCATCGGAGTAAGACAGGTTGCAAACAAATACATCAGATGATTGTTCATAACGCCTGTCGCTCTGAATACTAAGTATCTCGGAATCATACCTGCTGCAAAGTTCATGCAGATAATCATAATGAAGGTGAGCCCTCTTCTGCCCCACAAACGCTTCTTAGACAGCGGATAAGCTGTCAGGATTGTGAAGAACATACTGATGATTGTACCGCCAACTGCAAGGAAAATTGTGTTGCGGTATGCAGACCAGAAGTTCGAGATATCAAATACTTCCAAATAGGAATTTACGTTAAATGCATCCGGCCACCAATAAATGAGACCTGCGTCAACCGATACAGGATTACTGAAGGAGCATACGAGAACGTACCAGAACGGATACAGTGTGATAAACGCTAAAAACAGCATCAGGAGTGTGTTGAGAATATCAAATGTCCACTCACCGGCAGAGCGCTTAATTTTGTTTTTTCTTGTTAAAGATGCCATCTCATATTCCTCCTTTCTTACCAAAGACCTACGTCGCCGACTTTACGCGAAATCTTGTTTGCAATCGTTACCAAGGTAAGCGAAACGATACCGTTGAACAAACCGATTGCAGTCGACTGCGAATAGTCCGGACGGCCCGATGTATTACCGAGACCCTGACGGTAGGAATATGTACTGATAACGTCGGCTGTTTCATATGTAACCGGCTGATAGAGAAGAATGATGGTTTCATAACCAACCGTTAACATATGGCTGACTCTCATAATCAGATAAATCGCAATTGTCGGCATAATGCCCGGGATTGTGATGCTGAGTGTCTGGCGCCATCTGCCTGCGCCGTCGATTTTCGCTGCCTCATAGAGCTCCTGGTCAATACCGGAAATCGCAGAGGTATATACGATAGAACCGAAACCGAAGCCTGCCCAGATACCCATGAGGGTATAAATAATTCGGAAATATTCCGGTTTCATCAAGAAGTAAATCGGATCAACATGCTGTTGTGTAAAGAACTCCGCGATACCGACATACAAGTGGTTCATAAGACCGCTCGGTGCCAGGAAGTTCACCACGATACCTGCGATAACAACCGTAGAAATAAAGTGCGGCAGGTATGTAATGGTCTGTACCGTTGTCTTAAACAACTTACTTCTTACTTCATTTAATAACAGCGCAAAAATCGGGGATGCCGGGAAACCGAGAATCAAACCGTAGAGGTTGATTACAAATGTGTTTCTCAACAAACGCGGGAAGTACGGACCGCCAAGGAAGCCTGTGAATTTTTCAAAACCAATCCATTCACTGCCCCAGATACCCTTACGGATGGAATAATCCTTAAACGCAATCTGAATACCGAAGTACGGCGCATAGTGATATACAGCGTAGAACACCAAATACGGAATAAGCATTAAAAGCAATGTCTTATCGCGCAGAATTGCGTTGATATTCTTCTGTCTCTGGTGGATTTCGTAATACTTTGCTTCAGAATAAACTGCTCTTTCATATGCTTCGGTTGCCACACGAAGTGCCTCAGCGTTGTCCGCGAAGATCTTATCGTATTTTTCCTTCAGCTTCGCAAGTGCAAGCTTCTTTGCAGCCGGGTCCTTTTCTGCCTTTGCAGCAGAAACCTCTGCTTTGCGCTCCTGCTTAACTTTAGCAAGTGCAGCCTTCAGCTCTGCTTTCTTTGCTTCATACTCTGTCTTCAAGGCAGCAGCATCTTCTTTAGAAATATTCGGTTCCTGCTTCCAAAGCGCGATATCTACTTTGTAGTTTTCTTCAAAGGAAACCTTCTTTTCTTCAACCTCTGCCTTCTGCGCAGCCAGAAGTGCTTCTAAATTTGCTTTAAACTCCGCTTCCAGCTTCGCTTTGTTTTCAGCAAACAAATTCTTAATTTTTGCAACTTCTTCTGCAGATTTTTTCTCTGTCTTCGCAGCAGCAAGGTCATCTTTATAATCTGCACGCAGGAAACGCATTGCGATTCTGTTTTTAAACTTCAGATCTGTAACGGCCTTCTCGTGCGCTTTTTTGAGATTCTTCATGCTGACGCGTGGTTTGGTAGGCGGCTCAAACAATCTGACTTCGCCCGATGCACCAACAATTGCCATGTGACATCCTCCCTTAAATATTATAGTTTGTTTCCGTTGCGCAGGAAACGAAAATTTGCGTTCCAAACCCCTTGAAATCTTTTTCCGTCAGAAATTTGGAAATTTTATAAATATATGATACCATACACACCGCAGATTGTAAACACTTATTTGTTTAAAAAATGTTTATTTTTTTCAAAAGACATTCACATTTTTTTTGATCCTCCCTTAAAAAATGTTTATTTTTACGCCAAAAAGCGTCTTTTTTCGCAAAACTTATTTTTCAGCATGCGAAAAAAATCTGCATTCTCCGACACAACTCTTTCTCCACTTTTTTCACGCCTTGAAAACGAATAATTTTTCAAGTTAAGTCAAAAATAGCATTGTTTGCCGCAGTTAATTTCTGCCTGAAATTTTTTTCTGACAAAAACTTCACAAATTCCCAATTAGCACTTGAAATTTTATCTACATTAATATATAATATATAAGGTTATTGTTTCTATTAAGAAAATATAATTTAAGAGGTGTTGTAAAATGTTCAACAAAAAGACGATTGAAGACCTGCAGGTCAGCGGTAAGCGCGTTCTGGTACGCTGCGACTTTAACGTACCGCTCGATGGCGACAAAATCACCGACGAAACCAGAATCAACGGTGCGCTGCCGACCATTAAGTACCTGATTGAAAACGGCGCAAAGGTTATTCTTTGCTCCCATATGGGTAAGCCGAAGGGCGAGCCGAAGCCGGAGTTTTCTTTGGCACCGGTTGCTGCGTCCCTTTCCGCAAAGCTCGGCAAGGACGTTGTGTTCGCAGCTGACGATAATGTAGTCGGCGAAAACGCGAAGAAGGCAGTTGCCGAAATGAAGGACGGCGATGTTGTGCTTCTCCAGAACACACGTTACAGAGCAGAAGAAACAAAGAATGTTGATACCTTCAGCGAAGAACTTGCTTCCCTGGCAGATGTATTCGTAAACGATGCATTCGGCACAGCGCACAGAGCACATTGCTCCACAGAAGGTGTTACAAAGTATCTGAAAGAAGCTGTAGCAGGCTACCTTATTCAGAAGGAAATTGAATACCTCGGCAACGCAGTTGACAGCCCGGCAAGACCGCTCGTAGCTGTTCTTGGCGGTTCGAAGGTTTCCTCTAAGATTTCCGTAATCAACAACCTGCTTGAAAAGGTTGACACACTCATCATCGGCGGCGGTATGGCTTATACATTTATGAAAGCTTGCGGTGAAGAGGTTGGTGACTCCCTTTTAGAGACCGAGTTCATTGATTACGCAAAGGAAATGATGGAAAAGGCAGAGAAGAAGGGTGTTAAGCTCCTGATTCCGGTAGATACGGTTGTTGCAACTGCATTTGATAACGATGCAGAGCACAAGACTGTTGGCCGCGGCGGTATTGAAGCCGGCTGGCAGGGTCTCGATATCGGCGAAAAGACCATTGAGCTTTACAAGGATGCACTCAAGGATGCAAAGACCGTTGTATGGAACGGACCGATGGGCGTATTCGAAATGCCGAACTTCGCAAAGGGTACAAACGCAATTGCACAGATGCTCGCTGATTTAGATGCAATCACAGTCATCGGCGGCGGTGACAGTGTTGCAGCTGTAAACCAGGCAGGCCTCGGCGACAAGATGAGCCATATCTCCACAGGCGGCGGTGCTTCCCTTGAATTCCTTGAAGGCAAGGAGCTTCCGGGTATCGTTGCGTTAAACGATAAATAAGAAACCAATTCCCAAAGCGCTGCTGCGCTGTGCAGCAGCGCTTTGCTAGGATTTATGAAAGGAAATGAATAAAATGAAAAAGTATGTAGTAGCAGGTAACTGGAAAATGAACAAGCTTCCGTCTGAAACGGCTGCTTTTATCAAAGAGCTCGCACCGAAGGTTGAAGGTGCAGTAGCAGAAGTTGTAGCATGTGTTCCGTACACAAGTCTCGCTGCAGCCGTTGAAGCTGCAAAGGGCACACCGGTAAAAATCGGTGCGCAGAACCTTCATTTTGAGGACAGCGGTGCTTTCACAGGTGAAGTCAGCGCAGACATGCTCGTAGATATGGGTGTAGAATACGTCATCATCGGCCACAGCGAAAGAAGACAGTATTTCGCAGAGACAGATGTAACCGTAAACAAGAAAGTCATCAAGGCGCTCGAAAAGGGTTTGAAGCCGATCGTTTGCGTTGGTGAGTCCTTGGAAGAAAGAGAGCAGGGCATCACAATCGACTTAATCCGCAGTCAGGTAAAGATTGCGTTTATGAACGTAAGTGCTGAAGATATGGCAAAGTGTATCATCGCATATGAGCCGATCTGGGCAATCGGTACAGGCAAAACAGCAACAGACGAGCAGGCAAACGAGGTTTGCGCTGCAATTCGTGTGGTTGTTCGTGAGCTCTACGGCGACAATGTAGCTGACGGTCTGGTCATCCAGTACGGCGGCAGTGTAAAGCCAAGCAACGCAGCAGCACTCTTCGGCATGAGCGACATCAACGGCGGTCTCGTTGGCGGCGCTTCCTTGAAGTCTGACGATTTCGCAGGTATTGTTAAGTTCTAAAAATTTTTCCGCATACGGTCGGGGTATCACCCCGACCGCGCGGTATATTTTATCGCGCACGCAGGCGCGGATAGGAGTTTGTTTTACAATGAAAAAACCTACAGCACTTATTATTTTGGACGGCTACGGCATCGCAAAGGATGTTAAACAATCCGCAATTGATGCAGCAAAAACACCGGTGATGGACAAACTGATGCAGTCTTGTCCGCACAATATCATCCATGCAAGCGGTATGGACGTTGGTCTGCCGGACGGGCAAATGGGCAACTCCGAGGTTGGTCACACCAACATCGGCGCAGGCAGAATTGTATATCAGGAGCTGACCAGAATCACCAAATCGATTCAGGATGGCGACTTTTTCGAAAATGAAGCGTTTAGAAACGCTGTAAACAATGTCAAAGAAAACGGCAGCGCGCTGCACATTTACGGTCTTTTGTCCGACGGCGGCGTGCATTCACATATAACACATCTGTTTGCTATTTTAGAAATGGCAAAGCGCGAAGGTCTTTCCGAAGTTTACGTTCACTGCTTCTTGGACGGCCGTGACGTTGGCCCGACGACCGGTGCTGACTACATTGCACAGCTTAAGTCAAAGCTTGATGAGCTCGGCTGTGGCAAAATTGCAACCGTAATGGGCCGCTACTATGCTATGGACCGCGACAACCGCTGGGAGCGTGTCGTTAAGGCATACGATGCAATCGTTAAGGGCGAAGGCGAGCACGCGGCTGATGCTGAAAAAGCAGTTCGCGATTCCTATGCAAAGGATGTAACGGACGAATTCGTTGTGCCGACCGTCATTGACGGTGCAAGAAAGCTTGCTGCAAACGACAGCGTAATCTTCTTCAACTTCCGTCCGGACAGAGCACGCGAAATCACCAGAACACTGGTAGACGAAGCCTTCGACGGCTTTGAGAGAGTATACTTCCCGCTCTACTATGTCTGCATGACACAATATGATAAGTCTATGCCGAACGTAGACGTAGCCTTCAAGCCGACCGCACTGACCAACACCTTTGGTGAATACATCAGCGCAAACGGTCTTACACAGCTGCGTATTGCAGAAACAGAAAAATATGCACACGTAACCTTCTTCTTCAATGGCGGCGTTGAAAAGGAATCCGAAGGCGAAGACCGCGCACTTATTCCTTCTCCGAAGGTTGCAACCTATGACTTAAAACCGGAAATGAGCGCTTACGAAGTTGCCGATGAAGCAGTTGCTCGCATCGAATCCGGCAAATATGATGTCATCGTATTAAATTTTGCAAACTGCGACATGGTTGGTCACACCGGTATTTTTGACTGTGCAAAGGCTGCAGTTGAAGCGGTAGACGAGTGTCTCGGCAAGGTGCTGGCTGCCATCGAAAAAATGGGCGGCTGTGCACTTGTAACTGCCGACCACGGTAACGCAGACGAAATGTTTGACGACAATGGCGATGTTGTAACGGCGCACTCCACCAACCCGGTACCGATGGTCATGGTTGGCTTTGACGGCGCACTTAAGGCAGAAGGCAGACTCGCTGACATCGCACCGACGCTGTTAGATATGATGGGCCTTGCAAAGCCTGCCGAAATGACCGGCGAATCTATGCTCTTGAAATAAACCAAAGTAGAAAACCATATCCTTCGTAAACAAGCTCTCAAGCTTTTTCGAAATCCAAGGAGGGGCAATTATGGCTGATTATGAAAACCAAACCATCGTCGATCGTGAGCTTTCGGCGGAAATGAAAAAGGCGTACTTAGAGTACGCGATGAGCGTTATCATCGGCAGAGCGCTGCCGGACGTGCGCGACGGCTTGAAGCCGGTACACAGACGTATTCTGTATACAATGCACGAGGCGGGTCTTACGCCGGATAAGGCATATAAGAAATGCGCCGCTACGGTCGGTGACGTGCTCGGTAAATATCACCCGCACGGTGACGCATCCGTATACGATGCCCTTGTGCGTCTGGCACAGAATTTCTCCATGCGTTATCCCTTGGTAGACGGTCAGGGTAACTTCGGTAGTGTTGACGGCGACCCGCCGGCTGCTTACCGTTATACAGAAGCACGTATGAGCAAAATTTCGCTCGAAATGCTGACGGATATCGAAAAGGATACCGTTGATTTTATGCCCAACTATGACGACAGCCGTCAGGAGCCGTGCGTTATTACTTCGCGTTTCCCGAACCTGCTCGACAACGGTTCTTCGGGTATTGCGGTTGCCATGGCAACCAATATCCCACCGCACAATTTAACCGAAGTCATTGACGGTATTATTGCGGTGATTGATGATCCGAATATCACGATTGATGAGTTGATGAACTACATCAAAGGTCCTGACTTCCCGACCGGTGCACTCATTATGGGCAAAAGCGGCATCCGCTCCGCGTACCACACAGGTCGTGGCAGAATCCTGATGCGTGCACGCGCTGTGATTGAGGAGCTCAAAAATAACCAGCAGCAGATTGTCGTAACAGAAATTCCGTACCAGGTCAACAAGGCAAAGCTGGTTGAAAAAATCGGCGAGCTGCAGCGCGATAAGCGCGTGGAAGGCATTGCCGAGGTTCGCGACGAATCTGACCGCGAAGGTATGCGTATTGTAATTGAAATCAAGCGTGACGGCAACGCAAACGTTATCTTAAACCAGCTGTATAAATTCACACAGATGCAGGAAAGCTTCTGCGTAAATATGATTGCACTGGTTAATGTAACGGAGCCGAAGCTGCTCAACCTCCGTCAGGTGCTTGACCACTATATTGATTTCCAGAAGGACGTTATCGTTCGTAAGACAAGATATAACCTCAAAAAGGCACTTGAGCGTGAGCATATCCTGCTTGGTCTCAACATCGCCATTGACAATATTGATGAGGTCATCAACACCATCCGTTCCGCAAAGGAAGGCGTTGCGGAAGCAAAGCAGCTTTTGATGGAGCGTTTTGCCCTCTCTGATGAGCAGGCACAGGCCATCGTGGATATGCGTCTTGGTCGCTTGAGCGGTCTGGAAAGACAGAAAATTCATGACGAATTGCTGCAGGTACAGGATTCTATCCGTTACTACAACGAAGTCCTGGCTGACGATTCTCTCGTGCTTGCCATCTTAAAGGATGACTTGAATGCCATCCGCGACAAGTACGGCGACGAACGCCGCACAGAGATTACGGCATCGTTTGACGATATTGACGACGAAGATCTGATTGAAGAAGAGGACGTTGCCATTACCTTTACGCATTTCGGTTACGTAAAGCGCGTTCCGGTAGATACATACCGCTCACAGCGTCGCGGCGGTACCGGCGTAAAGGCACAGCAGGTGCGTGACGAAGACTTTGTCGAAAACATTCTCACAACATCGACACACAACCACATTTTGTTCTTCACAAACCAAGGCAGAATGTTTAAATTAAAGGGTTACCAGATTCCGGAAGCCGGCAGGACCTCAAAGGGTACAGCCATTGTCAACCTCTTAGAGCTCGACAACGGCGAAAAGGTAAACGCTATGATTGCATTACGCGAGTTCAGCGAAGACCAATTCCTGACATTTGTAACCAAGAACGGTATCATCAAGCGCAGCATTCTCTCCGAGTATGATACAAGCCGCAAAAACGGTTTCAGAGCCATCACACTCGATGAGGATGATGAAGTAATCGCTGTCAACCTCACCAACGGCACGAAAGAACTCATAGTCGGTACGGCAAATGGTATGGCAATCCGCTTTACCGAAGAGGATGCCCGTGTAATGGGCAGAACGGCACACGGTGTACGTGCTATCCGTCTGGTTGGTGACGATAAGGTCATCGGCGTATGTATTGCCGATCCGGAGTCAAAGCTTTTGGTTGTATCGGAATTCGGCTACGGTAAAAAGACCGATTTCGACGAGTACAAGTGCCAGAACCGTGGCGGTAAGGGCGTGCTGACATACAGAATTACAGAGCAGACAGGCAAACTTGCCGGCATCCGCGCCGTAACGGACGAAATTGATGTTATGCTCATCACCGATGCAGGCATCATCATCCGTATGCATACAGACGAAATCAGCACTTATTCCCGCGTTACAAAGGGTGTACGCTTGATGCGCTTAAAGGACGGCATCAAGATTGTATCGCTCGCAGTGACAGACCGCGAGGAACCGGAAGAGGAAGAAGTCGCTGAGGGTACGGCCGAAGTTGTTGAAGTTGAACCTTCCGAAACCACAGAAGAATAATTTCATATTTCATAACACAAAAAACGGATGCAATCGCATCCGTTTTTTGTGTGTGGCATTCTGTGTCGCAGCAGAAAGACATATGTTTTTATGTCCGCGCCGACATAAAATATTATAAATCTATTTTTAAAGTATAAAAGGGTGAAATTGACCTTCTATCGTAGGGCAATGATTTATCATTGCCTTTGTTGTATAATCTCACACGACGCGGATACCAAATCCCTCCACCACCTACGGTGGTCCCCCTCCCTTTAGGCAAGGGAGGCAAGAACACCGCACAAATTCAAATCAGCATCGTAGGGGCTGGCATCCTTGACAGCCCGCAATTCCTGCGCAAACAAAAAACGGATGCAATTGCATCCGTTTTTCTGTTTATTACTCTTTTTCCGGCTTCGGCGTATTGTAATACTCGCCATAGCTTGCTTTAACCTCTTTGCCGATGCAAAATTCCTGATAGCTTGCATCCAACCCCGCTTGCTCGATTCGCTCTACCTCTTTCCAGCTGGTCAGCGGATGGGCGATGTCGAAATCCTCCAACCAATGCGGGTCCTTTTTCCCAAGTCCCGCCTTCACCTCCGGCGTCACATCGTGTGCCTCCATGCGCACTCTGCCCTTTGTAAGCACCATATAATCAATCGCGTGCATTAAAAATTTCTTCTCAATTTCCGCATATTCCGGCTTGCCTGCAAGGTTTGTCATTTCGCGCGTGTCATTGATTCTGTCAAACATACAAGCACGGTTTACAAACGGATAGTATATATAAGTATACTGCTTATCCACAAGTGTCTTGGTGGCATCGGAAAATTCGCTCATATTGACCTCGCGCTCCGGCACAGCACCGGTTGCAAGACCAAGCATCGAGCGCGAAAGTCCGAACCTGCGTGTATCGCCTGCAATATCCAATGCGGTTGCGCCGATGTCCAAATTGCCGCAAAGCGCATCACAGCGTGTACCTTTTTCAAGCGCCGGATGATTTGCAATAATCATCGGGATAAACAGCTGCGCCTTGTACGGCCACGGTCCCTTTGACACCATATTATAATCGTGCTCCACACTGCCGTGATCCGAGGTAAAGATAATGGTCGTGTTTTCATATACACCGTTATCCTTCAGCGCCTGCACAATTCTGCCGACCTGCTTGTCTACTTCCACAATCATTTCGCAATAACGCACGCGCTCTTTCATTCGCTCTGCAATGGTTTCCGGCTCATGGGCAAGCTGCTCCGGCGTATTCAAATATGCTCTGCGATAAAGCTCCACCGGCGGAATATCCTCGTCCGGGCGCTCCTGCAAAATAATGCCCGGAATTTTTTCTTCGTCTACCGTTCCCTTAACCGATCTCGGCGGGATATGCGGCCCATGCGGCTCCATAAAGCCGCAGTACAGATAAAATGGTGCATTTTCCTCCTCGGGCGCAAAACCGTTCGGTGCTTTACCCGTTTTTGTATAACTTTCAATAAATTCGATCGCACAGGTTGCGCTCCACACATCGTAGAAATCCTCGTCCGGATGCTTATAATAGCTTTCCTCATCTCTCTCGAACAGGCTTTTTGCCTCCGGATGCTTTGCCATAAATTCTCTTCTGTAATCGCACGCATCCGGTGCGTGGCTGCCGATATATCTTCTCATATAGCGGTGTCCGAAGCTGTCCGCAAACGGACAATGGTCATAGCAGCCGACCGCCGCCGTCATATACCCCGCCGCATTTAAGCGCTCCGGCAAAAAGTCGCAATCGTCTCTGACCGGAATCTTATTTGTCCAGGCATCGTGGCGCGACACGTGCTCGCCGGTCAGAAAGGACATTCTCGCCGGTGCACACACCGTCGATGCCGTGATGGCGTTATCAAACACAACACCGTCTGCCGCAAGCGCATCAATGTTCGGTGTCGGGATAAAATCCGCCCCATAGGCATTTAAAAAGTCCGGACGAAGCTGGTCGCACATAATCAATAGAACATTTCTTTTGTTACTCATAGTTACCCTCTCCTTCTGTTCATATACATTCTCTGTTGATTTGCAAGTGCCGACAGTGTCGGACCGCATTTTTCCAAAAAAGCTTTGTAGCCGCAAAAATCGCCGCTTGCATCGATGCAAATTTCCTTGCGCATACGCTTGCAGTTGCCGCCACAAAAGCCCTTGTACGAGCACGCCTCACAAAGCGCAGGCAGCGAAGCCGGCGCTCTTTGCACGAATGCATCAATCACCGGCGACGATAAAATTTCATGTAGCTTCTGCTCGGCGAGATTACCGAGCTTATATTCGTCTACGCAGTAAAAGTCGCACGGATATACACTGCCGTCCCCCTCTACTACCAGCTGTGCGCGGCACTTGCCGTCCAGACCGCAGCCTGTGGGGACCTTTAAAATCAGCTGATTTACAACATCGTCAAACAGCTTGACACTTCTGTAGCTGCCTTTGCTATAGTCCTTATGCCAATAGCCGAATAAATCTATATAAAACTCCGCAAACCGCTTCGGTGTCAAGGCATAATCCGAAAATTCTTCCATAAAACCGATGCACGGCGTAAACTGCACATAATCAATGCCAAGCTTCACGAGCCGGTTCCACACCTTGCCCGGGTGCCGCGCCACGAAATTGGTCAGCGTGCATAAGACATTAAACTCCACCTTATGCTTTTTGAGTCGCGCAATCGCATTTGTAACCTGCTTGTAGGTGCCCTCCCCTGCTGCATCCACACGTGTCGCGTTGTGCATCTCAGGCAGCAAATCGCAGGAAATGCCGACCAAAAAATTGTTTTCTTTTAAAAATGCGCACCATGCATCATCTAATAAAATCCCGTTCGTCTGCAAAGCATATGCCGTTTTGATGCCCTTCCACCTTGCCGTTAAGGAAACGAAATACTCAAAATACTCCAACCCGGCGAGCGTAGGCTCACCGCCTTGAAACACGAAGCTGACGTGGTCACCACTCGACAAATCCGCTTCCATGTTTGCAAGCATTGCATCTACGGTTGTATTTTGCATTCTGCCCGCGTTTTTAAAAGCGCGCGCATTGGCCACGTCCTCATAAAAGCAATATTTACAGCGCATATTGCAGGTAGACGATGCCGGTTTGATCATAATATTAATGCTTTTCATTCAACCGCTCTCCAATACAATCCATTTTCTTGTCTCTATAATAGCACAAACCCTTTGTAAAAGCTATGTATTTTTCACAAAAAAAAGTGTACTTTTGTAAACAAACATTCAAGTACCCAGATTTGATTGTATAAATAGAACAACGGTCCATCGAGGGCTTAGCGAAGCGACGATTTGGTAAGAATGGTCCCTACGGACCAAGCTTAAATCAGTATCCCTGACAGTCCGCAAGCTCTGCGCAAATGAATAAGGGACGATGCACACATCGTCCCCTACAAAATCGTTTTAAATTTTTCACACAAAAAACTACCGTCAGCACAAAAAGAGGAAATTTGGATGCAGTACAAGGCACAGAGCCGGGCACACCTACAACACAAAAAGAGGAAAATCAGATGCAAGACGCGGCATAAAGGCTGACACAGTACTCGCGTACGGGTCAGCCTTTATAACAAAGTATTGCGCTGATTTTACCTTTTTGTCAGATTAGAGGGATGAATAAACCGCCTTGCACCGTCCTGTTCTGGGAGCCGCGCTCCTTCGGCTCGGAGGTAAAATACCAGTCTGTGAACGGCACGCGCGGATAGGATTCATTTAAGAATGCCCACATCGCATCCACGATGCGCGTCATATAGTCGGTATCCTCATCTGCCAAGCGCACGGACCACATCTGCCAGTCGGACTTGGTGTAGTCGCTGCGGCTGTCAAGCGGCAGGCCGTACGGATGCATTACCTTTTTGTAGTAAGCAATTTCCCTTTCAAATACTTCGTTCAAGAAAATGCCCCAACCGAAGATTTTGTCCCAAACCATGTTGTATTTGATACTCCAACTGCCTTCCCTATCGAATGCAAGACGGTAATGATCTCCGTCAAATGCAGTCTTTTCCCAATTTGTGGCGTATTCCTTTGCAATGGCAAGATACTTTTCAGCTGTAGCGGCATCGCCGATGCTTTCCATCATTTTTGCGTAGGCAGCAATACCCATAATCGCTTTTAAAGACAGATTGCAGTTGTGCGCAAGATGTCCTGCAAAGTCATCCGTACACAGTTGATTTTCCGGATCGAGACCGTATTTTACAAGATATTCTACCCACTTATCCATCAAAGCCTTGTGTTTGATGAAATAGGACATGTCCTTTTTGTAGTGACACACAGTGTATACGCACAAAATCGCATTACCGCTCTCCTCTACCGGCATCTGTCTTTCTAAAAGGAATGGTTCGCCAATGGTGCCGTAGCGTGTGCCTCTGCCGTAGCGCTGTGCAACCGCAAGCGGATACTGCCCCACATCGTGCGGTGCAAAATCGTACGGCCAATCCTCAGTATTTGCATACTTAAACAGCGGATTGAGCATGCCCTCTACGAGCGTCGGCTCTAAAAGCAAGAACATCGGAATCGATGGATAGGTTACATCGAGCGTTGCGATACAGCCGTTGCTGAAGCACTCCTTCGACATAAACTGTACCTCTTCCCCGTCCCAGGTCAGCTTATGCGCTGCAATGACCTGACGGTAGGCAAGGCTGATGATGTCTGCATACTTTTTGCCGAACTTTTCTGCCTTTTTGAGTAAATCTGCCTCTGCCTTTTCTACGCGCGCACAAATTTCGTCATATTCACTAAGTGCCTTTAGGCGCACATCCTCGAAGGTATCGCCGTCTTTTTTATAGTACGCATCTACAACCTTATCCAAGTACTTCAACGAATGAATATCGTCATACGCTGCACAGATAAAGCCGCACTCCTTGCTGCTTACGGTAAATTCCTTATCCAGGGTAATGTAAACAACCTGCTCGTTTAATGCAAACGGCTTTGTAAAATCCGGTTCCTGTGCGGGGATGCAGTGTGTGCTGATGATGTCGGAATAATGCCAGGCAACCTCTTTTGCCGTACGTACAGCCGGTGCAAAGCCGTCTGCTGAATACAGATGCAACCAGCCCCAATCAATCGCACAACAGTCACCGCTTACCGACAGCACATCCTTGTCGCCCTTGCCGACACGCACACCGCCCTCGTAAAGCTCCGCCGTTACTGCTTCGGCGTAATTATCTACGGAGATAGATGCATCTGCACCGAACAAAAGCTGCATTTCATGCGTCTTGCCGTCAAGCACCTCGATTTCGTAGCTGATATACGAAACCGGGCGGGTCATCAAGTAAAAATCATCCGTCAAAAGCGGCGTCATAAACGTAAGCTTCAAGCGCACAATTTCATTTTCAAAGGTGTAGGCCGTACGCATCGGGTAAACCGTTACGTCCGTCTGCTCAATCACACGCGCTTCCATATTGTAGCTACCGTCCGCAAACACCTTACCCATAAAACGGTACGCCGCACCGTCGATGTTTAAAAGACCGATTAAACTCTGTCTTTTTCCCGTCCAAAAACGTGTTGTTTCCTCATACAGCGTATCCGCACACGACCACACCGAGAAAAACGGGTCAACCGTAATGAGCGGTACTGCAGGATATCTTAACTTTTCCATAAAAACTCTCCTTTAAAAAATATTCTTGACAAGTATACTATATCATTATAAAATACAAAAATAAATAGAATATATTGATATTGAGGTGTAAAATATTGACATGTACGAAAATATAACACGTTTTCCGATTGCACAGCGCAACTCCCCTTTTCGCATCCAGATGTGTGGTGTGTCCTACTGTGACGGTACTTATCTCATACGCAGAGCACATTCCCGCATCTATTGCATGGAATATGTGCTTGCCGGCAAAGGCACGGTGCAGGTAGATGATACTATTTTCACTGCTGAGGCGGGCGACATTTATATCCTGCCGGCACGCCGGAAACACAAGTATTATTCGGATGCCAAAGACCCCTGGATTAAAATCTGGTTCAACATCCGTGGCGAGCTGGTGGATCAACTGTTTTCCTGCTATGGGCTTGAAAACATCTTTCACATCACAAATCTGCCGATTTATCCGCTGTTCCGGGAATTTTTGGATTGTGCGAAAGCCACCGCAGATATATATGCCGCGCAGGATGCTTGCGCAGTGGTGTTTTTAAAAATCATGCAGGCGTTTGCCACACATATACACTTAGAACAACCGCTAAATGCAAATCTCGCACATCGCTTGAAGGAAAAAATCGACAATCTGACAGATTTTACAACGGATTTTGACACACTGATTGCTGACCTATACTGCACCAAATCGCACATCATCCGTCTCTATAAAAAGGAGTACGGCGTTACGCCATACAATTATCTTTTACAAAAGAAGCTGGCACACGCAAAAATGCTTTTGGAAAATGCAGCGATGCCCGTACGTGATATTGCGCTTACGCTCGGCTTTCGTGACAGTCATTATTTTTCAAACTTCTTTAAAAAAGAGGTTGGCATAAGTCCTCTGCTGTACCGCAAAGGACAAAAAAAGTAAACGCAAAAATTTTTGTTGCTTTTGTCAAAGTTTTATCATATAATATAGCATATGGTTTTTTGAAAACCAAAGTGCTTTCAGCACTTCACAGCCTAACAGCTACATATGGATTTTTTAGGAATTAAGGACTGATTTTATGGTTTACAACAATATTTTAGAAGCCATCGGCAACACGCCGATGATTAAACTGCAGCATCTTGCAGACCCGAACGGCGCAGATATCCTCGTTAAATTCGAGGGGTTGAATGTCGGCGGCTCCATCAAAACACGCACGGCATACAATATGATTTGCGCAGCTGAAAAGCAGGGTTTAATACATAAGGACACCATTATCGTCGAGCCGACCAGCGGCAACCAGGGCATCGGTCTCGCCCTCGTCGGCGCAGTGCGCGGCTACAAAACAAAAATCATTATGCCCGACTCTGTCAGCGAGGAAAGAAGAAAGCTCGTAAACCAGTATGGCGCTGAAGTGATTTTGGTGCACGATGCCGGCAACATCGGCGCATGTATAGAGGAATGTGTACAATTAGCGCTCAAAATGAAAAACGACGACCCGAATGTGTTTGTACCGCAGCAGTTCGAAAATCCGGCAAACCCGGCAATCCAGCGCGAACAGACGGCTAAGGAAATCTTAGACGCAGTCGGCGGTCCGATTCACGGTTTTTGCTCCGGCATCGGCACCGGCGGTACCATTACCGGCATCGGCGAAGCCTTAAAGGCGGCAAATCCGGAAATGACCATTTGGGCGGTAGAGCCGGAGCACGCGGCAATCCTGTCCGGCGGCTCCATCGGCACGCATCTGCAGATGGGCATCGGCGACGGTCTGATTCCGGAAATTTTAAACTGTGAAATCTACGATGACATTTGCATCGTTAAAGACGAAGAAGCAATCGAAACCTCGAAGGCGCTTGCCTCGAAGGAGGGTATTTTGTGCGGTATCTCCAGCGGCACAAATGTCGCTGCTGCCATCAAGCTTGCAAAAAAGCTCGGCAAGGGCAAAACCGTAGTCACCGTTTTGCCGGATACAGCGGAGCGCTACTTCTCTACCCCGTTATTCGGATAATTTTATGCTTTCGCGGATATGCTATCCGCGAAAGCATTTTTTTAAATTTTTAGCCTTTTTTAATTTTTTTTGCGTGAGGTATTGAATATTTTTCCAAAAAGTGCTAAAATACAGTGTGGTTTTTTTTAAATTTTATTATAGAAAGAAGCGCTGATCTATGGCAAACAACGAAAGAAGAGTCGGCACGGTATCGAGAGGTATCCGCTGCCCTATTATCCGCGAAGGCGACGACCTTGCGAAAATCGTAGCAGACAGTGTATTAGAGGCTGCCGAATACGAAGGCTTCTCTATGCGCGACCGCGATGTAATTTCCATTACGGAATCTATTGTCGCTCGTGCGCAGGGCAACTATGTTTCGGTAGACAATATTGCAGCAGATGTTCGCGCAAAGCTCGGCGGCGGTACAGTGGGTGTTATTTTCCCGATTCTTTCCCGCAACCGTTTCGCAATTTGCCTGAAGGGCATTGCAAAGGGCGCCAAGAAAATTGTTCTGATGCTCAGCTATCCCTCCGATGAAGTCGGCAACGCGCTCATCAGCATGGATAAGATTGACGAGTCCGGCGTAAATCCGTTCTCCGATGTATTAAGCGAAGAAAAATACCGCGAGCTGTTCGGCGAAAATGTACACGAATTTACAGGCGTAGACTATGTAAAATACTACGGTGATCTTATTCGCGAATGCGGTGCGGAGGCTGAAATTATTTTTGCAAATCAGCCGAAGGCAATTTTAGAGTATACAGACCACGTTATCAATTGTGATATTCATACAAGAGCACGTACAAAGCGCATTCTGCTTGCAGCAGGCGCAAAGGTAGTGTGCAGCCTGGATGATATCATGAACGCGCCGATTGACGGCAGTGGCTGCAATGAAAAATACGGCCTGCTCGGCTCGAACAAGTCTACCGAAGATACTGTTAAGCTGTTCCCGCGCGAGTGCAAGCCGCTCGTGTTGGACATTCAGAAAAGAATCTTAGAAGCAACCGGCAAGCATGTAGAGGTTATGGTTTACGGCGACGGTGCCTTCAAAGACCCGCAGGGTAAGATTTGGGAGCTTGCCGATCCGGTGGTTTCCCCGGCATATACAGACGGTTTAATCGGTACACCGAACGAATTGAAGCTCAAGTATCTGGCAGATAATGACTTTAAGGACCTCTCCGGCGAGGAGCTCAAAAAGGCAATTTCCGAAAGTATCCGCGCCAAGGACGACAATCTCGTCGGCAATATGGCATCCCAGGGTACAACACCGCGCCAGCTGACCGACTTAATCGGCTCTCTTTGCGACCTTACCAGCGGCTCCGGTGACAAGGGCACCCCGGTCGTTTTGGTACAGGGTTACTTCGATAACTATACTATGTGATTTACAGGGGGAAATAATTATGAGCAATATTAGACCTGAATCTATGGAAAGAATTACAACCAAAGCACTTGCAGATGCATTTATCGAAGAGCAGGTTGCTGCTGTACGTGCACAGGTTGGTGATAAAAAGGTGCTTTTAGCACTCTCCGGCGGTGTAGACTCGTCGGTTGTTGCAGCGCTTTTGATTAAGGCCATCGGCAAGCAGCTTATCTGCGTACATGTAAACCATGGACTGATGCGCAAAGGCGAAAGCGAGCAGGTAATCGAAGTGTTCGGCAAAGAGCTGGACGCTAACCTCATTTATGTCGATGCAACTGACCGTTTCTTAGACCTGCTTGCAGGCGTAGATGAGCCGGAAAAGAAAAGAAAAATCATCGGCGGTGAGTTTATTAAAGTGTTTGATGAGGAAGCTGCAAAGCTCACTGATGTTTCCTTCCTTGCTCAAGGTACAATATACCCGGATATTTTGGAAAGCCACGGCGTAAAGGCGCACCACAATGTGGGCGGTCTGCCGGAGGATATGGAAATGGAGCTCGTTGAACCGGTAAAGCTTTTGTATAAAGACGAGGTTCGTGTTGTCGGCAGTGCATTAGGTCTGCCGGACAATATGGTATACCGTCAGCCGTTCCCGGGTCCGGGACTCGGTGTACGATGCCTCGGTGCAATCACACGCGACAGACTCGCTGCGCTGCGTGAAGCAGACGCCATTTTACGTGAAGAATTCGAATTAAACGGACTTGCAGGCAAGGTATGGCAGTATTTTATCGCCGTGCCGGACTTCACTTCCGTCGGTGTAAAGGACGATAAGCGCTACATGGGCTGGCCGGCAATCATCCGCGCAGTCAACACCGTAGACGCTATGACCGCAACGATTGAAGAAATTCCGTACGCTGTTCTCCACCGCATTACAGACAGAATCACCCACGAAGTACCGGGCATCAACCGCGTCCTTCTGGATTTAACGCCAAAGCCGATTGGTACGATCGAGTGGGAATGACGAATTGCGGAGCGAAAACCGCATAACCACGCCGTTTTCGGGCATTTTCAAATGAAAATGGCAACGATTTGGCAACATTAAATACTAAGAGCTAACTGATTTCAGTTGGCTCTTTTTTGTGTGTTATTTCAACTTTAAAAACAACATATTCTACGATTCTTCGTAGGGAAGAGAAAAATTGTTGAAAAGCAACGAGTAACCAATAACTATAAATCAGATTTATATCTTCCGGGAACAAAGACGATTAACAGATGTGTTGAGCAGTATACTAAAACCCTGCATTGCTCAACTTGGTTGCATTTCAAACACAAAAGGCACAGCGCCGAACGCTGTGCCCCATTCTTTTATAAATAAAATGCGTGATTGCCGATTGTAGTATAATACCTTCTGTTGCGCGCAATCCAGTTTGTGCCCGCGATGCGCGGATTGTAGAAAAACAAACTATTACCGACATTATTTTCTCCGTGCAGAGCACGTTTTGCCGCGATGATAGACGCCATTGCCGGCGTGTTGTATATCGAGCCGTCCACCGAAGGCGTATACTGTATGCCAAAGCGGCGGTCAAAAATCACCTCAAAAATCGTATTCGGGTACTGGCTGCTTTTCACGCGGTTCAAAATCACATTCGCTACCGCCAGCTTGCCGGCGTCCGGCTCACCGCGACTCTCCGCATGCACAATACGCGCCAGCCACCACACATCATCCTTCTGGTAATACGTGTTCACATACTGTGCCGGAACCGTATAATTCGGTACGGTAAACACAACGTTGTAATACTGCGCATCCCAACCAACCTGCACACCAAACATCGTTTGTGCAAAACGAACAGGCACATACATTCTTCCATCCACCGTTTCAGCCGGATACGGCAACGTATGCTCTACCCCATTAATCGTATACACATTCGAGTGGTCTTTCAGCTTTGCTACATTTCCCCAATGATTTACCGTGAGTGTTTCGCTTTTTGCATCCCATGTATAGTTGTCAACCCACATAAGCTCACAAAGCGAACGTACTGCAATAAACACAGTTCCGCGATACTCAATCAGCGGCAAGCTCGGCTTTACATAAGTGCCGTTAATTACCAAATCCAACGGCATATTGCTGTCATTATAAATTGCCTGCGCGGACGTATGATACGGCAGAATCATCACTATGCATAAGCAAAGCGATACAATCAACTTTTTCATAAAATCCTCATTTCCCGCATTGTTTTTCCCAAACTCATTGTAGAAAAACCGCGTTATCTTTAGCAATGCAATTTAGATTTTATCATTTTTTCGCTTTATTGTCAAGTTTTCGACTTTACAGCCGGCTTTTGCGCATATCACCTTTCACTTTTCCGCAAAAAATTTAAAATAAATCTTGACAATACGTTCACATATGAGTATAATATATGAGTAGCGCTAAAAAGTACATAGGGGTATAGCTCAGTTGGTAGAGCAGTGGTCTCCAAAACCACGTGCCGAGGGTTCAAGTCCTTCTGCCCCTGCCAAAACAAAAGATAGAGTCGCATTAGCGGCTCTATTTTTTGTTTTCGTATAGATAGACTTGAACCCGAGGCACGGTAAGTGCCGGGCAGCAGCGCCGAGCGCCGC
>JAZSGM010000270.1:0-1864 GCA_045532715.1 Clostridia bacterium
GCTCTTTCCCATACGAGAATCGCACGCCAACGTCAGCGGGCCGCGCGAAAGTGACACAAACAGGTCATCGGTCCATTTATGCTTCACCACGATGGGAGGATTATTGGTATAGTGCGTTTTGGTGTAAAGCACATCATAGTCCCACGTGATGGGGCGCGTTTCGCGAATGCGCATGTCGAGTGAGAGTGTAATTTCCTCTGCTTCGCTCCATTTGCCCTCAAACACGGCGTATCCGTCGCAGAGTGAATAGGTGCATTTGCTCTGTATCACAGTGTGTTCAGACCAAGCCGAAATGCGGATTTTGAGTGCTGCACTTGTGGGCTTTTCGGCGCTCACGGTGAATTTGAGATCACCGCTTGCGGGATAAGTTGTTTCTGTTTTAACGGTAAAAACGGTGTTGTTATAGGAGACGTGCGCTTCGCCGTTTTCGTAGAAATTCAGCACGATTCCATCGTTATCCGTCATGACAGCGTGCATTAAAAATGTGCCGACTCCTGCGGCACCGATTGCCGCGCAGCAGCCGTAATAGGTGGAATCAGAAAACACCTGTGAGCCCGCCGTCTTTTTGCCGCGCTTATCGGGGCGCAAGGGACTGTAGCTGTCGAAGGGGAGAAATGTTGGGGTAATGGGAAGCATTTTGCCGTTCACCTCGCGTTCGCCCGTCATATAATCGCAATGGCAATGATTCACGTTTAGCGAGCCGAGATATGCATTGTAGAAGGAATGCTCCATCGCATCGGCAAATATACGCTCACCGGAAAGGCGCAGTAGCTGACCGCAAAGCTTCATAAACGTGACCGTCACGCAGGTTTCTTGCATTACACCGTCATATTCAGCTGTTTGTCGTGTTGCGGTATGATCGATCAATTCGTGAGTACAGCCGCACGAACCGATTATGCTTGTTTCGCTTTCTATGAGGGCTTTGCCGAAATTGATTGCCGCTATGCGGTGCTTTTCAATGCCCGTTACGCGGTAATAGGCAATGAGTCCTTCAAAGCAGGAGATCATTTCGTATGCCTTTTCTACGCCGTATTGATAGGGGTACAGCTTATTCTCATAAGCCATTTCAAATAGGTTGAACATATGAGAAGCACCCATATCCACAATGTGTGTAGCAAAATCAAGGTAGCGCTGCTCGCCCGAGAGGGAATACAGCCACACCATTGGCTCCAGTATGGAAGCCGAATTTAATCCAAGCCAGCTATAGCAACAAGCAGTCAGGGCTTTTTTTCCTTCACTTTCTTTCCCAATGCGTGTCAAAATATAATCGGCAGCATTGCAAAGGTAGGCGAGAATTTCAGTGCGGAGTGTATCGTCGCGGCAGATATTATAGTAGTATTGCATGCCGAGCAGTACGTACTTACGGCACCAGATATCCCATGCAGTAAATTCCGTGTCGCGAGAGAAGGAAGAGACGCGACCGTCAGCCTCTGCAACGGTTAGCATGTTGCGTACGCTCTCGGTCAAAACGCTATACAGTTCATCGTCCTGTGAATATTCGTAAAGCATCACGGCGCCGCGCATCGTTTTACCCCAGTACACACCGCGCCAACCGCGATTGGTGCCATCGAGCTGCTCGCGGAATTGATTTACAAATTTTTTCCAGAGTGTGCGGTTCTTTGCTTGCTCTTTTATAAGAAATTGCACCGCAGCATCTGCTGCACCGTTATAGCATTGTCTTGCTTTGGCGAATTGCAGTGTGTTTCTTTCGGTTAACATAATACGCTCCTTTTTTATTTCAGATATGGGTCTATTGCGGTGAAAATGCGTGAAGCGATCTCACGCATACCATTATCTCCGGGATGATTGGCAACACCCCTGTGAGAAAACAGGCCGGTTGCTTTCATTGTATCGTCCTCACCGA
>JAZSGM010000177.1:0-3441 GCA_045532715.1 Clostridia bacterium
CTTTTAAGCGTCGTAACTGCGGCGAAGCCGAAGATTGCAAACTATCATTTTACAACGCTCGAGCCGAATCTCGGCGTTGTAATGCAAGGTAAGGATGCATCTTCAAGCTTTGTGATGGCTGATATTCCGGGTTTGATTGAAGGCGCGAGTGAGGGCGTCGGTCTCGGATATGAGTTTTTAAAGCATGTCGAGCGTACACGTCTTTTGATCCACGTGGTTGACGTTTCAAGCATTGAGGGCAGGAATCCGATTGATGACTTTGATAAAATCAATGCAGAACTTGAAAATTATGATCCGGTTTTGGCAACACGTCAGCAGATTGTAGCGGCGAATAAAACAGATATTATTCAGGATGAAGCTGCATACAAAGCATTTTTAGAGGAGATGGACAAGCGCGGCTATACTGTGTTTGAAATTTCAGCAGCAACCCGTGGCGGCGTAGACGCGTTGATTGCGCATACGGCGAAGGTGCTTGCAACCATTCCGCCGATTGAAGCTTATGAAGCGGAGCCGGAATACATTGAGGTTGAAGATGCACCACTCTTTACCGTGCGTAACGAAAATGGTGTGTATGTCGTTGAAGGTGATTGGATAGAGTATCTTGTTTCTTCGGTAAATCTTGCCGATGATGAGTCCTTTAACTATTTTCAACGCACATTGCGCACGAAGGGCGTCATTGATGCTCTGGAGGAGAAGGGTATTCAGGAAGGTGACACCGTGCGTCTGTATGAAATTGAATTTGATTACGTAAGATAAGCCGAGAGTAGTTAAACTCTTCGACCCTATATGCAGGAAAAATATAGTCCTTTGACTGCGTAAGGGTACAGCAAGGCGCGCACCTTGCAAAAACGACAATTCCAAAGGACGGAAATTTAACAAGTATAGGGCCTGTGGGGCGTTAAGAGGAATAGAATATGATTACAAGTAAACAGAGAGCATATTTGCGCGGACTTGCCAATCAAATGGAACCGATTTTTCAAATTGGTAAGGGCGGCATCAATGAAAATTTAATTAAGCAGTTAGATGATGCACTTGAAGCGCGGGAACTGATTAAACTGCACATTTTAGAGACGGCGTTTCTGGATTCAAGAGAAGCGCTCAGTGAGCTTGCAGCTGTTTTGGGTGCAGAGCCGGTGCAGGCAATCGGTTCCAAGATTGTTTTGTACAGAGAATCCGAGAACAAAAAGAAAATTGAGCTTTAAGAGGCGTAACGTACATGATGAGAATCGGAATTTTGGGCGGATCGTTTGATCCGGTACACAATGCACATATCCGTATGGGGCTTTATGCAAAGCAAAGCCTTGATTTGTCGCGCGTGATTTATGTGCCGACGGCTTGTCCGCCGCATAAAATGCGCGAACTGACGGACGGCGAGCACCGGATAGAGATGCTGCGTCTTGCCACGCAGGTGCATGTAGGGCTTGAGGTTTCCGATTTTGAACTGAAGAATACGACTTATTCGTATACGGCGGATACATTAAAGCATTTCAAAAAGCTGTACCCGAAGGCACAGCTTGTGCTACTGGTCGGCGCGGACAGTGCGGCGTATCTGGATGGTTGGTATCATGCGGAATACATCTTCAAAACGGCGGAAATTGCTGTTTTTGCGCGCGGGGATTACGATGCGGATTTGCAGGCGATTCTGGAGCGCCTGCAAACACAAAACGGAGCAAAAATTTCGCAGATTCCGGGGGAGGCAATGGCGGTATCCTCTAATCAGATACGCGCAAAGCTGCAACGCGGAGAAGATATAACGGAGCTGGTACCGGAATGCGTTACGGCATACATTCGTGCAAATGGCTTGTATCAGAAACCGCCGACAATTTCGCCGGAGGCGTTTGATTTGGAACGGGCGGAGAAGCATTTGTCCTATCTTTTAAAACCGTCGAGGCATAAGCATTCAATCGGTGTGATGGAAACAGCGGCGAAGCTTGCAAAGCGCTTTGGATATGATGTGAAAAAAGCAAAAATAGCAGGACTTTTACATGATTGTGCAAAAAATCTTGATGCCCGGCGCGCTGAAGCTTTGTGCGAAAAATACGGTCTTACACCGGATAGGGTTACGGCAAGTGAGGCGGGACTGATGCATCAATTGCTGGGACCTGCACATGCTGCTGCGGAATTCTGCATTGATGATCAGGAGATTTTAGATGCAATCGGTTGTCACACTACGGGCAAGGTCGGTATGGGGCTTCTGGATAAAATTTTGTATCTTGCCGATTTTATAGAGCCGAACCGTATGCCGTTTGAAGGCTTGGAAAAGCTTCGAAAGCTTTGCGAAAAGGATTTGGATGCAGCAATGCAGTTTGCATTGGATTTGTCTATCAAACACGTCCTTTCCAAGAACGGTTTGATCCATCCGGATACCGTTTTGGCAAGAAATGCGTTTTTGATGCATAAAAAAGTGAAAGAAAGCTGAAAAAGGTATTGAAAAATACGGAAAAATTCGGTATTATATAAAGAGGTATTCTGTGGAGGTGTGTAGATGCAACCGTTTGAAAAAGCTGCATTAGCGGCAAAGTGCATCGATGATAAAAAAGGTAAGAAGCTTCAGGTGCTTGAAGTAGGCGAGCTGACGAGCATTGCAGACTATTTTGTGATTGCGAGCGGAACGTCGAGTACCCAGGTAAAGGCAATTGCCGACGAGGTCATCGATAAGATGAAGGCTGCCGGTGAAGAACCGATTCATGTGGAGGGCTTTCACTCTGCAATGTGGATTTTAATTGACTTTGCAGATGTTGTTGTGCACATCTTTATGGAGGAAACAAGAGATTTTTATGGCATCGAGCGTCTGTGGGCAGATGCAAAACAAATCAGCATTGCCGATATGGGCATAGATGCACGGGAGGAATAGAAGGATGAAATACGATTTTTCGACAATAGAAAAGAAATGGCAGGACCATTGGGACGCTGAGGAAACCTTTAAGGCGTCGAATGATTTGTCCAAGCCGAAGTTTTACGGTCTGGTAGAATTTCCGTATCCGTCGGGTCATGGTCTGCACGTAGGCCATCCGCGTGGTTACACGGCGCTCGATATTGTATCGAGAAAACGCCGCTTGCAGGGTTATAACGTTCTCTACCCGATGGGATGGGACGCGTTCGGTCTGCCGACGGAGAATTTTGCAATCAAGAATAAGATTCATCCGAAAAAGGTTACGGCGGACAATGTGGCACATTTTAAAGAGCAGCTCAAGATGCTCGGCTTCTCCTTTGACTGGAGTAAGGAAGTGAACACTACTGATCCGAACTACTACAAGTGGACGCAGTGGATTTTCTTAAAGCTCTTCGAAAAGGGCCTGGCGTACAAGACAGAAATGCCGATTAACTGGTGCACAAGCTGTAAGGTTGGTCTGTCCAACGAAGAAGTTGTTGACGGCGTTTGTGAGCGTTGCGGCAGCGAAGTTGTGCAGAAGCGCAAGAGTGAGTGGATGCTCAAGATTA
>JAZSGM010000300.1:0-2773 GCA_045532715.1 Clostridia bacterium
AATACTTTACCTTCACCCGGCTCGCCATCCTTAACAAGTGTCAGGTAGTAGCTACCGAGGACCATATCCTGTGTCGGTACGGTTACCGGCTTACCGTCCTGCGGCTTCAAGAGGTTGTTTGCAGAGAGCATCAGGAAACGAGCCTCTGCCTGCGCCTCCGGCGAAAGCGGAACGTGTACAGCCATCTGGTCACCGTCGAAGTCGGCGTTGTACGCGGTACATACGAGCGGATGGAGCTTAAGCGCTCTGCCGTCTACGAGTACCGGCTCAAATGCCTGAATACCAAGTCTGTGCAGTGTCGGCGCACGGTTTAAGAGCACCGGATGCTCCTTGATGACCTCTTCAAGGACATCCCAGATTTCCGGACGCAGTCTTTCGACCATACGCTTTGCACTCTTGATGTTATGCGCAAGACCGTCACCAACCAAACGCTTCATTACAAACGGCTTAAACAGCTCGATTGCCATTTCCTTCGGCAGACCGCACTGGAAAAGCTTAAGTTCCGGACCGACAACGATAACCGAACGGCCGGAGTAGTCAACACGCTTACCCAAAAGATTCTGACGGAAACGGCCCTGCTTACCCTTGAGCATATCGGACAACGACTTGAGCGCACGGTTGCCCGGGCCCGTAACCGGACGGCCTCTTCTGCCGTTATCGATTAACGCATCCACTGCTTCCTGGAGCATTCTCTTCTCGTTTCTTACAATAATATCCGGTGCGTGTAAATCTAAAAGTCTCTTCAAACGGTTGTTTCTGTTAATTACACGGCGGTACAGATCGTTTAAGTCACTCGTTGCAAAACGGCCACCGTCCAATTGTACCATCGGGCGCAGCTCCGGCGGAATTACCGGTACAGCGTCCATAATCATCCATTCCGGCTTATTACCGGAAAGGCGGAAAGCTTCTACTGCCTCCAGGCGCTTTACAATACGAATCTTTTTCTGTCCCTGTGCACTTTCAAGTTCTTCCTTGAGTTCGCGGGAAAGCTCTTCCAGATCAATCTTCTGCAAAAGCTCTTTTACTGCCTCAGCACCCATGCCCGCCTTGAAGCTATCGCCGTATTTTTCCACACACTCTCTGTAGTCCTTCTCGTTGAGAATGGACTTTTCCAGAAGACCGGTATCACCGGCATCAATAACAACATAGGCTGCAAAATAAAGCACCTGCTCGAGCACCTTCGGCGACATATCCAGCATCAGGCCCATTCTCGACGGAATGCCCTTAAAATACCAGATGTGCGATACCGGTGTTGCCAGCTCAATGTGTCCCATTCTTTCACGGCGCACCTTCGAGCGTGTTACTTCAACACCGCACTTGTCGCAGACAATACCCTTATAACGAATCTTTTTATACTTACCACAGTGGCATTCCCAGTCACGCTGCGGTCCAAAGATTTTTTCGCAAAACAGACCGTCGCGCTCCGGCTTTAATGTTCTGTAGTTGATTGTTTCCGGCTTTTTTACTTCGCCGTAAGACCATTCTCTGATCTTTTCCGGCGATGCCAAGCCTATTTTTATCGCGTCAAATGTTGTAAATTCCAACACAAAAACCTCCTTAACAAAATTGGATTTTCCTTTGCAAATGAATTAGTTATCATCATCTGCGAGCGCGTCTAAGTCCTCAACGATATCATCGTCAAAATCCTCAACCGGCTCCGACTCGAGAATGTCATCATCGAGATCGTCCAATAAATCCAAATCGTCATCGTCTAAACCGAGCGGGCTAACGCCGTCATCGTCTGCTTCTTCAAACTCAAATGCGGCATCCTCGTCGAGATCTGCGCTTTCCGAATTGTATGCGGTAGAAGAAGCCGCATTCGGATTTACGCTATCCTCGTCGCCCTCGATGTTAACGGTGAGCGGCGCAACGCCGTCGTCGTCATCGGAGTACTGACCAAGGTCAACCTCATTGCCTTCCTTATCAAGCACATTGACATCCAGCGCAAGGCTCTGCAGTTCCTTGATAAGCACCTTGAAGGATTCCGGAATACCCGGCTCCGGCACGTTTTCGCCCTTGACAATCGATTCGTAAGTCTTGACACGGCCGACAACATCGTCCGACTTCACGGTCAGGATTTCCTGCAGCGTGTAAGCCGCACCGTATGCCTCCAGTGCCCAAACTTCCATTTCACCGAATCTCTGACCGCCGAACTGTGCTTTACCGCCGAGCGGCTGCTGTGTTACGAGCGAGTAAGGACCGGTAGAACGAGCATGAATCTTATCGTCAACCAAGTGATGGAGTTTCAAATAATACATATAACCAACGGTTACGCGGTTGTCAAACGGTTCACCCGTACGACCGTCATAAAGCACGGTCTTACCATCAGCATCATAACCTGCATCCACCAAGCACTTACGAATATCTTCCTCGTTTGCACCGTCAAATACAGGTGTTGCAATCTTCCAGCCGAGCGCCTTAGCTGCATAACCTAAATGCACCTCAAGCACCTGACCGATGTTCATACGCGACGGTACGCCGAGCGGATTCAATACGATATCAAGCGGTGTACCATCCGGCAGGAACGGCATATCCTCTTCCGGAAGAATTCTGGAAATAACACCCTTGTTACCGTGACGGCCGGCCATCTTATCGCCGACAGAAATCTTACGTCTCTGTGCGATATAGCAGCGTACCAATTCATTTACACCCGGCGGCAGCTCGTCGCAGTTGTCACGGGTAAATACCTTAACGTCTACGATGATACCTGCTTCACCGTGCGGTACACGCAGCGATGTGTCACGAACCTCTCTTGCCTTTTCACCGAAGATTG
>JAZSGM010000069.1:0-7042 GCA_045532715.1 Clostridia bacterium
AAACTGCCACAGGCACCTTAAAAGGGAATAGTTTGGATAAAGAGCAAGGCAAAAACGAGCGACATCCTTGCGGATTTCGGTCGTTTTTAACACAGCTATTTGCCAAAATATTGCTTTTTAAGGCGTTTTATCCCTAACTGAAGACGCCTAAAGGACTTTTTTTATTTTTGCGAATTGTACATTTTGTCTTTGAACAAAAGGGTGATGGACCAAAGTGCGCCGATGCCGACCAGCGTAAAAATGATGCGCGGCAGCATCGCGTCCATACCGCCGAACAGCCCGCCGACAAAATCGAAGCCGAATATGCCGATGGAGCCCCAATTCAGTCCGCCGATAATCACCAGAAGCAGCGCGATTGTATCTAAGATTGCCATACATAAAACCTCCGTTTTAAAATTTTTTTGCTGACCTTAATTTGCGCAAAACAGGATTTTTCATACAGGAAATCTTTGGAATTTAAAAACAGGTGCTTCTGCGAAAACGCAAATTTTGTCGAAATCTGAAAACGGGTTTTCAAAAATATATTTGCAGTATATTGATTTCTGTGCTATACTTATCTTGTCACTCAACCAAATACATGCTTCAAGACGGTCGACGTTCCTTTAGCAAAAACGT
This sequence comes from Clostridia bacterium, assembly GCA_045532715.1. Taxonomy (GTDB): domain Bacteria; phylum Bacillota; class Clostridia; order UBA1381; family UMGS1253; genus RGIG2041. Next base: position 616 of record JAZSGM010000069.1, read on the forward strand.
CGGCTTGGTTTCATACGCCGTCTTGAAGGATATGCGTTGAGTGACATCAGACCTCGCCGCGTTTTTCTGCGCGGCTTCGGTCGCGCATTTTTTTATAGAAAGAATGTCACAAATGGAAAATCAGTATTTTGAGATTTTCGGCAAAATCACGGATATTATCGAGCAGTTAAAGCAACTGCAGGCAGATATGGAAGAAATGTATATCTGCGCAGAGGAAAGCAAAACCGCACAGTGTTGACACACTGCGCGGTTTTCTTTGCTTATTTATCCTTTTTTAATACTTCACCGATTGTGGCACTCAGACCGGCAATTCCCTGCAGATCCGACGGAATAATCAGCTTCGTTGCCTGACCGTCCGCCACCTTTTCCATTGCCTCCATCGAACGGATGGCAAGCATACCCTCGCCCGGCTGTGCATCGTTAATCAAACGGATACCCTCTGCCGTTGCGTTCTGCAGCTTCAAAATTGCTTCCGCTTCACCTTCCGCGCGCTTGATCCGCGCTTCCTTTTCAGCCTCTGCCTCCAGAATTGCAGCTGTCTTACGCGCCTCGGCAGACAGAATCAACGATTCCTTTTCACCCTCTGCCACCAGAATGGTCGAGCGCTTTTCGCCCTCTGCCTTCAGGATGCTTTCACGGCGCTCACGCTCCGCTTTCATCTGTTTTTCCATCGCGTCCTGAATTGCCTTCGGCGGCATAATGTTTTTGAGCTCTACGCGGTTAATCTTGATGCCCCACGGGTCTGTGGCATCGTCCAGGATGGCACGCAGACTCGTATTGATGGTGTCGCGTGAGGTCAGCGTCTGGTCAAGCTCCAAATCACCGATGATGTTACGCAGCGTCGTTGCCGTCAGGTTTTCAATCGCTGCCATCGGATGCTCTACGCCATAGGCATACATTTTCGGGTCGGTAATCTGAAAATACACAACCGTGTCAATCTGCATGGTAACGTTATCCTTTGTGATCACCGGCTGCGGCGGGAAATCCACGACCTGCTCCTTCAGATTCACGTCCTTGGCGATGCGCTCGATAAACGGCACCTTCACGTGCAGACCGACATTCCACGTCCCCTTATAAGCGCCCAGACGCTCTACAACAAAGGCATGCGCCTGCGGCACAATTTTGATGTTTGCCACAATGACAATTAAAATGAATAAAACTAAAATCAGCATACTTTTTCCTCCTTATTGCATCTCTTTTTTTACAACTCTCGCGGTCACACCGCGGATTTCACGAATGGTCACAACGCTACCCGCCTCAATCACGCTTTTATCGCAGCTTGCTGCCTTCCACTCCAGACCGCAAATCGAAACGCTGCCCGTGTTTTTCAAATTATCCACCGTCTGCGTTACAATGGCATCCTGCCCGATAAACCGGTCGGCATTGGTGCGTTCCTCGCTGCCCTTCAAATACTTTTTCACCAGGCCGCGCGTTGCAACAAGCAACAGGGCGGATACGAGGATAAATACCGCAACCAGCACCGCCGTGTTGGTCACGAAAAACGAAACCGCCATGGTCACAACAGCACCGAGCGCAAACCAGATGCAAACCAGCCCCGGCACGATTGCCTCAATTACAAACAGCGCAATGGCAAGCATCATCCACCAAAACTGCATATTCCCAATCCCCTTTCTGTTGTCTTTCCTATAGTATACCACAACTTCCGTACAAATGCAAATCAGTCTGAAATCAGCTTTGCACGGAATCGCTCTACATCTGTTGCGTTGTGGTTGCACAAAACGGAAACCGCCTTCCCCTGCGCAACACAGGGCGCGCCGTCCGTATCCTCCGAAACAATGGCGACATAGTGATTGCCGAAGGGCTGTCCATCCACCTCCACGCGCACCGGCGTGCTCCAGGAAACCAGGTCGCTGCTTTCACAAAGATACGCCACATCCTCCACCAATTTCGGGCTCGCCGGATCGATATTGATGCCGACACAGGCCATAACGTAGCGATTATATTCCGTTAAATAAATCACACGCGGATGCCACGCATTGCGCACCAGAAGCGTCTCTTTACCAAAATTGCCCGGCTCACAGAAGGCACCGTCATAATATTTGACAAAATCGCCCATGATGCCGTCGCTGCGCTTGCGCGTGCGGGCAGCATAGACATCACAGCTGGTCCATCTCTGCGTTTCCATATCACCGCGCACAATATTGTAAAACAGGTAGAGGTATTCGCTGTTCGGATCGTCAAAGAGCGAAAAATCCCCGCTGCCGAAACCGATTTTTCCCACCTTCTGCCCGATGACATTGCCCGCGCCCGGATTGTAGCACGCCGTAAAACACGGCTCATTTGCCGTAACCACCCAGCGGTCAAAGGTCCAGTTTTGTCCTTCGTCATCGGAATGCATCAGCCCGATGTGGCGAAAATCCGAATCCATACGCGGCGGCTCCTCGCACGGACCCCAGGCATCATAGCCGGTGCCCTTACAATTCCAGCCGCTCTCATTATGGAAAAAGCAGAAGAACCGATGCGTCCCCGGACAAATATACAGTCCGAACGGCCAGATGCTGCCACGCGCCTTCACACCGTCGGGATAACGCACACCGTCGAAGGCGAAATCCGCATGACCGACACAAAAATTCGTCTGGATAGGATAGCGCTGCTTTAAATCATCCAGACACGTGCCGGAAAACATCGCAATATGTCCCATATGCGAATGTCCGCTCATTGCCCACAGTACGCCGTTCGCATCACGGCACATCGGTGTGGTGCCGTCCTGAAAGATCCCGTCCCGGTTTACGAACGGTGTTGAAAGTTTTTCCCGTATCTCAAGATGAAACATAGAAGCCTCCGTATTTTTAATATATTTGTATATAAGTGCAGTGTATCACAGCTCTCCTCAAAATGCAAGATTTTTATATCCGTTTAATAAAACCTTGCAAAACGGAGAAAAATAGTATACAATAGCATTTGGAATTTTTATAAGGAGGCTTCTTTAAATGAATACAATCTCTTTAGACTATCAGAAGGCGAAAAACTTCTTTTCGCAGGATGAAATCGACAATATGGCCGGTATGGTAAAATCCTGCCACGAAATGCTGCACGCAAAAAGCGGTGCCGGCAATGACTTTTTAGGCTGGCTCGATTTGCCGGAAAACTACGACAAGGCAGAATTTGAGCGCATCAAGAAGGCAGCAGAAAAAATCAAAAGCGATTCCGACGTACTCATCGTTGTGGGTATCGGCGGCTCATACCTCGGCGCAAGAGCCGTAATCGAGGCGCTGCGTCACAGCTTCTACAACTGCGTAGACAAATCCGTAAGAAAGACACCGGAAATCTATTTTGCAGGCAACTCCATCTCCTCGACCTACCTGATGGATTTAATTGACGTCATTGGCGAGAGAGATTTTTCCATTAACATTATTTCCAAGTCCGGCACAACCACAGAGCCGGCGGTGGCATTCCGTGTACTCAAGGCACTGTGCGAGAAAAAGTACGGCAAGGATGGCGCAAAGCAGAGAATTTACGCAACCACCGACAAGGCACGCGGTGCACTCAAAAGCCTCTGCGATGAGGAAGGCTACGAAACCTTCGTCATTCCGGATGACGTCGGCGGGAGATTCTCCGTTTTAACGGCAGTTGGCCTTTTACCGATTGCAGTTTCCGGTGCAGACATCGATGCGCTGATGGCAGGTGCCAAGGCAGGTATGGACGAATACGCGTGCGCGGATTTAGACAAAAATATGTGCTATCAGTATGCGGCAATCCGCAACGTGTTATACAACAAGGGTAAGGCAATCGAAATGGTGGTAAACTATGAGCCGTGCCTGCACTTTATGAGTGAGTGGTTCAAGCAGCTCTACGGCGAAAGCGAGGGCAAGGACCAGAAGGGCATCTTCCCGGCAGCGGCAGATTTTTCAACTGACCTGCACTCCATGGGCCAGTACATCCAGGACGGCAGACGTATGCTCTTTGAAACCGTGCTCAACGTAGAAAAGCCGCGCCGCGACTTTAACCTTGAGGCAGACGATAAAAATGTAGACGGCTTAAACTTCCTCGCCGGCAAGACGATGGATTTCGTAAACCAGAAGGCGTTTGAAGGCACCGTGCTTGCACACACGGACGGCGGTGTGCCGAATCTCGTGATCAACATTGAATCCTTAAACGAGTTCAACTTAGGTAAGCTGATTTACTTCTTCGAAAAGGCCTGCGCAATTTCCGGCTACCTCCTGGGCGTAAATCCGTTCAACCAGCCGGGCGTAGAAGCATACAAGAAGAATATGTTTGCGCTGCTCGGCAAGCCGGGTTACGAAGCACAAAAGGAAGAACTTGAGAAGCGACTCGCTGAATAATTGACTTAGAATTCAATAAAAAGAAGAATTTTCAAAAGATTTACTTGCACTTTTGGTGAAAATATAGTATTCTATTAACAGAGACTAAAATTCATCAAGGAGGCTTGATACTATGATAAAGGTTTTAATCGGCAAAAAGGGCACCGGCAAGACAAAGACATTGATTGCCAGCGTAACAGATGCAGCGGCGAACGCACAGGGAGATTTGGTATTTATCAGCTCCGACACAAAGCGCCATATGTATGACATTCCGCATAAGGTAAGAATGGTGGATACTTCCGCTTTCGAGCTGAAGGTCTATGACGAGTTCTACGGCTTCATCTGCGGTCTTCTGTCGAATAACTTTGACATTTCTCATATGTATATTGACAGTATGTACAAAATCGTGAAGGACCAGGAAACAGGTCTTGAAAAATTCTTCGAGGACATTAGCGCTCTTGCGGAGCAGTACAACATTGATTTCATGTTCACTATGAGCATGGACGATGCGGATGCACCGGAGTTCATTAAAAAGTATTTATAATTCAAACACACGAGCGAGAGCGCACAACACGCTCTCGTTTGTTACGTAATGAAGGGAAGATTTTCATGCAGTATCAAAGCACAAGAGATAAATCCATCAACGTGTCTGCCGCCGAGGCAATCAAGACCGGCTTGTCCCGCGAGGGCGGTCTGTTCGTGCCGAAGGAAATTCCGCAGATTCCGGTATCGCAGCTGCGCGCACTTTCGAAAATGAACTACAATGAACGCGCCGTGGCGATTCTTTCCAATTTTCTGACCGATTTTTCGGACGAAGAAATCACGGAATGTGTGAATGCGGCATACACCAAGGAAAAATTTGAAACCGATACCATTGCACCGGTTTATAAATTAAATGACACACATTATTTTCTGGAGCTTTGGCACGGTCCGACCTGCGCGTTTAAGGATATGGCGCTGCAGATTCTGCCGCACCTGCTGACCAAATCCATTGCCAAGTGCGGTGCCAAGGAAGAATGCGTCATTTTGGTTGCAACCTCCGGCGATACCGGTAAAGCAGCACTGGAGGGCTTCAAGGATGTACGCGGCACACGCATTTTCGTATTCTATCCGGACAAGGGCGTCAGTGAAATCCAGAAGCTGCAGATGATTACGCAGGAGGGCAACAATGTCGGTGTTGCCGCGGTAGACGGTAACTTTGACGATGCGCAGACCGGCGTAAAGAAAATCTTCACCGACGAAGATTACAAGGCACTTTTAAAGGTCAACGGCTTTGCTCTTTCGAGTGCAAACTCCATCAACTGGGGCCGCCTTGTGCCGCAGATTGTGTATTATTTCTCCGCTTATGCGGATTTGGTAAAGAACAAGGAAATCGAGTTCGGCGATAAAATCAATTTCGCCGTACCGACCGGTAACTTCGGCAATATCTTAGCCGGCTATTACGCTATGAAGATGGGACTGCCGGTGAATAAATTTATTTGTGCATCAAATGAAAACAACGTGCTGACCGATTTCATCAACACCGGCGTATACGACAGAAACCGAAAGTTCCACACCACCATCTCGCCGTCGATGGACATTCTGGTGTCCAGCAACTTAGAGCGCCTGCTCTTTGATATTACAAACGGCGATGACAATAAGGTGGCAGGCTATATGGCTGCGCTGATGCGCGACGGTAAGTACGAGGTTTCCGCCGCGGACAAGGCAAAGATTCAGTCGTTGTTCTATGCCGCTTGCTGTGACGATACACAGACGAAAAACACCATCGCCGCTGTCAACACAAAATACAGCTACGTCATGGATACGCACACCGCCGTTGCAAAGTATGTTTGCGACAAATACATTGAGGAAACAGGCGACACCACAAAAACGGTGATTGCTTCTACGGCGAGTCCGTTTAAGTTTAACCAGAGCGTATTAATCGCCATTGAAGGGCTTGCAAGCGTTGCGGGCAAGGACGAGTTCGAGCTGCTCGACGCTCTGTCCCAGACCAGTGATATGCCGATTCCGGCTTCGCTGTCCGCGCTCAAAACCAAGCCGAAGCTCTTTAACCTCAAGTGCGAAAAAACACAGCTTAAACAGGTTGTCAGCGAATTTTTACAGGTAGAATAAGTAAATCAACATAAAAAGACTCCCCGGGGCGT
>JAZSGM010000088.1:0-21691 GCA_045532715.1 Clostridia bacterium
CGCTTGGCAGCAAGGTGGAAGAGGCAGAAAAGGCTTGTAACGAATATCTCGGTACAGAGACCTCTACGTTTGTAACCAATGCAACCGCAGGCTTTGAGATTGCCTATAAGTATGCAAACCTTAAAGCAGGCGACGAGGTGATTGTTCCGGCGATTACCTTTGTGGCAACCATGGCTTATCCGCTTTCGATTGGCTGCAAGCTCGTGTTTGCCGATGTGGACCCGAAGACCATTAACATGGATCCGGCGGATGTAGCAAGAAAGATTACGCCGAAAACCAAGATGATTGTGCCTGTACATATCGGCGGGTATCCGGTAGATATGGATCCGATTATGGAGCTTGCAAAGAAGCATAATATTCTTGTTTTAGAGGATGCGGCACACGCATTCGGTGCAATGTATAAGGGTAAAAAGATTGGTACCATCGGTGATTTTGCGGCATTTTCCATGCATGAGGTTAAGAACATCACTTCCTTTGGTGAAGGCGGTATTTTAACTACAAACGTTCCGGGCTTTGGTCCGGACATGAAGCGCGCACGCTTCCTCGGGCTGGACTTTACATGCCCGATTAAGGATTGGCTGTATAACATCACACCGATTCCGGGTAAGGAAGCACCGTTTGTGGCAGGCAATTCTTCTACAACCGAAATTCAGGGTCTCGGTCTGACCTTGCAGATTTCCCGTAATGAAGAAATCATTGCGACAAGAGCGAAGGCTGCAAAGTATCTGACAGAGCGCTTTGCGGAAAATGATGCCATTATCGCGCAGGATTTGGGAAATGACGAAATTAAACCGACCTTCCATCTCTATCTTCTGCAGATTGACCCGGCAAAGGCGGGTGGCGATGTGCAGGTGCTGAAAAAGAAGCTGGAGGAAAAGGGCGTTACCCAGATTGCGCACTTCGGTCCGCTTTACCGCTTTAAGGTTGTACAGGATATGGGCTACGATTCGGATGAAATCGCAAAGAGCTGTCCAAACTGTGAAGAAGTATTTTATAAGAGATTTACACATCTTCCGCTCTACGGTTTAAGCGATGAGCAGCTTGAATATATGGCAGATGCAGTTTTGGCATCCGTAGACGAAATGCAGAGAGGTGTTTGATTTGAAGATAAAATGGGGCGTAATCGGATGCGGCGGCATTGCTTACAGACGCACGATTCCGGGCATGCTGCTTTCGGAAAACAGCGAGCTGATTGCCGTGATGGATACAAACTTTGAAGCCGCACAAAAGGCAAAGGACGAATTCGGGGCAAAATATGCTTTTGCGACCGTGGAAGAGGTGCTTGCCATAGAGGAAATTGATGCGGTGTATATTGCAACGCCGGTATTTTGCCATAAAGCGCAGGCAATGGCGGCTGCCGATGCAAAAAAGCATATCCTTTTGGAAAAGCCAATGGGGTTATCTGTTGCGGATTCGCAGGAAATTGCGGATTATTGCGCAGCGAAGGGTGTAAAAATCGGAGTCGGCCTGATGATGCGTTTTTCGGCATACCATCAGAAGATGAAGGAACTGATTGCGGACGGCGCAATCGGTGATGTGGTGTCTATGCGTGCGCAGTTCACCTGTTGGTATCCGGAAATTCCGGGCAGCTGGCGTCAGGACAAATCCAAATCCGGCGGCGGTGCGCTGATGGATATGGGTGTGCACTGTATCGACCTTTTGCAGTATATCAGCGGTTTGAAGGCGAAAAAGCTGACCTGCTTTGCGCAGAGCCAGACCTTTAATTATGCGGTAGATGATTCCGCGGCGCTTCTGATGAAAATGGATAATGGCTCGACTGCGTATGTGGATGCAAACTTTAACATTCCGGATGATGCGGCGCATTGCCGAATGGAGTTTTATGGCACCAAAGGCAGCCTTCTGGCAGAAGGGACCATCGGTCAGGATGAAACCGGCAAGCTGGAGCTGACGATGAGTGCGGATTCCGGCTATGATGCACAGCAAAACAGAGAAGGGAATGCGGCACGCCTTGTCGAAGTGAATGCGGGCGGCAATATGTATGAAAAGGAAATTTCTTCGTTTGCCAATGCAATTTTAAATGATACTGCGCCGGAAATTACGGCAGAGGACGGTATCTTTGTGCAAAAAATTATTGAAACAGCTTATGCAGCATCGGACAAGAACTGTGTTGAAGAAATTTGAGGTGACAGTAAATGTGTAACATTGCAGGATATATCGGTAAAAAGGATGCAGCGCCGATTCTGTGTGAAATGATGAAAAAGCAGGAGGGCTTTGGCGCCGGCTACTATACGGGCATTACGACGCATGACGGTATGAGTATGCATACCGTGAAGGTGCTCGGCGATATGCAAAATCTTTTAAACGAGACAAATGCAATCTCGTTTCCGGGTACGATGGGCTTTTTGCACAGCCGCTCTAAATCCGGTGGCGGTGTAGAGTGGGGACATCCGTTTTTAGCCAAGGGCGGCGATGTTTCCTACATTGCAAACGGCGCAGCCGGTGTGTTTTTAACGGAAGAAATGAAGGAAAAGCGCTGTGCACTTGCGCTTGAACTGGAAAAGAAGGGCTATGAATTTCCGTCCCGCTGTGAGGGTGTAATCGGTGATTATCCGGCGCTTTCGGACGGCACGGCGATTCACGGAAGCGATTTGATGTGCCAGTACATTGCGTGCCTGATGGACGAAGGGCTCTCGCCGACGGCGGCGATGAGCAAGGCGAACTCCGAGCTTCCGAGTGAGGTGGTCGGTCTGATCATCCGCAAGGAAAATCCGCGTAGTATTTTTGTTACAAGAATTAACTATCCGATGACCGTCGGTATTACGACCGATGGGGAAACCTACCTTGCGACAACGCCGCTTGCGTTTCCGGAGGATGTGGAGTTTAGACTTATCGAGCTTCTGCCGCCGGCAACAACCTATGAGGTGTTCGAGGGTGGCTTCCGTGCGGCGACGGAGCCGGTTGAAATCAACAATATTGCGACCATCACGCCGGATATCTGGCATGAAGCATATGAGCGCACGGAGAAGTTTTTGCTTGAAAAAGGCGAGCCGGTAACGGTTTCAGAAGCGCTCGAACCATGCAAGGATATTTGGCCGGAGGGTAAGGTCGGTCAGATTGAACCGCTGATTTACGGCGTAATGTACGGTCTGCACAAAGAGGGCAGACTCGGCGTAGCGCACGTTGAGGAAGACGGCGCATTCGACGGCTATAAGATGCATAAGTTTAAAATTTATTTAAAGCATTAAAAAGGCGGGCACAATTTGTGTGCCCGTCTTTACATTTGAGCGACAGTATGATATAATTCCACTAATTTATGTGTGAAGGAAAGAACGGTATGAAAAAGAATTTAATGCATCTGGCGTTTGTACTCTGCATATTCCTGTTTTTGCTTTTGGGTATGGCCAGAACGGTGTTTTTCCCGAAGGAGATCAATTACTATGAAAACCGTAAGGCAGAGCTGCTTGCACCGGTGACGCTGCAGTCGTATCTGGGCGGAACGTTGCAGGACAATATGGAAAAGGCGATTGCGGACCAGGCGATTTTCGCGCAGCGCATCAAAAAGACCTACAACTCTGTGCTTTCTGCTTATATGCATGCTGCGTCCGGCGGACTTGCGCGGGCAAACCCGGACCGGTATATCAAAATCGGCGGGCATTATCTGTACGGCGGTGACCATCTGATGAATTCGAAGCGAGATGTGTCTACGGTACAAGAGAAGCTGGATGTGCGCATTGCGGAGCATAACCGCCTGTTTGCGCGTCACCCGGAAGTTGATTTTTATCTTTATTATGTAGAAAACGATATGGATGTGCATTTTGAGACGGGAGAGCGGAGCGGTACATATGAATATATCGCATCCAAAACCGCTTTGCCGCAAACGCATATCGACCGATTTGGCATTGACAGCTACGAAGAATTTGACAAATATTTTTATAAAACGGATCACCATTGGAATGCGGAGGGCTCCTACAGAGCCTATAAAGAGGTTGTAGAGCTGCTGCTTTCCGGGGAGGAACCGGTTTTAGAGCCGCTGGAAAAGGTTGTGGTGTCCACGCGGTTTGGCGGTTCAAAGACAATGGGCAAGGAAACGGCCAATTTTAGGGAGCCGTTCGAGGCGTACCGCTTTGCTTATCCGCAGGTAACGGTCTGGGGCAACAATATGCCTGCACCGGGATACGGCGGACAGGAAGCCTTTCTGGATACAGCGAGTACACAGCCGCTGACGTATGCGACCTTCTACGGGGATGACTGGGGTGCGGTGACCTTGGATACCGGTCGTCCGGAAAAGGAAAACCTTCTCATCATCAGTGAATCGTACGACAATGCGATTTTAAGATTGCTTGCCGGGCATTTTAATCGCACCATTTCTATTGATTTGCGTAACTTTAACGCCTACCTCGGTACGGATTTTTCCATCGAGGAGTGTATGGAAAACTATGATATTGATAAGGTTTTGCTTTTGGGCTATGTAGATTATTTTATTATGGATGAATTCAGTTTGGAGAAATAAGCTATGGTTTTCAGCAGTCTTACATTTTTATACTTTTTTCTGCCACTGACGGTGCTTTTGTATTTCGTCTGCAAAAATCGTGCATACCGCAATACGGTGTTACTGCTTGCTTCTGTGCTGTTTTACTCCTGGGGGGAGCCGAAGCTGGTACTCTTAATGCTTGCGGCAACGTTGGTGGCCTATCTTGGCGGCCTTTTGATTTATCGCTGGGAAAAGCAAAATAAGCCGAAGCTGAAAAAGACCGCGTTTGTGATTACGGTGTTTTTGCTGGTTCTGAACCTGTTTTGGTTTAAATATTTTAATTTCTTTGCAGAGAATATGCAAAGACTGTTCGGCACGCAGTATGCTATCGCGCAAATTGCCCTGCCGATCGGCATCAGCTTTTATACCTTTCAGATTTTATCGTATGTGATTGATTTGTATTGGGGCAAGGTGGGTGTGCAGAAGAACTTTTTCTATCTGACGCTGTATCTGTGCTTTTTTCCGCAACTGATTGCAGGCCCGATTGTGCGTTACCAGACCGTAGAGGAGGAAATCCATACGCGTCGGGAAACGATAGAGGATGTAGCAGCCGGATTGCGGCGTTTCATTGTCGGTTTTGCCAAGAAGGTACTGCTTGCCAACAATATTGCGAAGGTCGCAGTGATTGTTTATCAGGGGGATGCAACCGTTTACGGAACGGCAATGTATTGGCTGGCGGCGGTGGCATATGCATTGCAGATCTATTTTGATTTTTCCGGCTACAGCGACATGGCAATCGGTCTGGGCAGAATGTTCGGCTTTCACTTTCTGGAAAATTTCCGCTATCCGTATGTTGCAACTTCTGTTACGGATTTCTGGCGCCGCTGGCATATTTCGCTGTCTACGTGGTTTCGCGATTATATTTACATCCCGATGGGCGGCAACCGTGTAAAAAAAGGCAGATTTATTTTGAATATTCTGGTGGTTTGGGCGGTGACCGGTTTTTGGCACGGTGCGCAATGGAACTTTGTACTCTGGGGCTTGTATTACGGTATTTTGCTGCTTGCAGAAAAGCTCGTTTTCGGGAAGCTGCTTCAAAAGCTGCCGCGCTTTGTCGGCTGGCTGTACAGCATGTTTTTTGTGCTGCTTGGCTGGGTGATGTTTAATCTGACCGATTTTTCGCAAATGCTTGCAGCATTCAGACAAATGTTTGTCTATGTGCCGACGGATCTTGTTTCTGTCGTTTCGGCAGATGCCGAAATTTTGCACTATGTGCTGTACATGCCGTTTGGCCTGGTTTGCATGCTGCCGTGGTTTGAAAAGATAAAGCAGCCGTCGGGCTTTTGGGGCAATGCTGTATGCAATCTGGCAAGCCTGATGTTGTTTGCTGTCAGTATGATTTATATTTTCAGTTCTACCTATAATCCGTTTATTTATTTCAGATTTTAATAAAGTAGAAAAGCAGCACATCTCACGGATGTGTTGCTTTTTCTGCATAAAATGCATTGGAAATACAGGCGAAATCCGACACACGGAAAACTAAAAAATGTGGAATATATTGTCAAAAAGTTTGCGGCTAAGAATTGACAAGAATTGCAGATAATGGTATACTGTATCAGTAAAAGTATTTTTGCGTTTTATTTGTGTACGATTTTTTGCGCAGTTTTTGTTTGCGGACAACATAAAGTTGGGGTGGCAAAGTGAGTATATTTCAGTTATCAGCTGCTGTATGTATAAATAAAGGCAAGGTTCGCGGAAACAATGAAGATAATTTTCTTTTGCAGGACCGATGCCTGACACCGACTGACAGAGAGCAGGCGGCATTGATTTCCAAAAACATTTCTGAGGAAATGCTCCTGTGCGGTGTGTTTGACGGCATGGGCGGCGAGGAAATGGGCGAGGAAGCTTCCTATATTGCGGCGTGCGCATTGCGTCAGGCAGCAGAGCAGCTGCAGATGCAGGGCGGTGACATCCGTACGGCGGTTTGCGGTGCTGTAGCGCAGGCAAATACGGAAATTTGTCAGAAAATTATGCAGCATGGCGGGAAGCGAATCGGTGCAACCTTTACGGCATTGAGCATTTATGAAAATGTTGCGCAGGTTTACAATGTGGGCGACAGCCGGGTGTATCTGTACAGGGATAAAAAGCTTATGCAGATTTCCGTGGACGATACATCGGCACAAAGAATGATCAATATGGGAATTTTGTCGCCGGGAGAAGCAAAGAATCATAAAGAAAAGCATAAGCTGACGCAACATCTGGGTATATTTGACGAAGAATTGATTATAGAACCGCATATATCGGAGCCGGTAGAGCTTCAGGCAGATGATATATTCTTGCTTTGCAGTGACGGTTTGACGGATATGGTGGATGATGAAACGATAGGAAAGATTCTGTCGATGAAAGCATCGAGTGAGGCTTTGGCGGAAAGTCTTGTGGCGCATGCGCTTGAAAACGGCGGTAAGGACAATGTGACTGCATTGGTCGTTCGAGCCCAAAAGGCGGGCGCGCAAAAAGGCAAAGGCCTGAAGAAATGGTTGCTTGCTTGTATCATTGCCGTGCTGTGCGCGTGCATTGCAGCCGGCGCGTATTGGTTTATGCGCCCGACGGAAGATGCAATAAGCCCTGGATCGGTGCAGAAACCGCCGAAGCAGGAAGCTGAGAATCATACAGAGGAAAAGAAACAGCTGGAAATGCCCCTTGGTGAACGCGTACGATTTGTATATGACGGAGAAGCCGGGGAAAAGAAGGTTGAAACAGAGATTTCGAGCAGCGACACAAAGGTTGTTGAAGTGCAGGGCGAGTATGTTGTTGCTGTCGGTGTCGGAACGGCAACGGTAAAGCTGGTTGCTGACGGAAATGAAACTGAAATTGAGATTACCGTCACCGAAGAGCAGAAACAAGAGGAGCAGTAATACGAAACGGTAGATTTGCAGGAAAGGCGTGTGTTTAGTGGACTTAAATTACTATAAGCAATTTGAGCCGATTGACGGTAAATGGTATATTACCAAAGAGCTTGGCAGAGGTGCTTTCGGTACCGTTTTTGAAGTGGAAAGACGCGATTTCGGTGAAACGATGAAGTCTGCTCTGAAGGTAATATCTGTTCCGAATTCCGAAACGGAAGTCAATACATATAAAGAAGAATATTTTGAGTATGATGATGCGAAGGTAACGGCATATTTTTACGGCTTTGTTGAAGAATTCGTAAAAGAGTTCCAGTTGATGCATAAGCTCAAGGGCCACAGTAATATTGTAAGCTATGAGGACCATACGGTTACGGAGCGTCAGGGAACGATTGGCTGGGATATTTTTATCCGCATGGAATTGCTCACGCCGATGAACAAATATTTTGCAGAGCGTGCCATGCAGATCAGTGATGTTGTTAAGCTGGGTATTTCAATTTGTAAAGCATTGGAGATGTGCCAGCAGCATCAGATTATACACCGTGACATCAAGCCGAGCAATATTTTTATTGCCAGCAACGGCGAGTATAAGCTGGGTGATTTCGGCGTAGCAAGAACTTTGGAAAAAACGTCAGGCGGTTTGTCGAAAAAGGGCACATACATCTATATGGCACCTGAAGTATATAAAGGTGAAGCTTATGGCCCGAATGTGGATATCTATTCGCTGGGCATTGTAATGTACCGTCTGCTGAATAATAATCTGGAGCCTTTCAGAACGAACCGTACGCATACGGATGAAGAAAATGCGATGGCGAGACGCTTGAGTGGTGAGGCGGTGCCGAAGCCGGCAAAAGCGCCCGGACGTTTGGGCGATATTGTGCTCAAGGCATGCTGCTTCGATCCGGAGGAGCGTTATAAAACCGCAAGGGAAATGCGCATTGATCTGGAAGCGGAACTGAAAAATGTACTTGCCGCTGAAGGTGCCGGTACGGCTTATACGCCGACGCCGGAAGAAGAGGATGCGGAAAAGACAGTTACCATGTTTGAGGGACAACCCGCATCGGTAAACAGTGAGGAAATGGAAAAAACGGTCAGCATGTTTGGCGGCGACACGGCAGAGGATGAAGACAAAACGGTCGCGATGTTCGGAAATGTTGCCGTACAAAATAAGACTGAAGAGCCGAAGGCGCCACCGAAAACCCCCGGTAAAAAGCCGTCTGTGGCAAAAGGAAAGCCGGGTGCAGCTGCACAAGCTGAAAAACAGAAGCCGGAAAAACCGGAAGGCAAGAAAAAGATGCCGCTTGTTTTCGGCGCTGCGGGCGTCGCTGTTTTGGCACTTGTTATTGCATTGTTTTTCGGCAGAGGCAGCGGGGGACTGGTTGAGTCGGTTCCGACTGCGCTGGAGCTGGCGATGGGTGCTTCTGTAGAAGCGTTTGGCGATGTGTACAGTGACGCAAGCTTCAAAACGATTGAAATCACGCCGGATGAGGCTGCCGGGAGTATTTATTCTGTAGAGAGCTCGGATATAGCAACGGTATTTACCGGATTGCAACCGGGTATTGCGCAGGTACACGTATCCGTTAACGGAAGCAAAGCAGTACCGGTGCTCATTACGGTCTATGACCCGAATGATAAGGAAGCGCTGCTCGGTCGTATTTTAGAGATTAAGAATTATCTGGAGAGTGTCCGTGCGAATACGGAGGCGGATTTAAGTGCGGTTCAGCCGCAGATCCTTGCCCTGGAAACGGCGCTTGCACTCTACCCCGATGTTGAAAACGGTATTCGTTCGGCTGAGGGGGATGCATTGGCGGCGTACCATAATTGGTATGAAAATCAGCTCCGTCCGGCGCATCAGAATCTGGTAAGTGCGTATGCGGGCGTGGCGGACGAAGTGCCGACTTGTCCGGAATGCGGTTCTACGGAGCATACGGAGCATCCGCAGTCAACGAAGAAGGATGGCGGTACGAAGACGCAGAAAAAGTGTCCGGTATGTGGCTCGAAGAGTCATACAACGCATCCGACTTGTCCGACCTGCGGTTCGACGGCACACACTATACACCCGACGTGCCCGGTATGCGGTTCTACAGCGCACACAACACATGCGCTTTGTCCGGTGTGCGGTTCACCGGATCATACAACGCATCCGGAAAAGGATGTACAATGGATCCCTGTATTTGATTAAAGGAGTGGTAATTATGAAAAGAGTAATCAGTGTTTTATTGGCAGTTGTACTTTGCTTCGGCTTAGTAAGTGTTGTCGGCCACGGTGCGGCAACCAAATGGATTGAGAGATATGTGGAGGGCGAGTATAAGTACCTGGAAGCGGTTACTGTTTTTGTAAACAGAAAGCAGGTTGAAACCGATGCATTTTCGATGGACTACCGTACTTATGTGCCGCTTCGTGCAATCTGTGAAGCGTTGAATTGTCAGGTGGATTGGGATCCGACAACCTTGACAGCAACCATTTCAAACCCGCTGACGGTTGTAAAAATCACAAGAGGCAATCCGCAGCTCGCGTTAAGAGACAGAAGAAAGCCGGAAACCAACGGCGCAGAACCGAAGTATGTTGTATTGGATGCAGCGCCGATTTATGCGCGTCAGCTTACGGAATACAGCGATACCTTGATGGTTCCGGTACGTGCGATTTCTGAGGCATTGGGCGCTCGCGTAACATGGAATGAAGAAAACTATGTTGCGAACATTACAAGTGAATACGAAAACATTACGGAGTATACCAACGGCTACGCAATGGTAAACAAGAACAATCTGTGGGGTTATATAGATAAAGACGGTAAGCAGGTTGTACCTGTGAACTATACTGTAGCGCAGGCACCGGACGAAAATGGTATTGCCATTGTTGCAAAGAACGCAATCTGGGGCTATGTGCATATGGAAGGTAAATCCATGGGCTCGCTCAGATTTGACGAGGTAACACCGTTCAGTAACGGTCTGGCAGCCGTTTGCAAAAACAAGAAGTGGGGTTATGTCAACAACAAGGGTGACCTGGTTATCAATACCCTTTATGATGCAGCAAAGCCGTATTCCGGTGAGGTTGCAGCGGTAAAGAAGGACGGTAAGTACGGCTTTATCGACAAGGCAGGCAAATCGGTCGGCGCAAGAAGATACGATGACATGGCTGAAGGCTACAGCAACGGCTATGCCGCAGTATGTATAGGCGGTAAATGGGGCTATGTTGATACGGTCGGCAGAGAAGTAATCGACTTCAAGTTTGATTATGCAGGTCCGTTCAGCGAATACGGAACGGCAGCAGTTATGCAGAATGGCGAAAGCTTCTACATTAACACATACGGCAACCGCCTCTATCTGTAAAAAGTAAATGAAACAGCGCCTGCAGAGGCTTTCTGCAGGCGTTTGCTTATTTGTGTCAAAACGGCTGAAACTATTGACATTGAAGTGAAAATATGATATATAAATAAGATAGGTTTTAATGTTTTTATGCAAAATAAATCCCAAGGAGTACGGCTATGTATATCAGTGAGTTGTTTTTGAAAAAAGAGGAATACCTCGGTAAGGAAGTTACCTTGAACGGTTGGGTAAGAAACCACCGTAAGCAGAAGAATATGGGCTTTATCGATTTTTATGACGGTACAGCTTTTAACCTTTTGCAGCTTGTATACGATACCTCGAATACAGATGTGCAGGAGGTTGCAAGCGCGCTTAAGGTTGGTTGCAGCGCAAAGGTGAGCGGTAAGGTTGTTGTCAACGAAGGCAACGGCTCGATTGAAATTGAGCTTTCCAAGGCAGAAATCTTAGGCACCTGCGATGAGGATTATCCGATTCAGCCGAAGAAGCACTCCCTGGAGTTTTTGCGTGAAAACGCATATCTTCGTCCGAGAACAAGACTGTTCCAGGCAGTATTTAAAATCAGAAGCGTTGCTTCCATGGCGATCCATGAGTATTTCCAGAAGAACGGTTATGTTTATGTGCACACACCGTTATTTACCGCAAATGACGCCGAAGGGGCGGGCAGTACCTTTACGGTAACGACCTTAGACCCGATCAGCACCGAAAAGCAGGACTATGCGGATGACTTTTTCGGTCAGCATACCTCCCTGGCGGTAACCGGTCAACTGGAGGGTGAAACCTTTGCCCTTGCATTCAGCAAGATTTATACCTTCGGTCCGACCTTCAGAGCGGAAAACTCCAACACGCGTACGCATGCGTCCGAGTTCTGGATGATTGAGCCGGAAATCGCATTTGCCGACCTTTCCGATCTGATGGATGTGGAAGAGGATTTCCTGAAAAACATCTTAAAGACCATTATGGAGCGTTGCCCGCTTGAGCTTGAGTTCCTTGAAAAATACAACGGCGTTGCGCTGCGTGAGCGTATGACTGCCTTAATCAATTCTGAAATCGTAAGACTGAAGTTTGAAGATGCAATCACAATCCTTAAAGAAGCTGATGCAACCGAGAACTTTGAATTCAAGCCGGACTATAACGAAGATCTCGCGCGTGAGCACGAAAAGTATCTCACCGAAAAGAAGTTCAACGCCCCTGTATTTGTCTACGATTGGCCGAAGGAATTCAAAGCCTTCTATATGTACCAAAACGATGACGGAAAAACCGTCGCAGCCGTTGACCTTCTCGTTCCGGCAGCCGGTGAGCTTATGGGCGGCAGCCAGCGTGAAACCCGCTATGACCGTCTTACCGGTCGTATGAATGAGCTCGGTATTGCCCCGGAATCTCTCTGGTGGTACTGCAACCTCCGCAAATACGGCGGCTGCACACACTCCGGCTTCGGTATGGGCTTCGAACGTCTTCTCATCTACGTAACCGGCATGGAAAACATCCGTGACGTGATTCCGTATCATAGAACGCCGCGCAACTGTGACTTCTAATCTAAAAGGTAAATTTGGCGCAATACTTCGTTGGCATCCTCGCGCATATAAGAATATAGCGCTGCGGTGCCGCCTCGTCTTGCATCCAAATTTTCGCTTTTAGAAGCACAGGATGGGATTGGCGTAATACTTCGCGGGTATCTTTGTGCATAAACATAATTTTGAAAGAAGGGAGTTTTTCATATGAATAAATCATTCATTCCGGACGGCTATGTACCGCCGCTGGATGAATATGATATGCAAAGAGCGATTGAAAGTGTTAAAGCAATTTTCCAGAAGGAATTTGCCGAAGCGCTGAATTTAAAGCGCGTTTCTGCACCGCTGTTTGTAACGGAAAGCTCCGGTTTAAATGATAACTTAAACGGTTATGAGCGCCCGGTATCGTTTGATATTCCGGCGGTGGGCAAGGATGCACAGATTGTGCAGTCGCTTGCAAAGTGGAAGAGACTCGCATTAAAGCGCTACAACTTTACCGTAGGTAAGGGTCTGTATACCGATATGAACGCAATCCGCCGTGATGAGGATTTGGACAACATCCACTCCATTTATGTGGATCAGTGGGACTGGGAAAAAATTATTCCGCGCGAAAAGCGCACCCTGGATTATCTGAAAAAAGTTGTGACTTCGATTGTGGAGTCCATCTGTGAAACCTGTGATCAACTGCATGCAAAATATCCGCAGCTGAAGACAGAGCTTTCCCGTGATGTGAAATTTATTACTTCGCAGGAATTAGAGGACTTGTATCCGGACCTGGACGGCAAGGGAAGAGAAAATGCATATGTAAAAGAGCATAAGACCGTATTTATTATGCAAATCGGTGAAAAGTTGCGTTCCGGCAAGCCGCATGATGGTAGAGCGCCGGACTACGATGACTGGCAGTTAAACGGCGACTTGATGTTCTGGAATGACACACTGAATGCGGCATTGGAAATTTCGTCGATGGGCATTCGTGTAGATGCGGCTTCGCTCGATTATCAGTTAAATGCCGCAAATTGCAATGACCGCAGAGAGCTGGAGTTTCATAAAATGCTCTTAAATGACGAACTGCCACTCACGATTGGCGGCGGTATCGGTCAGTCGAGACTGTGTATGCTGATGATCGGCTGTGCGCACATTGGTGAGGTGCAGTCGAGCATCTGGGATGCCGAAACTGTGGAGCTTTGCCAGAGCCGCGGTGTAAAACTTTTATAAAGATACAGAGAATTGGAGACGTATCAAAACAAATGCTTTTGTTTTGATACGTTTTTTCGACGGTAAATTTTGCGCAATGTTTCGTTAGAATGGTCGCGCATACAAGAGTATAGCGCAGCGCTTCTGCCTCGCTTTGCATCAAAATTTTCGCGTCGAAAGTTAATGATTATTTGTACAGAAAGGAAAATATGATGAGTACATTAAAAGAAAAGAAGCTGTTTTTATTGGATATGGACGGCACGATTTATTTAGACAACGACCTTTTTGACGGCACGCTTGATTTTTTGGAGCACGTTAAAAAGATTGGCGGAAGATACATCTTTTTGACGAATAATTCGTCAAAGGGTGTGGACAAGTATGTTGAAAAGCTTGCAAAGCTCGGGATCACCGCAACGGATGATGATTTTTTAACCTCTGTACACGCAACGGTTGTGCACTTAAAAAAGCAGAATTATCATAAAATTTATGCCTTTGGCACAAAATCCTTTATCGGTCAGCTGAAAGCGGCCGGTCTGCCGGTGACGGATAAGCTGGAAGACGATATCGATTGCTTATGCATGGGTTATGATACGGAGCTTACATATCAAAAGCTTGAGGATGCGTGCATCCTTCTCGGCAGAGGCGTGGACTATATTGCAACCAACCCGGATTGGGTTTGCCCGACCTGGTACGGCTTTGTGCCGGACTGTGGCTCGGTGAGCGAAATGCTTTACAATGCAACCAAGCGTCGCCCGACCTTTATCGGTAAGCCGCAGCCGGCGATGGTAGAGCTTGCGCTCGACAAGACCGGGTATAAAAAAGAAGAGGCTGTCGTGATTGGTGACAGACTTTATACGGATATTGCTTGCGGCGTAAACGCCGGCATCAGCAGTATTTTTGTGCTCTCCGGCGAGGGAACGATGGAGGATTTGGAAAAAAGCGAAGTAAAGCCGGAATTTGTCTATGACAACATCCGTGCAATTTATGAGGATTTGCAGTAATTATAAAATAATCAGATTTTTGGCGCAGGCAGAAAATGCCTGCGCTTTTTCATTTTCACAGATAAGGTAGTCTACATCCTTTAGTGTGCATTGCACATACGCAGAGCGCGTGCGAAGCTTTGTACTGTCACATAAAAACACCTTTTTCGCCGCGTTTTTCAGCATCGGCTTTCGCACGAAAGTTTCCTCGCGCGTGCAGTCGGAAATTGTGCCGTCTTCAGCGAGGGATTTGGTTGAGAAAAAAGCGATGTCGGCATAGGTGTTTTCAAAAGCGAGGCATGCATCCGCACCAATCAGGCAGGTACGGTTTTCGCGGCTTAGTTGTCCGCCGGAGGAAATGACCTTAATATCCGTATCTGCAAGCAGGTTGATAACCTGAATGGCATTGGTAACGACGGTTAGGTTGTTTTTGCTTCTGAGCAACTCTGCAAGGTAGTATGCGCTCGATGATTGGTCGATAAAAACGATATCGCCGTCTTTTACTAAAGTGGCGGCCTTTTTTGCAATTGCCTTTTTTGCCTCTGTGTTCTCGTGCGCGCGCTGATGAAAGGCAACTACGTTGGATGCACTGTAAATCAGCTCTGCGCCGCCGTAGCTGCGCTTGATTAAGCCGCGGCTTTCGAGTGCACTTAAATCTCTGCGTATGCTGGATTCGCTTGCGTAGAGCGTAGCGCAAAGCTGCGCTACGGTTGCAAAACCGTTTTGTGTGCTGAGTATATTCACAATTTCGCGTAAGCGTTCGTTTTTGAGCATCGTATTCATCCTTTGCTTGATTTTGATTGTTCGAGCCGCTAAAAGTGGCGTTTTGTCAATTATATGACTGATTTATGGCGTATTCTTGATTTGTTTTGACGGATTTATTATACTCTATACATAGGAAAATGTAAAGGGATTTTACAAATTGCAGAAAGGAAAGATCATTGTAGGGGCGAATCACGATTCGCCTGCAGGGCATTCGTGAATGCCGCCTACAGCAGGTGAAAATAGTTATGAAGATCAATGAAATATTAAAAGGAATGGATTGTGGCTGTGGTAAGCGCCACACCTGCCCGATTGAAGCGGTGCATATCGAACGTGGCGCAATTGCGCATTTAGCGCAGCTGTGTGCGCAGTATAACAAGATTTTGCTTGTGGCAGATGAAAATACTTATGCCGCAGCAGGTGTGCAAACGGAAGCGGCGCTTACAGCTAAGGCGGTTGAAAAGGTCATTTTCAGCGGCAAGACTGTTTTGATTCCGAACGAGGTTGCCATTGATGCGGTAACGGAAAAGTTTGTCGGCATAGATTTAATCGTCGGTATCGGCTCGGGTGTGATTCAGGACTTGTGCAAATGTGTATCAAGCAGAAAAGGTGTGCCGTATATGGTTGTTGCGACCGCACCTTCAATGGACGGCTATGCTTCCGACGGTGCGGCAATGATTTTGGGTGGTATGAAGGTAACGGAAAAGGCAGGACTTCCGAAAGCAATCGTTGCCGACACACAGGCGCTTGCGGCTGCGCCGTATGAAATGCTGCAGGCAGGCTACGGCGATATACTCGGCAAGTATTCGGCGTTGAACGACTGGAAGCTTTCGCATGTGGTGAATAATGAGTATTTTTGTGATTATATTTACGATACCACTTATGCGCAGATTGATGCGGTTGTGTCCGCCGCAAAGGGAATTGCGGCGCGGGATGAAGAAAGCGTAAAAAAATTGATGGAGGCGCTCATCATCGTCGGCATTATGATGAGCTTTGCAGGCTCGTCGCGCCCGGCATCGGGCAGTGAGCATCACTTGTCGCACTATTTTGAAATTGTAGGTATTGAGAAAAAAGAGCCGTATCTTGCACACGGTATTGATGTCGTATATTCCACTGTTGCAACGGCGGCACTTCGTGAAAAGCTTGTGCAGAAAG
The DNA here is from genome assembly GCA_045532715.1 of Clostridia bacterium. Taxonomy (GTDB): domain Bacteria; phylum Bacillota; class Clostridia; order UBA1381; family UMGS1253; genus RGIG2041. The sequence goes on from JAZSGM010000088.1 coordinate 16,261, forward strand.
CTTTTCCGAATGCAATCTACAGAGAAGCGCGCGAGGCATACGAAAAGAAAATGCAGGAAATCTACGGTAGTGCAGCAAAGGGGTGTATTGAGCTTCAGAAGAAGGTCGGCAACTATGTGGCAAACAGACTGCCGATTTACAAGGAGAAGGAAGATAAAATCCGTACAGTACTTGCAGAAATGCCGAAGGCAGAGAAGCTGCAAGCGCTGCTGGCGCTTGTCGGCCTGGATATGAAAGCATTTACCGGGCTATACGGCGAAGAGAAGATCAAAAACGCGATTTTATATGCAAAGGAATTAAAGGACCGATATACGGTTTTATGGCTATATTATGATTTATTCGGAGGGGAAGACTTATGAGATTACCATACAAACATGCGATGACGGTTGCTGCGCACAGAGGCGATTCGTATAACTATTATGAAAATACCATAACTGCATTTGAAAAATCCATCGAGGTGGGTGCAGATATGATTGAAACAGACGTCCGCCTTTCCAAGGATGGCTATCTTGTTTTGATGCACGATGCTGCGGTAGTCAGAACCACCGGCGCAGAAGGCAGTATTGCAGAAATGACCTTGGAGGAAATTCGTGCGCTCAATGCAGGCGATGTAAACCATCCGGAAATCGTGAAGGTATTGCTGTAAATAAGAAAACAGAGAAACCCTCGTTTCTCTGTTTTCTTATTTACATATCCTCTTTTATTCTGCAAACAACGCCCGCAAGTGCATCACCCATCTGCTTGTAGCCGACATTGGCGTTCGGATGTACCCAATTTGCCAGGTGACGGTTTTTGTGCTCGGTATACATATTGTCGACGGTTACGGTATCAGCAAAGCCTGTGTATGGATCGCATACAGCGAGCATCGGGCAGATAAAGAAGCCTTCAGCTTCGCGGTTTCCGTATTTTTCAATAATGGCTTTGGATAGCATCTTGATATTGTAGTCGTACTGCTTAACCGTGCCTCTGCAGCCGCAGCCTGTGCCCCAGCAGTACTGGTCCGCACCGCAGACCGGCAGGTTGATTACGATTTTAGTATTGTCCTTTTTAATGTGTTTGATGATGGTTTCGTAGCGCGCCAGCATTGCGGCAATGTCTGCTTCGGAATCCTCATACGCGGTCATTTGCAGCTCGTTGGCACCGAACAGAAAGGTTACAATATCCGGGCGTGCAAAGCCGTGCTTTTCAAGATATTTTTCAAAATTGAATTCAAATTCGGGGTTTTCATCAATCACGGTGAATTCCCCGTTTTCAAACTTACAAAGTGCGCCGTCCTTCATCGCATACATGCCATCGGCAATCGGTGCGTAAGGATAGCCGGCGGTGTAGTAGGAGTTCGGTGTTTCGTGCACTCTTTCCCAAAAATCGTAGCTGCCGTAGTAGTCCTTTGCGGCAGTGCCCTTCGGGAATAAAAACGGAGAGACATCGCCTCTGTTATCCCAAAAGCGCTCTAAGTAAAACTGAATTCTCCAGCCGCCTCTGCCTTCGTGGTTTGCATAACGTAATTGTCTTGTGCCGACGGTATCGGTGTTTTCCGATTTCCATGCCGCGTGAAAAACATATTCCTCGCCGCGCGTCATCGAATCGCCGATGCAAAGCAGGCTTGCTCTCTTTTCGGTGCGTTCGGTTAGATGAATATTTACGGTCTTGTCTGCCAACAGCTCTGCGTGCAGATAAATGCGGATGCGCATAGGAAAGTCATTTTCCTCGCCGAAGGCATCCAGTCTCCAGCAATGCCCTAAATTTTTACCATAAGCACAGTCGATTTTTATATCAAAGTCCTCGGTATACGGAAACAAAATGTTTTTATAGTAAATGTTATATTCTTCGCGTTGCGGCGCAATATCCTGGTTTGTTTTTTCGCGCAGGATGTATACGGTATCCGGTAGAATAATCATTGGTTTCATATGAAATCACTCCCTTTGCAATTGAGTTTAGCATATCGGATGTTAAAAGTCAATCGTTTACAAAAAGACAGGAAATAGTTACAAAAAAACATTGCATTTTTACACATTTGTGCTACAATGAAGGCACAGAGGTGAGCAAAATGAAAAAGTATCTTTTGCCGGAGAGCGGCACATTTTATAAGGCAAATCTGCATTGCCATTCGACCTATTCGGACGGCCGCTGGACGCCGGAGGAAATCAAAAAGGCGTATATGCGCCAGGGGTATTCCATCGTGGCATATACCGATCACAATGTTTTGATTCCGCACCACGAGCTGACAGATGAAAACTTTCTTGCCATTCTGGGCACGGAAATTGACATCGATGAGGATGTAACGCGCTGGGTGCATACGCGCTGTGCACATTGGTGTATTTTAGCGATTGATCCGGACAATGACATTCAGCCGTGCTGGCACAGAGAAAAGTATCAGCTGCAAAACGCCGTGTTGCACCGTGATGAGGTCAAGTTCGATGAATCCGAGCCGGACTATGAGCGTGTGTATTCAATCGAGTGCATTAACGATATGATGAAAACGGCGATGGACAAGGGCTTTTTTGTAACCTACAACCATCCGACCTGGTCACTGGAGGGCTTTGAAACCTACAGCAAGTTTAAATATATGCATGCAATGGAAATTTACAATCACGCCGCCTATTATGAAGGCTATGATGATCATAATGCCAAGGAATACGATGAGCTTTTGCGCCTTGGCAACCGCATTTATGCGATTGCCGCGGATGACAATCACAATCGCGGCGCTTATGATTCCTTCGGTGGCTATACGATGATTAAGGCGGACAAATTGGAGTACCGCACCGTGATGCAGGCGCTTTTAGACGGTAACTTTTATGCTTCTGAGGGTGGACCGGACATTCACGAGCTTTACTACGAGGACGGCAAGGTGTATATCACCTTCGATGCCGCGCGCGAAGCGTTTATCTCTAAAGATGTACGTCGCTGTCAGCGTATATGGCACGACGGCAAGCTGATTACAAGTGCTGTGTTTGATGTGCGTGAGGACGAAGGCTACTTCCGCATCACCGTTGTCGGTGCAGACGGTAAACGCACTTATACCAACGCATATTTTATGAATGAGATATTAAAATAAAAAAGACTGAACACGATTGGATATCGTGTTCAGTCTTTTTATTATAAATCGTCTGCGTCCTGCACCGGTACCTCGTTTTTATCCCGGGGCTGGCCGGTCCAGCTGCCCAGCGGGTCGGACTTCTTTTCTTTTCTGCCGCAGTAAGCCTCTACAACTTCCATGGCTTTTTTCTGTGCCTGCTTTTTATCCATAAAAAAACCTCCTTTTGCGTTGTGATATTAGTGTCCGCAAAGGAGGTGTTTTTTATGCGTGAATGGCAGCAATGATTTCATTTACGGTTTGCTCAAATTTTCGCGTTTTCGGGCAAATCGTCACATCCGCATAGCGCGCATAAAGTGGCGTGCGGTAGTTGTAAATGTCTAAAAGCGTTTGTCCCGGTGTGCTTGCAATGCCGCGTGTGGCTATGTTTTTGATGCGGCGCTCCAGCGTTTTGTACGGTACATTTAAATACACGACTGTGCCGAGCGATTTTAAATGCAGCATGGCACGCTCGCTTAAAACTGCGCTGCCACCGGTGGCAAGAACCATATTTTCGCCCGTGACGGACAATATAGTTTCTTCTTCAATTTTAAAAAAGGCATCCAACCCGTCCGTGTTTAAAATTTCCTGCAGTTTTTTGCCGCTACGCTGCTGCAACAGCAAGTCCATATCGGAAAAACCCATACCGAGCATCTTGGCGAGCACTACGCCGAGTGTGGATTTTCCGCTGCCGGGCATCCCGATTAAAATAACATTCCTATGCATATGTCTCACCTCAAAACTGTTCTGTATTTATTATACCAAGCATAGTGCATAATTGCAAATTTTGTTTTGCTGTTTACGAAAATATTTCGCACAAAATCGGGAAAGAATATGCGGTTAGTATATTGACGCGAATGAGAAAAAAATATATAATATAATATGGTATAGGTGTAACTATGCCCCGGTAAAGGAGAAGTGTATGTTTAAAAACATTCGATATGATATAAAATCCATATTGGAGCGCGATCCGGCAGCAAGAAACGGATTTGAGGTTTTTTTTCTCTATCCGGGATTTCACGCGCTTTTATATCACCGTGTTTCGCATTGGTTATACAAGCATCACATGAAATTTTTAGCGCGCTGGGTATCACAGACGTGTAAATTCTGGACAGGGATTGAAATCCATCCGGGCGCAACCATCGGGCGTGGACTTTTAATTGACCACGGTGCCGGTGTTGTCATCGGCGAAACGGCAGAGATTGGCGATAACTGTACAATTTATCAGGGAGTAACGTTAGGCGGTACGGGCAAGGATGTCGGCAAGCGTCATCCGACACTCGGCAACAATGTAATGATTGGCGCCGGTGCGAAGGTGCTCGGTCCGTTTAAAGTGGGCGATAATGCCAAGATTGCCGCAAATGCGGTTGTGTTGTCTGAGGTTGAAGAAAATTCCACTTGTGTGGGTGTGCCGGGCAGAATGGTGAAACGCGCCGGCAAGCGTGTGACAACGGACCTTGACCAGATTCACATTCCGGATCCGGTCAGCATGGAGCTGTGTAAAGTGCTTGTGCGGTTAGAAAAACTGGAAAAACAGCTTGCGCAGGAACAGGAGGCAGAAAAATGAAAATATATAATTCTTTAACGAAAACAAAAGAAGAGTTTGTACCGATTACACCGGGCGAGGTAAAGATTTATGCCTGCGGTCCGACCGTGTACGACTTTTTTCATATCGGAAACGCGCGTCCGTTTATCGTATTCGACACGCTGCGCCGTTATTTTGAGTACATCGGTTACAAGGTAACCTTTGTACAGAACTTTACGGACATTGATGATAAGATGATTAACCGTGCCAACAAGGAGGGCATCACCGTTCGCGAGTTGGCGGACCGTTTTATCGCAGAGTACCGTGTGGATGCAAAGGGATTGAATATTCGTGAGGCAAGTGTACATCCGCGCGCAACAGATCACATTCCGGAAATTATTGAGATTGTGGAAACCTTGATTGAACAGGGCTATGCCTATGAGGTAGACGGCGACGTTTACTATGCAACCAAGAAGTTTAAAGGCTATGGCAAGCTTTCGCATCAGCCGCTGGAGGATCTGGAGTCCGGTGCGCGCATCAGTGTGGATGAGCGCAAGCGCGATCCGATGGATTTTGCGCTCTGGAAGGCGCAGAAGCCGGGTGAGCCTGCTTGGGAAAGTCCGTGGGGCATGGGCAGACCGGGTTGGCATATTGAGTGTTCTGCAATGTCGACCAAATATTTGGGTAAAACCATTGATATTCACGGCGGCGGTAAGGACCTGATTTTCCCGCACCACGAAAATGAAGTTGCACAAAGCGAAGCTGCAAACGGCTGTCCGCTTGCGCATTACTGGATGCACAACGGCTACATCAATGTAGACGGCGTGAAAATG
>JAZSGM010000275.1:0-12565 GCA_045532715.1 Clostridia bacterium
ATGCTCACCGGCTACATCCAGCGCTACACGGATGTAAAGACCGTCGGTCTTTGCCACAGCGTACAGACCTCCTCGGAGTGGCTGTTAAAGCGCCTCGGTATGGAGGAGAAGCTTGAGGGCAGACGTGAGCTGATTGCCGGCATCAACCATATGGGCTGGCTTTTGGAAATCAGCGATAAGGACGGCAATGACCTCTATCCGGAAATCCGTTCCCGTGTGGATGCATTTTTAGCGGCGCCGACGAAGGAGGGCATTTCGCCGGACCGCGTGCGTATGGAATACATCAAGCACTTCGGCTACTACTGCACAGAGTCGAGCGAGCACAATGCTGAATATAATATGTTCTACATTAAGAGCAAGTATCCGGAATTGATTGACAAATATGAAATTCCGCTTGATGAGTATCCGCGCCGCTGCATTAAGCAGATTGCAGAGTGGAAGGAAGAATATGAAGAAATGCTCAAAAACGGCGTGAAGGAGCACAATCGCAGCCACGAGTATGCTTCGCACATTATGCAGAGCATCGTAGAAAACAAGCCGTATAAAATCGGCGGCAATGTCATCAACAAGGGGCACTTAATCACCAACCTGCCGGAGGATGCGTGCGTAGAGGTGCCGTGCTTAGTAGACGGTCAGGGTATTCACCCGTGTCATGTCGGTGCACTTCCGGTACAGCTGGCGGCAATGAATATGACCAACATCAATGTGCAGCTTTTAACCATCGAAGCGGCAAGAACGAAGAAATTAGAGCACATCTATCAGGCGGCAATGCTTGACCCGCATACGGGTAGTGAATTAGACATTGACACCATTAAGAAAATGGTTGATGCGCTGATTGAAGCACATGGAGATTATCTGCCGAAATATCATTGATTTATACAACAAAAGGGAGCAATCTGATGATTGCTCCCTTTTGTTACTTATTTTAAAATTTCGGTCAGCTTTGCATTCAGGTTGCCTGCCGGGTCCATGTTTGTGTTTTCAGCGACGATGGCGGTTGCATCCTCGCTTAAGCGCAAGCCGTGCCACTCACCGAGCGGTACATTATATACCTTGCCGATTTCCATCGGGATAACATTTAATACGCCGTCATCTGCAGTGTAGAGTGTGCCGCTGCCCTTGACTAAGATAAACACCTCGTCCGAGGTCATATGCTTGCCGAGGCCGTTTAAAGGACCGCGATACATCCCTTCGCCGGAATGCAGAATAGCAATCTGCCAGCCCTGCGACTCCATCACTACGTTAAAGCCTTCCTTGTCACAATCAAATGTCTGAATCATTTAAAATCACTCCTTTTTGGGTTTAGGGTTATTGTAGCATATTGCGCTGCGGGTTGCAAGTGTTTTAATGCCGTTTCCTGTATTCAAGCGGCGAGGTACCGTAGCTCTTTTTGAACAGTCTCGAAAAATACAGACTGTCGTCAAAGCCGAGCGCGGCGGCAATCTGTGACACCTTCAGGTTGGTGTCTGTCAGCATGGTTGCGCTTTTGCTTAAAAGCAAATCCGTACGGTATTTTTGCGGCGTTTTGCCGGTCTTTTGCGTAAAGCGGCGGATAAAATGGAACTTGCTCATACCGCACAGCTTGGCAAGCTCGTCATTGGAGAGCCTGCTTGTGTAGTATTCGTTGATGTAGGTGATTGCATTGTCGACGGCATTCGGCTTTCGCACGGTCTGCGTCAGCGGCAGAGCGGCGATGGTCGACAAAAGCCTGCCCTGAAGGTAGTATTGATTTTCCTCAATCGCATCGGCATATTGCATCACGATTTCGCGACAAAAGGCGATAAATGGCTCGCAGTAGCCGAGTTCAAACGATGTTTCTGTAACGTCGGTGAGCATTTCTGCAAACGCCTGCCCGGTGAAGTGAATCCAATAGTAGGTTGTGTTTTGCAGTGCCACGCGGTAGTCCTGCGGCTCGTGCGGACGGAAAAGATACAGCGTGCCTGCGCCGTAGATTGTCTTGTTAAACTGCATTGCGCCGGCTTTGATGTAGATGAGTTGGTAGTCGGCGCGCCCCTCGGCGCGCACGGTGTGTACGCCGGTGTTGCAGTCCTCGTACCAGCCGCAGCTGTTTAAATGTACATAGGCTTCGCTTGGCTCAAAAACAGAAGAATTGTTTCGCACATTGTAGTAAAGCATCGAATCACCTCTCAAGCTTATTATACAGAAAAACCGCACTTTTGTCCATATAAAGCATTATTTTCATCTTGAAAAAATTTTGCGGTTTGGTATACTGTAGGCAAAGGAGTGATTCTTATGCGTGAAAAGATACTTTTTAATGAGGATTGGATATTTCACGAGGGTGAAATTGAGGAAGGACTGCCAAAGGACAAGGGCCCGATTTATCATCAGGCAAAGACGGAGCATAAAATCTGGGGACCTGCTTCAATGTATTTTCACGATAAGTCGGATGACTATACCTCAAAAAAGGACCACAACTGTTTAAAGTGGGAAACTGTAACCCTGCCGCACGATTATATCATAAAGCAGGAGCCGAAGGAGGAAAACAATAACACCTTAGGCTATTTTAAATATGAAAATGCGTGGTATCGAAAGCATTTTACCCTGCCGAAGGCAGATGACGGCAAGCGGATTACACTTTTATTTGAAGGTGTTGCAACGGAGGCGGAGGTGTTTTTAAATGGCTGCCCGCAGAAGCACAATTTCTGCGGCTACACGCCGTTTGAGGTGGACATTACGGATGTTGTACGCTTTGGGGAGGACAATGTTCTCGCGGTGCATGTAGGTGCGCAAAAGCACGAGGGCTGGTGGTACTCCGGCGCAGGCATCTACCGTCACGTTTGGCTGAGCAAGACCAATCCGGTTGCGACGGATTTGTACGGCGTTTTTGTTGCACCAAAGCGCCTGGAAAATAAGACGACCTGGGATATAAATTTTGAAACCACCGTGCGCAACGATGACTACACACCGGCAAGCGTACAGGTGAAAAGCTATGTCTACGATGCAGGCGGTGTGCTTGTAGTGGCTGCACAGGGCGAAACGGAAATTGCCGTATGTGACAAGGCAACGGCAAAGTATAAGACCACGATTGAAAATCCGCACCTCTGGGATATAGAGGATCCATATCAGTACAGCGTAAAGACGGAAATTATCTTAAACGGTGAAGTTGTGGATGTGACGGAAACAAAGACAGGCTTTCGTACTTACTATGCAACGCCGGATGACGGCTTCTATTTAAATGACCGCTATGTGAAAATCAAGGGCGTTTGCGCGCACCAGGACTGCGGTCTTCTGGGCAAAGCTGTGGCGGACAATGTCAACCGCTACAAGATAGAAATGCTCAAGGAAATGGGTGCGAACGGTTTTCGCTGCAGCCATTATCCGCAAAATGAAGCGATTATGGATGCACTCGATGACCTGGGCTTTATCGTGATGGCGGAAACGCGCTGGTATTCTTCAAGCGATGAGGCGCGCGAGCAGCTTGCCATGCACATCAGACGCGACAGAAACCGTCCGAGCGTGTTCTTCTGGTCGATTGGCAATGAGGAGGCGTACCATATTACCGAGCAGGGAAGAAAAATCGGCAAGCATTTGAAAGCAGAAATTTTAAAGCACGATACAACGCGCCTGATTATGACGGCGGCGGACAAAGACCCGCTGGAGGTAACCGTAGCGGACGAGCTGGATCTGGTGGGCATTAACTATAACCTGCCAAGGTACGATGCGGCGCACGAAAAATATCCGACGATGCCGATTTTTGCATCGGAGTGCTGTGCGACAAGCTCGACGCGCGGCTGGTATTTTGATGATTGCCCGGACAGAGGGTATATGTGTGCCTTCGACAAGGACACGGTGCCGCTGTGGTTTATGGGCAGAGAGCATACATGGAAGTTTTTAATGGAGCGAAAATACGTGCTCGGCGGCTACCAGTGGGACGCGTTTGAACACCGCGGTGAAACGGTGTGGCCGCGCCTTTGCTCGCAGGCGGGCGCAATCGATTTGTTCCTGCAAAAGAAGGATGCATTTTACCAGAACCAGTCGCACTGGTCGGATAAGCCGATGATTCATATGCTGCCGCACTGGAATCTTGCCGGTATGGTGGAAGAGGGCGAAGAAGTGACTGTCTGGGCATACACCAACTGTCCGCAGGCAGAGCTTTTCTTAAACGGCAAAAGCTACGGCAAGGTGGATATCGAGCCGTACGGGCACGCCGAATGGAAGGTGGAATACCTTCCGGGTAAGGTGGAAGTGATTGCCTATAAGGATGGCAAAGCTGTCGCAACCGATACGCAGGAGACGAGCGGCAGGGCGGAAAAGCTGATGCTGCGCCTCGAAAACAGAATTGGCGGCGCAAACGGACGCGATGTGGCGATTGTAACCTGCTACGCGGTGGATGGTGAAGGCAGAGTCGTGCCGGACGCCTGCCCGACGGTCGAGTTTAATACAAACAAGCTTGGCAGAATTGTCGGTACGGGCTCGGATGTGTGTGACCACACGCCGGTACCGAGTAAAATACGAAAAATGCGCGCCGGTGCTATCAGCGTGGCAGTGCAGGTCGGCAAAACAGCGGGAACATTGCAGCTGTTTGCGGTCAGTGAAAATCTGACACCGGCAAGACTGAATATAGAACTTGAGGAGATTTAAAATGAATTTTACACCGGTATATACCACCCTGTCGGACGGCATCGTCGGACGGTATTATGAAATACTGAAAAAGAATTTTTATGAAAAGATTGATGTAGAAAAGCACGCGAATACCTATGTTGCACCGAAGGATGAAAAATGTGCCGAGCCGGAGTTTACCGGTAAGTTTATTGATGTGTGCACGCACTATGCCAACAGCGACAGAAATGAAAATGCCCTTCAGAAAGCAAAGGTTGTGATTGACAGTATACTTAAAAACCAGCGTGAAGACGGCTACCTCGGCTGTCTGGAGGCAGGCAAGGAGCTGGAATACTTCTCTGTGTGGAATCAGGCGTTTACGCTGCTTGGAATGCTCAGCTATGCACAGATGACAGAGGATGAGGCTGTATTTGCGGCGGCAAAGAAGTGTACGCAGTACCTTTACGATACATTTATTACGGAAGGCAAGGATATTTTAGATTCCACCAATGACGGCACACAGCACATCAGCCTTTTGTATTCGATGGTGCGTCTGTGGGAGCTGACGGGCTTTGCGCCGGCAAAGGCACTTGCTGACCACATCATCGAAGCGTGCGAGGCAAGCGATATGAACATCGTTTCCTTTACGGATATTTTGCGTCTGCGTTCGCAAAAAGGCATCGAAATGATTGTCATTTATCTCGGACTCATCCGCTACGGCATTGTGTTTGACAAGCCGGAGATGCTTTCTGCCGCAAAGCGGTACTGGCAGCAAATAAACGATACACAAATCCGCAACACAGGCAATGGCACGGTAGAGGAATTCTGGCGTGAAAACGGCAATGCACCGGTGATTCTGGATATGGCAATGCGCCCGAATGAAAATTGCGTGGCGGTGGGGTGGATTGAATTGTCGCTGACGCTGTTTTGGGCAGAGCCACAGGCAAAATACTTAGATGCGATTGAAAAGACGTTTTTTAATCATGTGCTCGGCTCCGTTTCGGCGGACGGTTCGGATTTTGCCTATTACCAGAGCAATGTCGGAAAAAAGAACTTTTCGACAAGTGAAGATATGTATAAATGCTGTCGCTACAGAGGCTTTACGCTGTTTAGCTGTTTAAGGGATATGCTGTATTATGAAAAAGACGATGTCATCATCCCGGTCATTTATGCGGCATCAAAATATGAAACGGACGAGGTAAAGCTTATCAGCGAAACGCAGTACCCGGAAAACGGCGTGATTCGCTTCAGCGCAGAGGCAAAAAAGGCAAAGCGGCTTCGATTGCGCGTGCCGGTTTGGAGTGATGGGGTGCTGACCGTGAACGGAGAAAGCAGGAAGGTTCAATCCGGGTTTACGGATGTTGTGCTGGACGGCAAGTGTGAAATTGAATTGAAGCTCGATTTCACCATCCGCACAAAACAGGTGGACATTGACGGTAAGCACTATCTGGAATACCACTGCGGACCGCTGCTTTTGGCGATGGATACCTGCTTCGGCGGCAATCTGAATGATGCAGTAAGTGCGCAGGAAAAGCTTGTCAGCGTGCCGATGGAAGGGTTTTTGCAGCACTTCGTTGTGGGAGATGTGCATTTGGTGGACTACGCATCTGCCGGCAGAAAGAAGGATAGCAGTTATTCGGTTTGGATTCCTGAAAAATAATGAAACGCACGTATATTTGTACATTGTGCACAAATATACGTGTGTTATTTTGTCTAATCAATATAAAAAGTGATAAAATTTACGTAAATTTCCATGAAAATATTGACAAATCCGGTTAGTTATATTAAACTAACTATGGTTAAATGATTGCTTTGAAGAATCCGGTTGAGAATCAGGTGATTTGTATGACATTAAACGAAGCCGTAGAGGGCAAGGAATATATCATTACAAAAATTGATACAGACGATGAAGAGCTGAACGCATTTCTGTTTTCGCTCGGCTGCTACAGCGGGGAGGCCATCACGGTGGTAACGCGCAGAAGAAGCGGCTGTGTTGTTGCGATTAAGGATGGCAGATACAGCATTGACAATCAATTGGCGGAGGCCATAATCGTTTAAAAGTTATGGCTTTCGCAAAACTAAATTTTTTTGCATTTGAGTTAGCTTAAACTAACTTCAGGCATAAAGTTGCCGTAAGGTAGGATATAGGGAGGAAATAGATCATGAGAATTGCATTGACAGGCAATCCGAACTCCGGTAAAACCACCATGTACAATGCGCTGACCGGCAGAAATGAAAAGGTCGGCAACTGGGCGGGCGTTACCGTGGAGCTCAAGGAGCATCCGATTAAAAAGGCATACTGCGGTGACGGCGAAGTGCCGGTTGCAGTCGACCTGCCGGGCGCATACTCCATGTCGCCGTTTACTTCGGAGGAGAGCATCACAAGCGCGTATGTAAAAAAGGAGAATCCGGATGTGATTATTAACATCGTGGATGCGGCAAATCTGAGCCGAAGCCTTTTCTTTACAACACAGCTTTTAGAGCTTGGTATTCCGGTTGTTGTTGCGCTCAATAAGAGCGACATCAACGAAAAGAAGGGGACAAAGATTGATGTAGACAAGCTGTCTGTTAAGCTTGCGTGTCCGGTGGTGGAAACGGTTTCCACTTCTGCAGAGGGTATGCAGGCAGTAGTTGCCGCAGCAATGCAGCAGGCAGGCAAGACACAAAAGGCGGTTTACACACAGGGCGACATTGACCTTACGAGCAAAGCAGCTGTGGAAGCGGCTGACCGCAAGCGTTTCGATTTTGTCAATAAAATCGTAAAAGAGGTTGAAACCCGTAAGGTGCTGACGAAGGATATCAACGTAAGCGATAAGATTGATGCCGTTTTGACAAACAAATGGCTCGGTATTCCGATTTTCGCCGTTGTGATGTATCTGGTGTTCCAGATTTCGCAGGTATGGGTCGGCACACCGATTGCAGACTGGCTCGTTGGTCTTTTAGAAACCTTCCAGGGCTGGGTTGGCGGACTTTTGGAAAATGCAAATCCGCTTCTTTCTGCTCTTTTGGTTGATGGTGTCATCGGCGGTGTGGTTGCCGTTGTGGGCTTCTTACCGCTGGTTATGGTAATGTACTTCCTCATCGCGCTGTTAGAGGACTGCGGCTACATGTCCCGTGTGGCAGTTGTATTGGATCCGATTTTCAAAAAGGTCGGTCTTTCCGGTAAGTCGGTCATTCCGTTTGTTATTACCGTCGGCTGTGCCGTTCCGGGCATTATGGCAAGCCGTACCATCTGCAACGAGCGTGAGCGCAGAGCAACTGCAATGCTCGCACCGTTTATGCCGTGCGGTGCAAAAATTCCGGTCATCGCCCTTTTTGCAGGCGCATTCTTTGATGATGCCGGCTGGGTAAGCACCGTGATGTATCTTTCCGGTATCGTATTGATTTTCGTAGGTGCGCTGCTTGTCAATAAAATTACAGGCTATAAGGCAAGAAAATCTTATTTTATCATTGAGCTTCCGGAATATAAGGCACCGAGCCTCTGGGGCGCGTTTAAGTCGATGTGTAACCGCGGTTGGGCATATATCGTGAAGGCGGCGACCATTATCCTTCTTTGCAACACTGCTGTACAGGTTATGCAGAGCTTTACATGGGGCTTTACCGTTGCACAAACGGCAGACGCTTCTATTCTGGCGTCTGTTGCAAGACCGTTTGCGTACTTACTTGTGCCGATTATCGGCGTGCTCAGCTGGCAGATGGCAGCTGCAGCGGTTACAGGCTTTATTGCAAAGGAAAACGTTGTCGGCACCCTGGCGGTATGCTTTGTCGGTCTTGATAATCTGATTGATACGGAAGAGCTTATGCTCTTGGAGGGTGCAGGTACAGAGGTTGCAGCCGTATTTGCAATCACGAAGGTTGCAGCGCTTGCGTATCTGATGTTTAACCTTTACACACCGCCGTGCTTTGCGGCCATCGGCGCAATGAATGCCGAAATGAAGAGCGCGAAATGGCTCTGGGGCGGTATCGGTCTGCAGCTCGCAGTCGGGTATACAGTGGCTTATTTCGTATACACCATCGGTACACTCATCGTTGCACCGGAAAGCCTGGCAATCCTGCCGGCAATCCTCGGCGGTATTGCAGTCGTGATGATGGCTCTGGTTATTGTAATGCTGATTTGCAAAGCGGAACAGAATGTGAAAAAGGAATACACCCTCAAATAAAAGGGAGTGAGATTGATGGAAAATGTAATTCTGATTGTTGTTTTACTTGCGATTTTAGGCGGTGCCGCGCTGTATGTATATAAAAAGAAAAAGAGCGGCAAAAGCAGTTGCGGTTGCTGCGGCTGCAGCGGCTGCAGCATGGCAGGACAATGCGGACAAAGTAAAGAAAACTAAAAAACATCCCGAGTTCTTTGCGAACTCGGGATGTTTTTTATTGTTGATTACAGTGCCAGTGTCGAAATAATATTTTCAGCTTCCTCGATTATGCCCTTCGAGCGGTACATTTCTGTTGTATACAAGCTGAACTGATGGTATTCATTGCCGCTGGCTGCAAAAACGTAACGACGTACATACATTTTTTGACCGTCTTGAATGAAGCTGACTTCGTCCCAAGCATAATACTTTGAGCCCAGGCGCTTTTCTGCCGGCTTTTCTGTAACGACCACAGAATCATATTCGCCCTTCATAGTTCTGACCGAGGCAGAAAGCGCAGCCATAGCATGCTTTGTGGAGGCACCGTTTGCCTGGGTGACGTCGTAATACAGAGTGGCGAAACCGTTTTTGTAGCCGTATGCAGCTGCCCCCTTAACCGGTGTGCGTGTTTCCACATATGTATTCGGGATGGTTAAGCTCCAGTCCTTAGTGGACGGCGAGGATACGAAGAAGCCTTCGGTTTCGGCATCGTTTCGAAGCAGGGTGCCTACTTTTTCAGCGTCAATCGGATTTGCCTGCATACTGTCCATAATGGTATTTGCAAAGGCTGCCGGCTCTTCGAACGGCATCGCAAGCTCAACGGTTAAGTTGTACACGTAATCGCCGACCTCCCAGAAAAACTGCTTCATATAGAAGTCATCTTTGTGGCTGCCGCTGACGGTGGCGGTGAATTCATAAGTAGGGAGAGTACCGTGTGTTCCCTGATTGAATGCCGAGAAAGTGGTAACCTTTTCATTCATGTTTTTCTTAAGTATTTCGTAATCTTTTAATGCGAGCAAATGTGCTGTTACGGTCGAGGATTTGGAATAGATGCCGAAGGATACGCCGGAAATAGAGTCGTTTTCATCCGACTTCAGGAAGGTGTATTCATTTTCAACCTCGGTTGCGTCATACAGCATATAGTCTGCAGGGATTTTCATAGTGAAGTTGTACGTATTGTCTTCCAATAGACGCCACTCGCCCTCTACGGTTGACAAATCGTGCATCTGCGCATCTGCAGCATAGCTTGCCTTGAAGGTGGATAACACGCGCACCATTTCGTTGCGCAGGGCTTGATTTTCGTTTGAAAAAGCGCCGAGAAGTGTGAAGCAGTATTTATCGGTAACGTATCTGTACATATCGATAAACTGCTCTTTGGTACGCCCTTGTAAATGCATAGACTTCGTATCTTCAAATTTGTCTGCCATAACTAAAGTATAATCTGCAAGAGAGGTTTTGGCATCGTTGAAATCGCGGTTAAAATCGTAGTCCTTCGGCAGATAGCTGATTACGATTGTTAACAGTGCATCCTTGCCGGCGGTGAAGGCGGTGAACAAACCGTCAAAGCGGCGCTCCTCCATTTGCATATCTAACGGATTTTCCATAGACCAACCGTAGTAGCTGTCGCCGATGTACTTAGAGTCGATGCCGCTGACCAATGTGGATTCTTCGGCAGTCTTTTCTTTAATAACCAAAATAGCTTCGGTTGCCTCATCATAGCTTACGGTAGCACCAAAGGTTTCTGAGATGAATCGAAGCGGCACCATAGTACTGCTGCCGGGCAGCTCCGGTGCGGCAAGCAGTGTTTCGGCTCTACCGTTGACCTCTGCAATCGGATTGCCGATTTGTAAAATGATGTTTACGCCGGGATAGTCCAGTGTGATGGTCTGTGTTTCGCCCTCCCAACCGACGGTAGCACCAAAGGCTTCCGTGATTACGCGAAGCGGCACTAAGGTAACACCTTCGCCGACAACGTACGGCGTTTCAACCGCAACATCCGTACCGTTGATTTTCAGTGTGCTGTCGCCGACGCGAAAACTGATTTCCACGCGGCTATTTTCTTCTGCAGTGACAAACGGCACAGCAAAGCTGAGCAGTATGCACGCTATAAGAAGTGTACAAATAAGTTTTTTCATATCCTTTTTCCTTTCTCGGTTGTTTTTATGCAACAAACGATGTGATAATGTTTTCAAGTGTTTTTAAGGCATCCTCAGTGTAAGAATAATCCGGAATGAGCACCGTAAAGAGATGATATTTATGGTTTTCTGCCGGAATGCAGTATCTTACAATATGATAAATATCAAAATAATTTACGACGTATGTTAGCTCATGTACGTATATAGTTTGTTCGTTTATCTTTAAAGGTGCTGTTGACTTGACGGTTTTTGCCTTGTAGGAAGCAAAGTCATCCTCTTCAAATCGGCGCATTGCTTGATATGGTGCTAATCCGTTACTATTCTCTAAGGTTGCATAGTTAACAAATGTATAGCTTAGCGCCATGTCGGTCGCTGCATCGGTAAAAATGACATCGTCTGCAGTGCTTTGCAATTTTACAAAAGATTGCGGAAGCAGTATCGAATGGTTGCCGAGCTTTTCAGTGTACGTGCTTTCAAGGTCAACGTCTGTGCGCAGCATAGAACCGACAGATGCACTGTCAATTGTGTTGGTAACAATCTTATCCAAAACCGTTTTTGCAAACTTTTCCGGTGCGGAATGTGAGCGCTTCAGCATAACGCTTGCATTGTATACGTAATCACCGACTTCCCAGAACACATCTTTCATATAGCGCGTGTTGGACATTGCCAATGTTGTATAGCTGTATTCATATGCGGTAAAACCGTTATAGGTTGCGGTAACGATTTCGGTAAAGTTTACATACTTAGGATTGTAATATTTTGCATTGGTGGTACGGTCTTTTGTGCATAGTGCTTCTGCCGTAACGCTATCTGTTTTTGAGTATATACCGAGGAAGATGCGGGAGGTGGTGTCTTGCGTATCAAACGGACGGAACACGACTTCGTTATACGTGGATTCGCTTTCGGAAAAATAATAATTTTCCGGAATTTGCATCGTAAAGCACAATTCATCTTCCTCATATGCGCGCCAGCCGTCTTTTGCAGTAGACAAATCAAATGCATCTTTATTATAAGTCGCCTGCAACGTGCTCATAATGCGCACACCCTCGTCACGCAGATTTGTCAATTCATTTTCGAATTTGCCGACGAGCTCGTAGCGGTACTTCTCTCCGATACGCACAAGAACATTAAAGAAGTATTTTTCATTTTTTGCCTGATAGTGAATGAATTTTTCGTTCGGGTCTTTTTCGGATTTTACCTGCGTGTAGTTCAGAAGCGGATGCTTTGTTACAGAGACGTCTTCTAAATAGCTGTAGTCTTCCTCTAACGGTGTTACAGACAGGATAAAACCGTTGTTTTCATCGCGCATAAAAGCAGTAACGCTGCCTTCAAAGCTGCGCTCGGTCATTTCAAAATCCTGTGGGTTTTCCATTGTCCAACCGTAGTAGCTATCGCCGATGAATGCACTTGTAATACCGCCCTGCAGTGTGGACGAGGTGTCTTGTTTTACTTCCTTTATAACCAAAATTTCGGCGGTTGCATCATCGTAAGACACTGTTGCACCAAAGGTTTCCGAGATAAATCGGAGCGGCACCATTGTAGAGCTGTTTGGCAGTTCTGGTGCGGCGAGCAGTGTTTCCAGTCTGCCGTTGACTTCGGCAATCGGATTGCCGATTTGCAAAATGATGTTTACACCGGGATAGTCCAGTGTGATGGTCTGTGTTTCGCCTTCCCAGCCTACGGTTGCACCGAAGGCTTCGGTAATCACGCGAAGCGGCACCAAGGTAACGCCTTCGC
>JAZSGM010000053.1:0-8285 GCA_045532715.1 Clostridia bacterium
ACTCTTGTTGCAGAGGGACTTGTTAAAAAGCTTTCTGAAACCAAAGAAATAATGATAGCTCCCACCATAAACTACAGCCCTTCAAGCTATGCTGTAGGTGATGAAAAAAGCGGAACTGTTCATGTTGAGGAAAACGCATTTGAAGAATATGTGTACTATGTTTTTATGAGTATGTTAAATGCAGGACTTCATAACATTTATGTTGTGATTCATCATCAGTTTGAACAGGAAAGCCTTATGCCAATGACGCTTTCATATATGAAGGCGGCAAAGCGTGCAACCATGCGTTACCTTGAAAAAACGCAGGGACAGGGCTGGTGGGGTAGCGAAAACTACAAGTCGTATTATGAAAATCTGGGCGGCGGAGACGATCCGTTCTCCTGGATTCAGGTGATTCCGACGATGAGCACCGAAGTGCAGAATGCGACCGGCTATGACCACGCAGGCAAGTATGAATGCTCGATTCTAATGTCGCTGTATCCGGAAGCGGTGGAGCTTTCCAGGCTTGGTGATATTGACCACTGGTTTACTAAGAGTGCTGCGGAAGCGAGTACAAAAATCGGTGACGAGATGGTTAAACAATCGCTTGCTTACCTGAAGGAAAGAATTCAATAGTTACTTACTTAAAGCACAAAAAAAAGAAGGTATCAACCGATACCTTCTTTTTGTATGTATTTATATAATTAGTCGTCGATGCTGTTATCCGTTGCCTTTTCGTAAATTGCAACAACTTCCTGTGTAGGTGCTTTGTCAAGCAAAGTCACAACGATTGCAGCGATACCGCCGAGGATAAAGCCCGGGATGATTTCGTAGATGCCAGTGATTGCTGTCAGTGCAGCACCGTCAGCTACCGGGAGCCACAGCCAAAGCATATCCACGAGGGCACCAACGATGATGCCTGCAACTGCGCCCTTGTAGGTAAATCTCTTCCAGAACAGGGACAGAAGCACCGCTGGACCAAATGCGGCACCGAAGATGCCCCATGCATTCGATACGAGATCCATAATGGCCTGCGCAGCTTTACCCTTGCTGCTGGAGATAAAGAATGCTACAATTGCAATTACGATAACGATAATACGGCTTACCCAAAGCATTTCCTTGTTGGATGCGTTTTTACGTACAATCGGCTTATAAAGGTCACTTGCAAACGAAGATGCTGCAACCAAAAGCTGCGAGTCCGCAGTCGACATGGATGCTGCAATGATTGCTGCAAGCAAGAGACCTGCGATAAACGCCGGGAATACGTCACGTGCAAGCTCAACGAAGATAAGCGACTGCTTGCCCTGCGCCAAAAGTACTTCGGAAAGGTCGGTGCCGTTACTGTATACAAACATTCTGCCGAGGTATGCAATTACGATGGTTGCCGCCAGCGAAAGAACAACCCAGATAATTGCAACAGTTGCACTCTTCTTTACCATAGACGGCTTTTCAATTGCCATAAACCTTACAATGATATGCGGCATACCGAAGTAGCCGAGACCCCAGCCCAAGCCGGATAAAATGTCTTTCCAGCTTGCGTTAAAGAAGTTTGCAACAAATTCAAATTGCTCACCATTCGGACCTTGGTACACAGTTGTGAGTGCTGCAGGCTCCAGTGTTCTGGTGAAGCCAACAACAATTGGGACAATCAAAAGTGCGGCAATCATCAAAAGACCCTGGAAAAAGTCTGTCCAACAAACAGCGTTAAAGCCGCCGAGGAATGTATAAATCACTACAATCAGAGCGAAAATAATCATTGCGTTTGTTCTGGAGAGTGCCGGAATCAGGGTTGTAAATACATCAGCACCGGCAACAAATGCGGATGCAACGTAAATGGTGAAGCATATCAAAAATACAACAGCACAGATGATACTCAAAACGTGGCTCTTTGTTGCAAAACGGTTGGAAAGATACTGCGGCAGAGTGATGGAATCGCCTGCAGCCTTGGAAAACTTACGCAGTCTCTTAGCAACTAAAATCCAGTTTGCGGCAGTACCGATTGCAAGACCGATACCAATCCACGCCTGACCGAAGCCAAAAGCAAGGATGCTGCCCGGCAAGCCCATCAATAGCCATGCGCTCATATCGGATGCCTGCGCGCTCATTGCCGTAACCCACGGCCCCATTGCGCGACCGCCGAGGAAGTAATCTTTTTCGCTTACACTTTTGGATTTTACGAAAAAGAAAACGCCGATGGCAATCATTGCTATAAAGTATAGCACGAATGCAAAAATGTCCATAATGTAACCCCTCTTTTTTATGTAAGATTTTTATATTATAGCATAAAGCGTAGCCATATGCAATAATTGATTCAATTATGCTCTCGTATGCTTTTCGCCGAGCTTTAAAGCGGCAATAAGCGGGCAAATCAGAATGCCGCAAAAGAAATTACCGATGGCATGCATAACGTCCCAGGGAAGACCCGCTGCAATCCATGCAAGCACACCGCCCGGTGTGAGACCGAATAAAAGCATATGCACCGGCGCGTACAGTGTGCCATAAAACAGCCCATGCAGCCCGCAGATGAGCATATATACAATCGGCTTGATGGCTTTTGGCAGATTCTGCGGCAAAAGCATTACCACACCCCAAAGGACCAGCCAAAGGTACAGATACGGCAGCCACCAGGTTGCAAAGCCGGCAAATAAACCGGTAAGCAGTACAAATATATAAATAGGATATAAAGCTTTTTTTCTGTAAACGACTGTCAATGCAATTACAAAAACGCCGATGAGATGTAGATTCGGCAAAAATTCCATCAGCATTTTAGAGGCGTACATCATTGCGCCCAAGACGCTGAATATTGCAATTTCTTTGACGGAAAGCTTCATTTTTATTCCACCCTAAAACTGTAGGTGTTGCCCTCTTCGATTTTGGTTGTGTCAACGCCTGCGGTTGCATATGTATCATTTACATAAAATGCCCAGTATTTGCCGCCCTTATCGTATTCGTAAGTTGCGCCGTTTACGGTTTTTACATAAAGTCCGTACGGACCGGGTTCGCCGGAAATCAGCTCTACCTCCAGCAGTGCCTCACCGACGGTTTGTTTATCTGTGGAAATCGTAAAGTGTGTCTGTGTGCCGTCTAAGGCAACAACGGTAAAAGGGAATGTTGTTTCGCCTTCGCCTAAGCGGATGGCTTCTGCAGACACAGATGCCTCTGTCTTTGGCGCTTCACTTGATTCTTGCATATTGCAGCCTGCAAATGTAAGGCTCATACATAAAACAAGCACGGCACAAACAACCGAATGCAATTTTTGGTGTGCATTTATAATCCGCCTTTGCAGTAATGAAATCGCGTGATGAAAATATACGCACAACATTATATCACAGGTTTAGATAAATTACAATAAAAAATGTTTTTTTTTACAAAAAAGGGATTCGGATGAATCCCTTTTGGGTTTTATTCTTCGATGCGCTTTAGCTTCATAATGACAAACTTGATATAAAGCACGGTGAGCGCAAATACCAGGCAGGCACAGAGTGACAAAATCTGCTGTGCATAAACGGTCATACCGAATACCTGATTGCCGTTCGCCTGCACAGTATCCACGATTTTTGCCCCGACAAGCGTAGCAAGAACGCTTGCAAGTCCGCCAATGGTACCCTTGATGCCAAGCGCACCCGTGCGCAGGTGCGGCTTTGCATAGTCAAATACAATGTTGGTGATGCCGCTGTTGGAGCCTGCCGAGTAGACGGCAAGAAACAGCACATAAATGGTATAAAGTACAAGTCCGTTGGACGGATTGGTGAAAACATTAATGGCGGAGCCGGTTGCGGCGAGCGAGAAGCACAGCATCAGAGAATTTGCCCAGGAGGTTTTGTCGGCAAGGCGGCCCATCGGCCTGGAAACCAAAGCACGCGCCAGACTGCTGACGATGGAAATGGTTGCAATTGTGGTCAGACTCAGCGCAAGCTCGTTATTTAAATAGGTACCCATAAACGGCGTACAAATACCGGTTGCTGCGCGGAAGAGTATATCCAGGTAGATGATTTTGCGGAAGGTTTTGTCGCCGAGTGTCCCTTTTATGGTTTCGCGGACAGAGATTTGTGCGCTGTCCTGTGCCGGTGATTTCAGCTCCTTGACCGGCAGGTAGCAAAACAGAATCAGCATGCTTAATACAAAGATGGTAATGCCACACGTGAGAAAGCCTAAATCCGAACGGCCGATTTCGTCGCAGTGGTCGATGACGGAGCCCATAACCCAGGAAAAAATCATACCGCCGACGAGGGAAATGATTTCTTTTGTGGCTGAAAAACTGCCGCGTTCGTGCGGATTGACATAGCTCATCGTCCAGTTTGTACGAATCGGACCGATTAAGAACTGTATAAAGGAGCCGCAGAGATACAGAATCATGAAAAGAGCAGTTTTTACGCCTTGCGGTATTTGCACAAATGGCACGAGATACAGCGTGACAAACAGCAGCTGCGAAATTACGTGTGTAGTTGCAACAACGCGTTTTGCCGATTTCGCATGCTTGTTTAAAAACATTGCAAAAAATTGTGCTATGTAGCCAAACGATGCCAATGAGGATGTAATCCCGACCAGGGCATCCGGTACGCCGATTTTTGTCAGCAGAGAGGCTAAAAATGCGCCGGAAAGCAGAAGTGCACCGAAATACTCAAGCGCATCAATGCAATAGGTTGAATATTGTGCCGTTTTTTTGATTTTATACAGCTCCGGCGGTGTGAGTGTGTTCGGGTCAATCATGGTTTGCGTCTCCTTTCCTTTTGAATAGATGAACATTATTATACGCTTGAAAATTTGAAAATGCAATACAAAAAATGACAGTTTTTTCGTGCGTTTCTTGTGTTTTGTTTTGTCATATGTTACAATTAGAACGAGGTGAAAAGCAATGGAACCGAAAAAGGGGATTTACAAGCATTACAAAGGCAAGTATTATCAGTATATCGGAATTGCAAAGCATTCCGAAACGTGTGAGGATATGGTGATTTATCGCGCGCTCTACGGCGATTGCGCGTTTTGGGTGCGTCCGCTTTCGATGTGGGATGAGATTGTAGAAGCGGAAGGCAAACGTGTGCCGCGGTTTTGTTATGTAGGGGATACAATTTAAAAGGCAGTGGAAATTTCCACTGCCTTTTAAATTGCTTTTTATTTCTGCTTACCGAAGGCTGCCTGGTTTTGTACCGGGCTGCTTCTTGCGCCGAGGTTCGGTGCACGGTGCTCAAAGGCTGCGCGGGAGATTTCGATATCCTCCAGCGCTTCCATTTCGTTGAAGCAGCCAACGGTGACCATATCGCAGTCGCGGATGGTTGCCCAGGAGAAATTGAGCCCGATAAACGGTGTGGTTCTGCCGGCCGCCATCGGTTTGATGGTCATTACCGGCTTTTTCGCATTATGGATGATGCGGTTGACGGCTTCGACCTCGACCTGCATCAAAAAACCCATACAGTTGTAAATCTGAATGTAGGTTTCTACGTCATATTCGTTTAAATCGCTGTACACTACCAGCTCCGGCATATGTGCCGAAAGTCCCGGGATCAGTCCTTCGTCACGAATCATTTTGGTGTAGTCATCAAGGCGGTCCATCGTTTGCGTGCCCTTGTTGACCAGTTTTTCTGCTGCAGCGTGGTGAATGAGGCAGAAGTCTGCGCCCATTTCGCGGCTCTGGCGGATTTTGGCCTGCGCTTCGCGGCGTCCCTCCGGGGTGTTTTCTACATTGATGTTCGGCGTGTCGACTAAAATCATTTTTTTACCGAGCTTTTCCTCGGTTTCGCATACCGCCTGCAGTACAACAGGTGCCCCGCCGAACGGTGCCATAATGGTATCAATGCCGTTTTGCATAAAGGCTTCAAGCATTGGCGTGATGGTTGCGGTAGAGCTGTGACGCGCCTGAATCATCGCATCAGCTGCTGCGCCGGTATGACTCCAGCCGGCGAGCCAGTTTGTGCCGATAATCATTCTCGATACACGCTTCCCGCCGACGGTGGTTCTCGGAAATAAATCACTCATATTTTATACCTCTTTTCGCGAATTTTTCTTGATTTCATTGTACATAAGCGCTGTTTTGCTGTCAAGCGATTTTATGCAACATCTCGGTTTTGTCCATCTTTTGTGCGTAATTATCCATTTTTGGCGGGAACGGTTGAAAAGAGGACGAAGCTATGCTATAATAGGTATATAAAAAATGTCAGCATGAGAGGAGAATGTGTATGACGTTTGAGAGCGTTGTAGGGATTGCAATTCTTCTATGTGTAGTGGCAGTTGGATTTTTGGCGGGCAAAAAGACGAGAATCATCGGCAAAGTTTTGCTGACGCTGTTGAGTTTAGTTTGCATTGGCGTACTGACCTTTATGTTTTGGCTCGGTTTTGCGTTTTCCGGAGAAGATTTTTATGCCTGGATGGTTTTGGTGTCCGGCATTTTGTTGCTTTTAGTGATTTGGTGCAGTCTGTGGGGTGCGATTCGCAAAAAAACGGTATGGATTCCGATTTGCAGTTGCTTGGCGGTGTGCATTCTGTCAACCGGCGGTTATGCAGTCTATCAGGCATATGTAGACCGGATTCCCGTCATCGCCGAAGGCGGCAATGCGCTCTTATATGATTATGAGCCGTACGGTGAAAATACAAAGGTAGCCGTTTTGGAGGAAGAAGCGGCATTGCAGCTGACGGAGGATTTGCCACGTATGGACGGTGCGACGGCGCTGTATCCGGTTTATTCTGCTTTTGCAAGAGCGGTTTATCCGAGGGATATGCTGCAGGGCGCGTATTATAAAAATGATTATGTGATGTGCAATACGACCACCGGCGCGTATGACAGCATTGTCTTGGGGGATGCGGATATTATTTTTGCGGCGATGCCGTCGGAGGCGCAATTGGAATTTGCAAAGGCGCAGGGGGTTACGCTTGAGTTTACGCCGATTGGTCGGGAAGCTTTTGTATTTTTTGTGAATGCGCAAAATCCGTTGGAGAACATTACGGTGGAAGAAATCAGAAAAATTTATTCCGGAGAGCTGACCTCGTGGAAGGATTTGGGGATAAATGGCCTGGGCAGTATTCGTGCGTTTCAGCGCGACGAAGGTAGCGGCAGCCAAAGCGCACTTGTGCGTCTGATGGGTGAAAAAAAGCTGATGACACCGCCGAAGGAGGATGTCGTAGGCGGTATGGGCGGCATTATAGAACGGACGGCGGATTATAAAAACTATAAAAATGCGATTGGTTATTCCTTCCGCTTTTATTCGACGCAAATGGTGAAAAATGACCAAATCAGACTATTGCGTGTCAATGGAATTTTACCTGCGACGGAAAACATCAAGAATGGGACCTATCCGCTTGCATCACACTTTTATGCGGTGACACGCAGTGATGCAAGTGAAAATACAAAGAAACTGCTGGGATGGATTTTAAGTACGCAGGGGCAGATGTTGATTGAGCGCAGTGGCTATACGGCAAACAAATAGGAGGACAAAAATGGAATATCGTATTGAGCATGACTCCATGGGAGAAGTGAAGGTGCCTGCAGATAAACTGTGGGGCGCACAGACGCAGCGCAGCTGCGGCAATTTTAAAATCGGTGTCGGCATTGAAACCATGCCGACGGAAATCATACACGCCTTTGGCATTCTGAAAAAGGCGGCGGCGCAGGCAAATCATGAATTACGCGCAGAAAAAATGAACAAAGAAAAGCTTGCGGCCATTTCGGGCGCTTGCGATGAAATCATCGAAGGGAAACTTAATGCGCATTTCCCGCTTGTGGTATGGCAGACCGGTTCGGGTACGCAGTCGAATATGAATGCCAATGAAGTGATTGCCAACCGCGGCAATGCGCTTGCGGGAGAGAAGCTTTTGCATCCGAATGACGATGTAAATATGAGTCAGTCCTCAAACGACACATTCCCGACGGCAATGCATATTGCAGCGGTGCTGATGATAGAAGATAAGCTTTTGCCGGCGTGCGAAAGACTGATTACAACATTTAAACGGCTGGAGAGGGAAAATGAAGGCATTGTCAAGAGTGGCAGAACACATTTGCAGGATGCTACGCCGATTGCCTTTTCTCAGGAAATCAGTGGTTGGCGCGCAAGTTTGGAAAGAGATGTTGCTTTGCTTCAGACGGCGCTTGCACCGCTTTATGAGCTGGCACTCGGCGGAACGGCAGTCGGCACGGGCCTGAATGCGCCGAAAGCGTTTGGTGCATTGGTTGCGCAAAAGGTTGCGAACCTGACCGGCAAACCGTTTGTGACGGCGGAAAACAAATTTCACGCGCTCACCAGCAAGGATGAGCTTGTGTTTGCGCATGGCGCAATCAAGGCGCTTGCGGCAGATATGATGAAAATTGCAAATGATGT
>JAZSGM010000265.1:0-4585 GCA_045532715.1 Clostridia bacterium
TGGGGAAGCGTATGCCGGTACGCATTTTAATGGGTGGTATAAAAACGGAGCTTTCCGTCCTGTTAAAGGGCGGAAAGCTTTTTCATTATGTCAGTCCGTCTTGGATTAAAGGAGGAAAAACGGTATGTACGAAAAGGTTTCGACGAATCTTAAGTTTACCGAAAGAGAAAAGAAAATTGAAGCGTTCTGGAAGGAAAATGACATTTTCCAAAAGAGCATCGACTCTCGTAAGGGTGAGGTGTATACCTTCTACGACGGACCGCCGACGGCAAACGGCAAGCCGCATATCGGTCACGTGTTGACGCGTGTTATCAAGGATATGATTCCGCGTTATCGTACGATGAAGGGCTATCACGTTATCCGTAAGGCAGGTTGGGATACGCACGGCCTGCCGGTTGAGCTCGAGGTGGAAAAGAAGCTCGGACTCGATGGTAAGGAGCAGATTGAAGAGTATGGCTTAGAGCCGTTTATTCAGGAATGTAAGGAAAGCGTTTGGAAGTACAAGGGTATGTGGGAGGATTTCTCCGGCACCGTTGGCTTCTGGGCAGACATGGATGATCCGTATGTAACATACCACAACGACTTTATCGAGTCCGAGTGGTGGGCGCTCAAGCAGATTTGGGAAAAGGGCCTTCTCTATAAGGGCTTTAAAATCGTGCCGTACTGCCCGCGCTGCGGCACACCGCTTTCCAGTCACGAGGTAGCACAGGGCTACAAGGATGTAAAGGAAAAGAGTGCGATTGCCAAGTTTAAGGTCAAGGGCGAGGAAGGCGCATATTTCCTGGCGTGGACAACCACACCGTGGACACTGCCGTCCAACGTGGCACTTTGTGTAAACCCGAAGGAAACGTATGTGAAAATTGATGTAGAGGGTGAAATCTACATCCTCGCTGAAGCATTGGTTACAAGCGTAATCGACAAGCCGTACACCGTGCTTGAGCACTATGTCGGCAAGGATCTGGAGAAAAAAGAGTATGAGCCGCTGTTTGACTTTAAGAAGCTCGATAAGCCGGCATACTATATTGTTTGCGACGAGTATGTTACCCTCACCGACGGTACCGGTATCGTTCATATCGCACCGGCATTCGGTGAAGATGACGCGCGTGTCGGCAGAAACTACGATTTGCCGTTTTTGCAGCTCGTCGACAGCAAGGGCGAAATGACCGAGGAAACACCTTGGGCAGGCATGTTCTGTAAGGATGCGGACAAGGAAGTATTCAAGGCACTTGAGGAAAAGGGATTGCTTTTCGCTG
Organism: Clostridia bacterium; assembly: GCA_045532715.1. GTDB lineage: Bacteria > Bacillota > Clostridia > UBA1381 > UMGS1253 > RGIG2041. Next base: position 1,254 of record JAZSGM010000265.1, read on the forward strand.
CCCTTCCGTTTGAGCACAGCTACCCGCATTGCTGGAGTTGTGATACACCGCTCATTTACTACGCACGTGAGTCCTGGTTTATCAAGATGACCGATGTGCGCGATAATTTGATTAAAAACAACAACACCATCAACTGGATTCCGGAAAGCATCGGTACAGGCCGTTTCGGTGACTGGCTCAAGAATGTACAGGACTGGGGCATCAGCCGTGACCGTTACTGGGGTACACCTTTAAATATCTGGCAGTGCGAATGCGGTCATATGCATTCCATCGGCTCGATTGAAGAATTGAAGTCGATGTCGGATAACTGCCCGGATGAAATCGAGCTGCACAGACCGTTTATCGATGCGGTAACGATTAAATGTCCGCACTGCGGCAAGCAGATGACGCGTGTAAAAGAGGTTATTGACTGCTGGTTTGACTCCGGTGCGATGCCGTTTGCACAGTGGCATTACCCATTTGAAAACAAAGACATTTTCGAAAAGCAGTTCCCGGCAGACTTTATCTCCGAGGCTGTTGACCAGACAAGAGGCTGGTTCTATTCGCTTTTGGCAATTTCGACACTGATCTTCGATAAAGCACCGTATAAAAACGTAATTGTGCTCGGGCACGTACAGGATGAAAACGGCCAGAAGATGAGTAAGTCCAAGGGCAACGCTGTTGACCCGTTTGATGCGCTTTCTGAGCACGGCGCAGATGCAATCCGTTGGTACTTCTACTCCAACAGCGCACCGTGGCTCCCGAACCGCTTCCACAAGGATGCCGTAACCGAGGGCCAGCGCAAGTTTATGGGCACACTCTGGAACACGTATGCGTTCTTTGTGCTCTATGCAAATATCGACAATTTTGATGCAACAAAGTATACACTTGATTACGACAAGCTGCCGGTAATGGACAAGTGGCTGCTCTCCAAGCTTAATACGCTTGTGAAGACTGTGGATGAAAATCTTGAAAACTACAAGATTACCGAGACTTCCCGTGTGCTGCAGGATTTTGTGGACGAGCTGAGTAACTGGTACGTTCGCCGCAGCCGCGAGCGCTTCTGGGTAAAGGGTATGCCGCAGGATAAGATTAACGCATATATGACGCTGTATACTGCGCTTGTGACCTTCTGTAAGGTAGCGGCGCCGATGATTCCGTTTATGACAGAGGATATTTATCAGAACCTCGTGCGTTCGATTGATAAAACGGCACCGGAAAGCATTCACCTTTGCGATTTCCCGACCTGGGATGCAAAGTATATCGATGCTGCCTTAGAGGCAAGCATGGAGGAAGTGCTTGACATCGTTGTGCTCGGCAGAAGCTGCCGTAACGCGGCAAACATCAAAAACCGTCAGCCGATCGGTAAGATGTATGTCAAAGCTGAAACAGAGCTTGACGAGTTCTTCCGCCAGATTATAGAGGAAGAATTAAATATCAAGGCGGTTGAGTTTACGCAGGATGTAAAGAACTTTACTTCCTATTCCTTCAAGCCGCAGCTGCGCACGCTCGGTCCGAAGCTGGGCAGCAAGATTGGCGCACTGCGCACATATCTTTCTGAGGTAGACGGCAATGCCGCTATGGATGAATTAAACGAAACAGGCGTACTGAAGGTAACGCTTGACGGTATGGACTTCACGATTGAAAGAGAGGATCTCTTAATCGAAACAGCACAGATGCCGGGCTATGAATCCGCATCGGATAAGGGCATCACCGTTGCGCTGGATACAAACCTTACACCGGAGCTGATTGAGGAAGGCTTTGTCCGTGAAATCATCAGTAAGATTCAGACCATGCGTAAGGATTCCGGCTTTGAGGTGATGGACCACATCCGCATTTATGAGGCAGGCAACGATGCCGTAAAGGCGATTATGGAGAAAAACGCAGACACCATCAAGGAAGAAGTGCTCTGCGAGGAAATCGTTTTCGATACGGAAAAGGATTCTTCCAAGGATTGGAACATCAACGGCGAAAAGGTTAAGCTTGCAGTTGAAAAATTATAAGAAACAAAAAATACTGAACGAATTTGCCTCGGGTTCCTAAGGACAGTTGATAGGGACACGAGCATTGCGAGGTAAGAAGATGAGGAAAACTCAGTAAAATGGGTTTTCCTCTTTTCTTTTTATCCGCACATTCGTCAAAGTAAATGCCTTCTGATAAAATGAAGATACCAAATTTAAAGGAGGCGTTTGCGCTATGAAAGAAAAATTTATCGAAAACGGAATTGAGTATGTAAGAAACGGCGATTACTACATTCCAAACCTAAAGGCACCTGAAGGAACTTACAATATCGGTAAGTATGGCAGGTTGCACTCAATATTTATTAAAGAAAATCGCCCAACTGTTTACTCAAGGAAGATGCTTAATGGAACTTGGCTTGCATATCTTGAAAGAATTGACACAACTGCAAAAGAAATGATTGATAAGCTCATAAAAGATATGGCAGTCAAGCAAGGCATCTCGGAAGAACTCAAAGCAAAAGAACAAATGGCGTGGGTGGGTGCTATGAACAACATTCGCCACTCGGCAGAAGAATTTGTGTTGCGAGATTTTATCTATTCGATGGAGGTGCGAAAATGAGCTTTCTTGATGAATTATATTATGGAAACATCAATCCAAATGAAAATCGAAACAGAAGACCTCTTCCTTATGAAAAAGCTGTAAGAACCTTTTCTGATATTGAAAGTAAACTGTCAAAGGAATTAAATGGAGAAAACTTGAAACTTTTTAATGAGCTTGTAAATGCAAGCGATGAAATAAGTGCTACAAGCAGTGTTGAGAATTTCAAAATAGGATTCAGACTTGGTGTTATGATGATGTGCGATAGCTTGTTTTCTGATAACAGCATCATACTCAAAGATTAGATTATAACGGAGGTACATATAATGAAGAAATCAATCATATCCATCATATCGATCGTATCAGTTTTATTAAGTTCTTTTTCTGTAAATGCAGCAGAGGTGCCGAAAGAGTCGGCACCCTGCAATGCCACAAATGAAGCAATAATTATTGTTGAGAGTTTTATAGGTGGTATTTTAACCGAAGTACAAAATGGTTTGGGATATGCCGATGCAAGAGCGAAATCAAACCGCATATTCTTTAACGCTTGGCTTAATGGTCAGACGAATGGTTATAGCTACGGTGAACTTGTTGACATAGCCAACTGTGCAATATGGCAATATAGGGATATGTATTTACGACCTGATTTTTATACAAATAATCTTGAAAAAGTCAGAGTTATAATTGCTCCTGTAATTGAGGATTATAAATCCGGTAAAATTACTTATGCGGAAGCAGAATTTAATGCACGAACAAAAATTTATCAATCTGTAAAACCTGATTTCAATCCTGAT
>JAZSGM010000124.1:0-7071 GCA_045532715.1 Clostridia bacterium
GGTGGAGGGGTTGAGCAGTTCCCTCCTCGTATTCCTATTAGTTTCGTTTAATTTTATATCGCGGGGTAGAGCAGCTTGGTAGCTCGTCGGGCTCATAACCCGGAGGTCGTGAGGTTCAAATCCCACCCCCGCAACCAAAAACAATTCCATAGTCGATACAATTTCGGCTATGGAATTTTACTTTTTAACCCTAAAACCACTGATTTTGATGGTTTTTAGGGTGTTTTTTCTTTTATAAATGCAAACTCCGCCACTCTCTGCCCCGATAAGGCAAGAATGGCGGATGTGCTATCGTTCAAGGAGTGTAATCGTTCATGTAATGAGGTATTGAAAAGAAAGTCGAACTGTGGTATAATAGTGTGTCTAACAATGGACGGAGGCTTCATATGGCAAACAATGATTTTATAGTTGAAAATGTTCTTGTAGCATTTGTTGATACATCAGCTTTGGATCCTATGTTTAACGACTATAGCAATATGGAACATCAGTTTGTGGCTTTGAAAAAACACATAGAATCGCACAAATTGATTCTTCTTACGCATGAAATTGCTGTTCGTGAGATGGAAAGACACATAAGAGATGAGGTTTCGAAGCAAGTTGATAAATTAATTGGTCTGCAAAATGCAAAGGAAATAGCTTTGCTGCGCACCATTAGAAAATACAATCCTCTTTTTTCTTCCGTGGATAAAGAAACCGTCATTTCAGACACTATTAAACTTGCCGGAGGTGATATAGCTTGAACTGTGTTGAATTTTTCAGACAGAAAGGGATTTCCCTGCTTTGGGCGCTGCACTACAGCCTCTGCGATCTGAAAAAGAATGTCAATGGACGGCAATACCATTCCTTCATGTATCTGGAATCCGGGGAATACCTTATCACCCACGCAGGCGGCGATCTGCACGCATCGGCAGGTGATCTGCTCTTTTTCCCCAAGGGCTCCGTCCACTGTACCGAGCTTCTGAGTGAGCGCGCCGCATGTATTCAGGTGGAATTCGAGATCCACAACCACGAGCTGTCCTGCTCCCCGCATCCGTTCTGTCTGCGCCACATCGCGGATGCATCGACGTTGCTCGATACCATTGTCTCACTCTATGAGCAGAACGAGCCCGCCGCCTTTCTGGAGGCGCTCGGTTGTCTGTACAAGCTCTGTGCTGCCGCGTGGAATCAGTTAGATCAGTCCGTGGTGAAAAGCAGCCGCATCCAGCCTGCCGTGGAATACATCGAAAAGCATCTTGGCGAGCCGATCAATATCGACATTCTGACGAAACTCTGTGCCATGAGTGCCTCACAGCTGCGTCGGCTGTTCAATCAGGAATGCCATCTGCCCCCAGTGGCGTACCGAAACAACCTACGGATCGACCGGGCGAAATTCATGCTCTATTACGGCTACGCCACCATCAGCGAGATCGCGCAGGAGCTGGGCTTTGACAATGTGTATGCGTTCAGTAACATGTTCAAGAAGCACACCGGGATCTCCCCGTCGGAGTATATGAAGCGACGGTAGCATATCAGCCTGATGAAAGACAGTCGGTTATGACGGCGTGCGTGTAATTTATATCTTTCTGCTTATTATTTGCATTTACTTGTGCCCGATGAATTGGTATAATTAAATTGGCAATGCAAATTTAATTATAAAAAGGCGGTGACATCATGCAAAAATCCTACCTCATCTCTCAAAAGAACCCCGATGACTTCCGCGTCATCAATCAAACCTTCGTCAGGCAGGTCATCCTCGACGAACCGGCGCACAACGCCTGCTGGGACGGTCGGTTGACGCACGACGGCAGCTTTTATTTCAGCGTCTGCTCCGAGCATACCAATCACGAATACGCAAAGCTCTATCGCTACGATTTCGACTCGAATACCGCGTCGCAGTGCTTCTACACCAAGGATTTCCTGCTGAAATCCGACCGTTATCTGCGCGACAGCAAATTCCACACCTCCATTTCGGAAAAGCCGGACGGCAAGCTCATCATGGTAACCCACAGCACCGACAAATCTCCCTGCCATCCTGTGTGGCTGCCCTATTCCTTCGTCTCCAATCCGTGGGAAGGATTCCCCGGCGGCGAGCTGATGGAATACGACCCCAAAACCGGAAAAGTGGAGCTGTTCGGCATCCCCTCTCCCCGGGAATCTATCTACGGCGCCATCTATTCGCCGAAGGATGATGCCTACTACATGCTCGGCTGGATCCGCGGGCATCTCTACCGTTTTGACTGCAAAACGCGCAAGTGCGAGGATAAGGGGCAGGTCACGGAATACCGTTCCTACCGCATCGCGCTCGGCCCGGACGGACATGTATATTTCTCCACCAAGAGCGGCTTCCTCATGCGCTGGAACGTGGACAAGCAGTGCCTTGAGGATCTGGACGTGCGCATTCCGTGCGACAAAACCGAAAAGGGAAGCGCAATGCCATTTACCTACATGGGACCATGCGTGAACGGCCCGGACGGAAAAATTTTCACCACGGGAAATTACACCGATCTCCTCAGCGCCTACGATCCGACGACCGGCGAGATACATGCTGTCGGCAAGCTGATTCCAGCGGAGGATTACATCGATATTGACGATCAGCACACCTTTGTAGCCGGCATGGATTTCGATGCCGACGGCGTCCTCTGGTACACCTGCATGTCCTTCCGGGTAATGGAAAACGAGCATTACAAGGCTCCCGCCGGATTTTTCCGCTGGGATTTCCTGCACGGCGGCAAGCCGGAGTTCCTCGGCCTCTTCGGTACGCCCGAGCGGGTGCAGACCTATTCGTGCAGCCTCGCCATCGATAAAAAGCGGGATATTCTCTATTCCGCCTCCACCAACCATTCCTACGGCTCGCCCGACATCATTGCCGTCGATCTCGCCGGTTTCCGCAAGGTCATGCACGAGAAAGGCCCGGTCTGCCGGGACATGCTCGTTTATGCGCCCGGATACGAGGAATTCCGCCCCTTTGGTGACCACTGGCAGCATGTCAAGGAGCAGATTGCTGCCTACGCCGCCAATCTGAAGGCGAAGGATATCCGTGCTGTGCGTCTCTGGCGCGAATTCTCCCGCACCGACTGGTCGGCTGCTGCCGTCAAGGCGCTTCGCTTTGCCGATGACACCACGCTGGAGGGCATCTGCGGAAACGACGCGCAAACATGGTATTTCACTGTGCGGGACAGTAAGCTCATATCCCTTTCGCCCGCAGCGGATGCGGATATTAAGCGGATTCTGTCCGTCGTGACGCATACAGATGCCCGCATGCCCTGTTATCCCGGCCGCTCCTGGCGGAGCGCTGTCAGCGCAGCCTGCGCATGGACGAATGGCGCTCAGCTCATCGGCACAGAGGATGGCTTCCTCGCCATTCTTCGCACGGACGGCAGCGTTTATTCCCTCGGTCCAGCGATCTGTCAGGGTCCGGTGCGTGCACTCTGTTCCGATCCCGCGCGCGGCATTGCCTACGGTGTCGGCGGCGATGTGGAGGACATCGGTAATGTGTTCCGCTACACCGATGCAGACGGCTTGCGCTACCTTGGCTATGTCAGCTGCGACCGGCCGGATGATGATACTGGCACCTGTGCAAACTTCGTGCTGTCCTGCTGTGCCCTGTCTCCGGACGGCTGCACGCTCGCCATCGGTGCAGCCGATCGGCTCTCCAGCGTTTATATCTGCAAAATGGAGGAATAAATCATGCTTGAAAGTACCGTTCCCGCACCGTGGACGCCGATTTCGGTGTCCGAAACCGAAGCCGGCATCGCCATCACTGTCCTCGGACGGCGTTACGACTTCGGACACGCCATGTTCCCGCAGAGCATCCTCGCCGACGGCGAGGAGCTGCTTGCCGCGCCCATCCGCTTGCTTGCCCATGATGGCGGCGTACCCGCTGAATGGGAGGATACGGAATCCTGGGTGCAGGAAGCATCCGATCGCCGCGTCACGGTCCTGGCGGCGATGCAGAGCCGTTTTGCAGTGATCAGCGCGGTCATCACCGTGGATTATGACGGCTGCATCCAGTACGATCTGCGCCTTTCCACCCGCGCCGATTCCGTCCGCGCAGGATTTGATGCCGCGCCGGATGCCGGAAAGCGCATCGTTGACCGGCTTTGGATGGAAATTCCGCTGAAAAAGGAGCATGTGCCCTTCGCGCATCACAACGAATCCTATTACAGCGGCGCGGCAAAGGACGGTTCCCGCCCGTTCACGCCTATCAGCTGGTTCGGCAGCGATAAGCGCGGGCTTGAAATCTGCTTCGAATCGGACGAGCACTGGAATCCCGCCGAAAAAGCCTGCGCGATGGAGACTGTTTCCGACGAAACATCGCGCACGGTTCGCTTCCGCCTGCTGGACGATCAGCCGAAGCGATGGCAGAAGGAAGCCCCCGGCACCAATCGCGGCATCTTCGTCACGCCGATCCACTACGGCTTCAGCCTGACAGCAACCCCTGTCAAGCCCTGCGAGGAAGCGTGGCTCCTCCGCGAGCACATCATCCATGTGGACTGCTTCGACCGCATCAACACGGAATATCTGAAGTTCTTCACCTCGCCGGTCAGCGAAACGAATCCCACCATCGTCCTCGATCATCTGAAAAACAAAGGTGTCACCACGCTGACGCTCCATCAAAAATGGAATCCCGTGCAGGGCTGGTGGAAGTTGGGTTCCCGCGATTCTGAGCGGATTCATACACTGGTTGAGGAAGCGCACCGCCGGGGAATCAAAGTCGTGTTCTATTTCTGCAACACCCTCTCCACGCTTCGTCCGGAAAAGGAGGATTACATGCTCCGCAATGCCCATGTCAACACGGCGGGCAAGCCGGTGATCTCCTTCTATCGCACGCCGCCCCAGCGCACCTACCGCTCCTGCGCAAACGGACCGGAGCTGTTCCGCGATTTCACCGCCGGCATGGCAGAATTTGTGTGCGAATACAACGCGGACGGCGTTTACATCGACTCTGCCAACATCCCGTGGGCATGCGCCAACGCGGCGCACGGATGCGGCTGGACGGATGAGGACGGCGTGCGTCATGCCACTTATCCCATCCGCGCCATGCGGGAGAGCTTCCGTCGAATCTGGGAGGAAATCCACGAAAGGCTCGGCAAATCCGTGCAGATTCATCCCCACAATTCCTTTATTCCATCGGTCTGGGCTTACGGCGATCTGGTCTGGACGGCGGAGGCTATCGCGCTGGGTAAGAAAACGAACACGCAGGCAATCATTGATGCTTTCTCGGAGGATGTCATCCGGACGGAATTCTGCGGGCGGAATGTCGGCGTACCCTGCCAGATTCTCGCCTACGATCTGCCGGACGGCTCCTGGACAATCCGTTCCGCATTGGCTGTCACCGCGCCCTACGGCGTGTATCCGCGGCCGGTGAATATCCATTCGTCGCTGGATGTGATGGCGAAGATCTGGCGTGTGCTGGACGAAATCGAGGCGGGAGGATGCACATTACATCCGTTTTATGAAGGAAATGTAGGGGCCGTCTGCACGCATCCTGCGGTACGCATCAGCGCTTATGAAAAGGACGGCGTACAGGTGTTGCTCGTCAGCAATCCCACCGCTGAGTCTATAGAAAATGTCTGCATTGAGTGCAAGCAGCCGGCAGATCGCGAGCTCCTTTCGGGAACGCAGTTCTCCGGAAAAAAATTGCAGCTGCGTCTGGAGCCGTGGGAGATCCGCTTCATCCGCTGCGCGGCTGCGAAGACAGATGTGTGAAAATAGCATCGAATCTCCGTTGTACCAGCCGTGTACGCATGGAAAAACGTTTGCTATCGGCACTTCTGACCGGTTGCGCTGCACCAATTTTGGCAGAATGGAAAAATTCAAACCACCGGTTTATCTGGTGGTTTGAATTTAAAAGCGATTAAGTCGTCAAAACAAATGCCACCATGCATCTAAATCATAAGCCCGATGAAATCATGCAGGTCGACTGGGCAGGCTATACCGCTTGCGTTGTGCAATATCTGGATCACCGCCCATGTTAACGCATACAAGTATTTCGGTGGTGTCCCCCGGATCATCCGCTTTTTTTGCTTCAGGAGTATCTCGAAACAAACGATCGGCTTTCGTCAACGATCATTAAGCTTCAAAAAGTAAAATTCACTTATGGTTACAAATTCAATGCCAATAGAATGAATCGGCAAATTATTTTGTTACCAGTTAACAAAAGTAAAGAGCCTGACTACGACTTTATGGAAACCTTCATCAGAGAACGTGAAGAAATCAAGAGAAAAGAATACCTCGAATATGTAAATAGGAAAATCCTGGAAATTCGGGGGGGGGGGTACAACCCTAACCGATCTTAAAAGTGTTACTTGGCGTGAGTTCTTTGTAAAGGATATTTTTCCACAGGTTCAGCGAGGTAAGCGGCTTATACGTGAAAATCAAACGGACGGTGGCACGCCATATGTTTCTTCTTCTGCGCTTAACAACGGAGTAGATAATTTTATCGGAAATGCCGATGGAGTGCGAAAATTTAATAATTGTTTAAGCCTTGCAAATAGTGGAAGTGTAGGCTCTTGCTTCTATGAGCCATTTGAGTTTGTGGCAAGTGATCATGTTACTCACTTAAAAAATAATGATCTGAACGAATATCAATACTTATTTCTCGTGGCAATGCTTAACAGATTATCTAAAAAGTACAACTTCAACAGAGAAATAAACGATATGCGAATTTCGAGAGAAAAGATTTTACTTCCTGTTGATGAAAACGGCAAACCTCATTGGAGCCTAATCGAAAACTATATGAGGAATTGTATAGCAAGAAAATATCAAGATTACGTGTGCTTTAAAAGCAGAGCATAACTGTGAGGTTCAAATCCCGTAAGCAAAACGCCGAAAATATCTTTTTTATAGCCCCTTCACAAAAACAATTCCATAGTCGATACAATTTCGGCTATGGAATTTTACTTTTTAGCCCTAAAACCACTGATTTTGATGGTTTTTAGGGCCTCTTTTTCACCCTTTCACACAAATCAATACAAAACCATGCTTGTATTATTCCGTTAAACGCAAAAATATTATTCCGAAACTATTGATATTGTTCCGCAAATGTGGTATAATAGTAAAAAATAAGGAGGATAGAATTATGTTTATGAC
>JAZSGM010000161.1:0-22539 GCA_045532715.1 Clostridia bacterium
CTCGCTCCTCTAAAAAACGGCTATACCCCGACAGAGGACATCTGCCGGGGAATAGCATATTACCATTTTATATTGTACTACAATTTTGCTTATTTGCCAAGAGATTTTTTACTTTCTACAACAACTTCACGACTGTAGCAGCTGAACATTGCATCTACTGTGCTTGCATCCTGCTTTTTCGTAAACAGACTCACGAGCGGTACAAGCACCAGACCGCCAAGCATTGCAACCGCACCACAGTTTACCGGCGACTGCAAAACCGCCGGGAACGATGCACGAAATACCATATTGGCAATCATCAGACCTGCACCGAAAACAAAGCTTACCCATACCGAAGCCTTGGTTGCCTTCTTCCAATACAAGCCGAACAGGAACGGTGCCAGGAATGCGCCTGCAAGAGCACCCCAGGAAATACCCATCATATCTGCGATAAAGCCGAGGCTACCTTTGTTGAGCGCAATGAATGCCGAAACTGCAATAAATACCACAATCAGCACACGCATAATCAGTACCTGTTTCTTTTCACTCATGTTCTTTACAATGTGCCCCTTAATCATATCCAATGTCAGTGTAGAACTGGAGGTCAGCACCAAAGAAGAAAGTGTGGACATGGATGCCGACAGCACCAATACGATGACAACGCCGATTAAAACGTCCGGAAGCCCGGAAAGCATCGTTGGAACAATCGAGTCAAAACCAAGCGCCGGATTGCCGGTCACGGCATCCACATTCAATACATTCGTAAACAGTCTGCCGAAGCCGCCCAAGAAATAGCAGCCGCCAGCAACAATAATTGCAAAAATTGTCGAAATGATTGTACCCTTTTGAATATTCTGCTCGCTTTTAATGGAGTAGAACTTCTGTACCATCTGCGGAAGTCCCCAGGTACCGAGTGAGGTTAAAATAACCACAAATAAAAGTCCGAGCGGGTCCGGTCCGAAGAAGGAATTAAACGCGCCCGGCGCATTGCCCTCCACATGAATTGCCGCAAGACCATTCAGAGCCTCCGCAAAGCCGCCCTGCCCTGCAAGTACCGCTGCGATAACGGCAATGATGCCGCCAATCATAATAATACCCTGAATAAAATCATTAATTGCAGTTGCCATATATCCACCGGCAATAACATATACCCCGGTTAAAATGGCCATCGCAATAACGCACGCCGAATACGGAACACCCGGAAATGCCATTTCAAACAAAAGCGAAAGACCGTTGTAGAGCGATGCCGTATACGGAATCAGGAAAATAAACACAATCACAGATGCCGCAATCTTCAGTGCAGTGCTGTTATAACGCTTACCGAAAAACTCCGGCATTGTTGCACTTTCCAAATGCTGACTCATCAGTCTAGTTCTTCTGCCAAGCACAATCCACGCAAGCAGAGAACCAAGCACTGCATTACCGATACCGATCCACGTAGATGCGATACCGAACTTCCAGCCAAACTGACCGGCATAACCGACAAAGATTACGGCCGAGAAATAACTTGTACCGTAAGCAAACGCCGTCAGCCACGAACCAACGCTTCTGCCGCCAAGCACGAAACCGTTTACATCCGTTGCCTGCCTGCGGCAATACAAGCCCACACCAATCATAATGGCAAAAAATACGATGAGAAGTAAGATTTTGATAAACATTATTATCGACTCCTTTTTTTGATAATTTTTTCAGAAGGCAATAAAAAAATCGCCCTCTGAAATTCATCAGAGGGCGAGCATTTCAAACCCGCGGTACCACCTCAGTTTACCGTTTCCTCACAGAAACAGCCTTTTAAAGTACGACGCCTCATCTTACGCTATACTCCTGCGCTTTAACGGGCGCACCCGTGACAGCCTACTCGATTGCTCTTTCGGTGCCCGGCTCCGAAAATGTATTCAGCCTTGTGCGTCCTTACTGTCTCACACCAACCGACAGCTCTCTGGAAGGCATACACACGCCTACTTGTTCTTCATCATTGCCTTTACTGCTTTAATACGCAAAAGTAGAATACCACATTTTTTTTGACATGTCAATACATTTTTATGCATTTTTTTGTATTTTTTAAACACGCAGCTTCTCGACCAGCACCGGGAACCGCGCCTCAAAAGAGAAAATGCGGTCAAGCAGCTTAGAAAACAGACCAATGAGCGTTGCATTGACAAGTGTAATTAAAATCGTGCCGATACCAACCCCGTTCAGACCACCGGTCAGGGTCAGCGCAAGCACTACGGACAGCGCAAACATAATAATATCATTTGCCTGCTTTACGCGCGCCGTTTCCAATGACCATTTATCCGCAATCTGTGTAACAAGCAGCTCATAAATCTGCAGTGGCATATCCGTTTTAAAATAAAACGCAATCGCAAGTGCCGTAATCACCTCACCTGCAGCGAAGCAGACAATACGCACAGCCATACTCTCACAAGCGCCGTTGCCGCCAAAGAGCACAAACCACCCGTCGAGTGCCAGCCCGAACAGTTCCCCCGTCGCAAAGCACAAAAGGTACTTCAGCTTAAACCGACGCAGGATGATACACATCAAAACAAGTAAAATTCCCTGCCATATGTACTCACTTGTTCCCTGTGACCACCATGCAAAGTACTGCACCATTTTCAAATGCAGGATATACGGCGGCGCCGCAATCATCGAAAGACCAAAGTCTGCTTTTGTACACAGCGCCACCCCCAGCGAGCAAAACAAAATGCCCAGCAGCCATGCCGCTTCATTCATTTTCCCGAGTTTCTTCATGTTTCAATCCTTCTTCTTCGCTAATAAAAATACAGTTACGAAAATGCAGGCAAATCCGATAATATCCACCCACATAAACGGTGTTTTCAGCCAGAGCAGCGAAAAAAGTGTCGCCGAAACAGGCTCAATGCTCGCAAGCATGCTTGCCTGCATCGCACCAACCATTTTCACGCCGCACAAGTACATTGTATAGGCAAACACCGTACCGAAAACACACATACCACCAAGCGCAAAGATGCCACTTGCATCCAAAACAGGTGCTTTGTTCCAGCTTTGCGTTGCCACCAAAAAAACGATGCCGGCAATCAACATCGCCCAAGCAGAAACCGTAATGCCGCTGTGCTGTTTTGTCAGCTCCACCGGCAGCAAAGAATACGCCGCCATTGCAACTGCCGATACAAGCCCCCACACCAGACCGGCAGGCGTGATTGCCATTGAACCCGGGTTGCCGTGCGTTGCAATGATAAATGTACCCGATAACGCCAATACCACACACAGAACCTCAATCCCGCGCGGGCGTCTGCGCGCCAGTGTGCAGGTATAAACCATAATCATAACCGGCGCTGTATATTGCAGCACCGTTGCCGTGCCGGCATTGGTATGCCGTATGGCTTCCAGATACGTGTACTGACAAAACGCAAGCCCGAATATTGCAAACAAAAACAGACGTACAATTTTGTTAGGTGTCCTCCATACGCCAAGCATATCGCGCGCGTCACGGATAAAGCCGTACACCACCAGAATGATTCCGGCAACTAAAAGGCGAACGGACACCAAAAAACTGGTGTCCATTTTACAGTTCTGCATTAAAAACTGTCCGCAAGTACCGGAAAAGCCCCAAAATATACCGCCGAGCAATGTCAGTAGCACGCCCAGCATGTAATTGCTTTTCTTTTCCATACTGTTTCTTTCCTTTTTTCTCAATTATGCTCCGCTGCCTTTGTTTCGCAGTAAATGCATCTGTAGACGCGGTTTTCCGCATCGGTCAGACGGAACACGTGGTCAAGCTCCTGCTCCGTCGTAGTGATACAACGCGGGTTTTTGCAGCGAAGTACATTCGTCAGCTGTGTCGGCAAATCAATCGAACGCTTTTCCACCAGCTTGCTGTCACGAATAATATCAACGGTAACCCCCGGATCAACATAGCCTAAAATATCCATATTAATCTGAATGTCGGCATCAATCTTAATGATGTCCTTTTTGCCCATCTTACGGCTCTGCACATTTTTGATAATGGCCACAGAGCAATCGAGATTATCAAGCTTCAGCAAATGATAGATGCGCATGCCCTTGCCCGCCGTAATGTGGTCAATTACAATACCGTTTTTAATCGAATCTATATTCATACACTTACGACTCCAAACACAAAAGCTTTAAAATCAACGCCATACAGATGTATTTGCCGTAGAGCACCTGTCTGAAATAGCATGCACGCGGATCTTCGTCAATGGCAACACTGATTTCGTTTACGCGCGGCAGCGGATGCAGAATTGCCATATCGCTCTTTGCACTGGCAAGCTTTTCCTTGGTCAGGATATAGCTGTCCTTTAAGCGCAGATAATCCTCTTCATTGAAAAAGCGCTCGCGCTGTACGCGTGTCATGTACAAAATATCCAGCTGCGGCATAACCGCTTCCAAATCCGTGGTCTGTATATAATCGATATTGTTTTTCTGCAGTACATCTTTCTTGATGTAGCTTGGCAGCTTAAGCTCATCCGGCGAAATTAAAATCACACGGATATTTTTATAACGGGAAATCGCAGTAATCAACGAATGCACCGTTCTGCCGAACTTCAAGTCACCGCAAAAACCAATGGTTAAGTTATCCAGTCTGCCTTTTTCTTTATGAATGGTTAAAAGGTCGGTAAGCGTCTGTGTCGGATGATTATGACCGCCGTCACCGGCATTGATGACCGGCACACTTGCCGCCATAGAAGCCACAAGCGGCGCACCCTCCTTCGGATGGCGCATTGCGATAATGTCTGCGTAGCAGGAAACGGTCTTTGCTGTATCTGCAACACTCTCGCCCTTGGACGCAGACGAGCTTTGCGCCTCGGAAAAACCGAGCACATTGCCGCCAAGACCATACATTGCAGCCTCAAAGCTTAAGCGTGTTCTGGTCGACGGCTCAAAAAACAGTGTCGCTAACGTCTTGCCGCGGCATATATCTGCATATTTTGCAGGATTTGCAATAATATCCTCTGCCTTACGGATCAGCGCATCCACTTCATCGGTAGACAACTGAGCAATATCAATTAAGTGCTCCATACCAAATCTCCCTTTCGTATTTTATTTTGTAATCCAGCTCTCATCAGACGGGTTATTGCGGAACGCAATCAATCTTGCCTTATCCTCCGGCTGGATATAGCCTTCCTCTGCAGCAGCTTCCACAACAGCATCAAAATTGGAAAGACTGATGTTCTTTACGTTTGCAGCTGCGAGACGGTCAAGACCTTTTTGCATTCCATAAGTGAAGATGCTGACAATACCGAGCACCTCAGCACCTGCCTCACGCAGTACATTTACAACCTCGATGCAGCTGCCGCCCGTAGAAATAAGATCCTCGACAACGACAACCTTCTGCCCCTTTTCAAGTCTGCCCTCAATCTGATTCTGTCTGCCGTGATCCTTTGCACCGGAGCGCACATAACCCATCGGCATATCCAGAAGATGACCTGTGATTGCAGCATGTGCAATACCTGCCGTAGAAGTGCCCATCAGCACTTCTGCTTCCGGATAATTTGTCTTAATAAGCTCTGCCAGACCATTCTCCACGGCATTACGTGCTTCCACGTCTGTCAGTGTCAAACGGTTGTCACAGTAAATCGGACTCTTGATACCGCTTGCCCATGTAAACGGATCGTCCGGTCTTAAAAACACAGCCTTAATTCTTAAAAGATGCTTCGCAATTTTCTTTTCCATTTTTCTATCTCCTTATTTTCTTATATCAGCTTTTTCATTAATCTACAAATTCTTCCACACAACGCAGGTATGCCGCAACCGGATCCTCAGCAGCAGTTACCGGTCTGCCGACTACAATGTAGTCCGAGCCGATTTCCTTCGCCTTTGCCGGTGTCATAACGCGTACCTGGTCGCCCACATCAGAATCCGCAAAACGGATACCCGGTGTAACAGTCACAAAATCCTTGCCGCAGCTGTCATGTACAACCTTTGCTTCCAGCGGAGAGCATACAACGCCGTCCAGTCCCGATGCCGCCGCATTCTTTGCATAGTGCATAACGGTTTCCGGCATACTCTTTTCAATTAAGAGCTCCTCACGCATTGCCTCTTCACTTGTGCTGGTCAACTGTGTAACCGCAATCAGAATCGGGCGTGTACCGTCCGGGCGGGTTAAGCCTTCAATGGCAGCCTTCATCATTGCGCTTGCACCTGCAGCGTGCAGATTGGTCATATCCACATCCAATTTCGAGAGCACAGCCATGCTCTTCTTTACTGTATTCGGAATGTCATGCAGCTTTAAGTCCAGGAAAATCTTATGTCCGCGTGCCTTAATCTCGCGTACGATTTCCGGACCTGCTGCATAAAACAGCTCCATACCGATTTTCACAAACGGCTTTCTGCCGGTGAACTTATCCAAAAATGCGAGCACCTCATCTCTGCCCGAAAAGTCACATGCAATAATTACGTCCTTACCCATTTTTATCTCCCCTTATAATAGATTGCTGTTTTTCATTCTCTGCTGTGGTTAGTGTGCCTGTCCGATAATTTCGCTAAGACTCTTAATGCCGTATTTCTCCATTGCTGCCGGCAAATCGTTTATAATATCCCGGCAAGCATACGGATTAACTAAGTTTGCCGCACCGACCTGTACCGCCGTCGCACCGGCAAGCATAAACTCCAGCACATCTTCAGCATTCATGATGCCGCCCATACCGATAATCGGAATTTTCACGGCTTCGTATACCTGATAAACCATACGGACTGCCACCGGCTTAATGGCTGCACCGGAAAGGCCGCCCGTCTTGTTTGCCAGAAGTGGCTTTTTCTTCTTCAAGTCAATCTGCATCCCCAAAAGCGTGTTAATCAAGCTGATACCGTCTGCGCCCGCATCCTCACACGCCTTTGCAATTTCTGCAATGTTTGTTACATTCGGCGAAAGCTTTATGTATAACGGCTTTGTTGTCACCTTGCGCACAGCTTTTGTAATCTGCGCCGCACTATCTGCGCTTGTACCAAAGCTTAAACCGCCACCATGTACGTTCGGGCAGGAAATGTTCACTTCAATCCAACCGACCTGCGCTTCTTTATCCATTCTCTCTACAACGGTCACATATTCCTCTTCGGAAAAACCGCTGACGTTTGCCATCACCGGCTTGTGAAAAACCGTAGAAAGCGCCGGCAACTCTTCGGAAATCACCTTATCCACACCCGGATTCTGCAACCCGACTGCATTGAGCATACCGCCCTCTGTTTCCGCAATACGCGGTGTTGCATTGCCGAAACGCGGGTTTAAGGTTGTACCCTTAAATGAAAAGGTGCCCAGACAGTTGATGTCATACAACTCGGCAAACTCACGACCAAAACCAAATGTACCGCTTGCCGGAATAACCGGATTATCGAGCACAATGCCGCTCAGAATTACTTTTGTATCTACCATATGATTTCCTCCCGCTCTAACACCGGACCGTCTTTACAAATGCGTTTGTTACCATACTTTGTTTCGCACGTGCAACCCATGCATGCACCGAAACCACAGCCCATTCTTTCCTCAAAGCTGAGCTGCCCGCTTGTAGCAGCACAAGCATCAATTGCCTTGAGCATCGGCTCCGGTCCACAGGTGTAAAAATATGAATATGAAAGCGTTTTAAGTGCATCCGTAACAAAGCCCTGCACGCCATAGCTGCCGTCTGCCGTTGTTACAATCGTGTTTGCACCAAGTGCTTTAAATTTGTCCTCATAAAAAATTTCATCTTTGCCGTTAAAGCCTAAAATCACCGTGACGCTCTTGCCTTCTGCCAAAAGCTTTTTGCAAAGGTTATACATCGGCGGTACGCCTGCGCCGCCGCCGAGCAGCACCGGACGGTCACCACTCTTTGCCGTATCAAAGCCGTTGCCGAGACCAACCAGAATATCTAACTTCTCGCCAATCTCCATCCTGCACATTTTTTCCGTGCCCTTACCGACCACTTTGTAAATCAGTGTTAGCTCGCCGTCTGTATAATCACACACCGAAATCGGTCTGCGCAGGAAAAAGCCGTCTAACTGAATGTTGACAAACTGCCCCGGCGCGGTCAATGCACTTGTGTCGCCCGAAAGCACCATTTCATAGGTGTTTTTTGCAAGCAACACATTGCTTTTGATTTCAAATACTGTTTGCTTCATTTTTTCAACTCCTCATCTACCCATACAACCTTGTCGCCCATCACCGTCATCAGGCACTTGCCGTACACCTCACGTCCTGTAAACGGTGTGCTTTTCCCGAGCGAAACAAATTCTGCCGGATCTACGGTATATTTCGCATCCAGATCCCAAATGCTGAAACCGTTTTCTTTAAAACCAAACCGACGACGCGGCGTATAGACCATCAAATCCAAAAGCTTTTCCAAAGTCATTTTCCCGCTTTTTACAAATGCGGTATACATCACCGGAAATGCCGTTTCAATTCCGACAACGCCCATTGCACTGCCGGCAAGTCCCTTCGCCTTTTCCTCCGCTGCATGCGGTGCGTGGTCCGTCGCAATCATATCAATCGTACCGTCCAGAATACCTTCGATGAGTGCATCTCTGTCTTCAGCAGAGCGCAGCGGCGGATTCATTTTAAATCTGCCTTCCTCCTGCAAATCCGCATCACAAAGTGTTAAGTAATGCGGGCCGGTTTCACACGTTACGTCCACACCTCTCGCTTTTGCCTCGCGTATCAGCGCAACACTTTCCTTCGTCGAGATATGGCAAACGTGATACCGCACGCCGATCTCCTCTGCAAGCTTTAAGTCACGCGCAATCGGCTCGTACT
Organism: Clostridia bacterium; assembly: GCA_045532715.1. Classification (GTDB taxonomy): domain Bacteria; phylum Bacillota; class Clostridia; order UBA1381; family UMGS1253; genus RGIG2041. The sequence goes on from JAZSGM010000161.1 coordinate 8,702, forward strand.
CACTTGCAGAGCAAATGCCCTTGTGCCCATGCGCCTTCGCATAATCACCATCGTGGATATAACCGCCGTTTACCAGCGCCATATCCTCGCAATGTGCTACAATCATTTTATTGAGCGCCTTGGCTTTTTCCATTGCCGCACGCATCAGATTTTCATCCGCAACACCGCGACCGTCATCGCTGAAGCCACACACATACGGCGCCATCGCCTCCAGCTCGGCAAGTGTCTCACCCTTTTCACCAACCGTAATTGCACCGTACGGCTGTACAGCGATGCAGGCATCCTTCTCAATAATATCCAGCTGCAATTTTAAATTTTCCATCGAGTCCGGTACCGGATTTAAGTTCGGCATACTGCACACCTGCGTGTAACCGCCGCGCGCGCAAGCCCTGGTGCCGCTTGCAATCGTTTCCTTATAAGAAAAACCCGGCTCACGCAAATGCACATGGACATCGGCAAAACCGGGCAAAACAGCATATTTACTTAAATCAACACAAATACCGTCTCCTGCACTGCCGTCGGAAAACACGCATCCCTTGGTGATGTCAGTATTTCCGTATAGCGGTGTATTTACGAAACTGTATTTCATAGCTTCCCCCAAAAAATTAAATTTCCTCATAAAAAAATCCTGCCGCACCGGCAGGATTTTTATGTCGTCATAAACACATACGTTTCCGCATGCGATTTATTTTATTGTGTCCGTCTGCCGATACTCAAAATTTAATAAATTATATCATATTGCATCGACATTGTCAATGTTATCTCGACAGATAATTGTAAATTAAAACAGCTGCATCTGCGCGGGTAAGCACCTCATCCGGCTTAAAGTTGCCCGCACCGTCACCGCGCACAACGCCCATCGCATTTAAGATGCTGATATGACCTATATTTTCTGTCACATCCGCAAACGGACAAATATAAATTCCCAGAAGGGAAGCTACTTCATCCAGTCCCATGGCACAAATCATATATTTCGCCGCAGCTGCGCGCACAAGCGGTACATCATCCGCACGCTCTGCCGCCGTCAGAATACCGTTGTTTTCCGCCTGACGGTACGCAAAATCCGTTTCCGTACCAATGGTGCCCGCACCATTGTAGAACGCACTGACCAGCAAGCTTACAAATTCCGCCTGCGTAATTACCTTGTCCGGCGCACAGGTTTCCTCCGCAAAACGGATGCCGAAACGTGCAAGTGTTTCCAGCTGTTTTTGCGCATAGTGCCCGGCAATGTCCGTATACCCATTCCACACAGCATCTGCATACGCCTCGCCGGAATAGCTGTTTAACAGCACGCCTGTAAACGGCTCAATCACATTCGGTTTTTCCTCATCCGGCACATAAACAAGCTTTACCTCCGCTATGCCTTCCTTGTTATAGCGCGCCATATAATACGGCGTATACTCCACCTGGGCAAACAGCTTTTCCGCCGCCTGCGCCGGCGAAAGCACACCCTCTACCGACGGGAACTGTGCCTCCGTATAGTTCAGATTATAATTGGTAACCTTACCGCTCTCCGGATGCACTGTCACCGAAACGCTGTCCTGCGCATACAGCGCACCGTTGACATATCTGTGATAACGCACACCGTGCTCGGAAGTGTAGCTTTCATCGAGCTTGTATTCACCAAGCACCGCGCCTGCAAGCTTTTCCGCCGCAGACTTTGCTGCAGCTACCGTGCTTTCATATTTTTGATCTGCCGCAAAATCGCGATAGCAGCTGAAGCTTTTCAGTACACCGGTTTTTGCATCCGCCGCAATACGCACACTTGCATACTTTTCCGCATGGCTCTCCAAACGGTAATTGTATGTAAAGGTGTCAGAATAAATATCCTTCGTGCGTGTTGTGCTCTGCAGCATCACGCCCTCCGGCACCTCCAGCAGCTCATTTTTCAAAATGGCACCCAATACGGACTCGCTGTCCAGAAGCCCTTCAATCTTTTCAAGCTCTTCCAGCTCCGCTGCGCTGAATTCCGTATCAAACATCGCCTCATTTTTGCTTGCCGAATCGGACGCGCTGCCATTTGCAAGGACTCGGTCTCCCTCACTGTATTCACTGCGCATATCCACCGCTTCACCGGTTTTCGCATCAATATACATATAGCTTTCCGCCGCCGGCACATAGGCAGGATAGATGCTGCGTTCTCTGTCCTTATACTGCGCCTTGTACACCAGCTGCATCCCCAGCTTTTCCGCATACGCCTGCTGTGCGGCCGTACGGTCAATGCAGCCTTCCGCAGCCACCGCATGCAGCGTTGCATCATAATTTATAAAAAAGCTTTCCAGGGCATCTGCCTTCGCATTGATGCGCACCGACCCTGTCTGACCGTAAAACGGAATCCCGTTTTCCATGCGCGTTACCGTATACGAGTAGCCGGTATCGTAAAGGCTTTCCACCTCCGAACGCCGCGAAAGCACAAGCACATCCGCCAGCTGCGGATTGAGTCGATCCATTAATGCCTTTGCTTTTTCCATCGCTTCCGCAGACGGCATCTTATGAATGTTCGGCTTTTCGCTTTTGCGCGAATCCGACGGATTATACGCATAATAATCCGTAATCACACCGAGTGAATTACAGGAAACGGAAAGTGAAGCATAGCCGTCCTCTTCTTCCGTCGCCCATTCAAAATGATAGGTGGTTACACCGTTCTTCGCCGTGCGGCTGTTCGAATCAAAATGCGTATAGCGTGACGTATCTCCGATTCGTCCGCGCACAAGCGCAAGCACCTGTGCCTGCTCCGTTTGTGCATCGGCCTGTACCCCTGCCGGCAGCACCCCGAACAGCAAAAGCATCGCCAGGCAAAGACTGCAAATTTTTTTAAAGCTCATAATGAATACTCCTTTCCGAATATCTTTGTATATACAGACGTCTTTCTTTCCTGAAAGTTCCAAAATCTCTGTAAAAGAAATATTCGATAAAAATATGCAAATTCCCTTGAAAGTTTTGTATAAGTTTGTTAAAATAGAATTGAATTTGTAGATGCGGGAGGCAAGAAGATATGGATAAGCGCATTTTAATCGTAGATGACGAAATACCCATCGCGGAGATTTTGAAAATCAATTTAGAAAAAGAAGGGTACACGACAATGGTTGCCCATGACGGACAGACCGCGCTTGATTTGGCACTTTCGGAAAATCCGGATGCCATTTTGCTCGATGTGATGCTGCCAAAAATGGACGGATTTGAGGTATGCCGCAAAATCCGCGAAAACAAGCTTTCCACACCGATTCTGATGCTGACTGCACGCGACGAAGAGGTTGACAAGGTTTTAGGACTTGAGCTTGGTGCGGATGACTACATTACAAAGCCGTTTTCTGTGCGCGAGCTGATGGCGCGCGTCAAGGCAAATCTGCGCCGCAGCGTCAACGAGCATGCGGAGGATAAGCCGGCAGGCGATTCCAGCGTGATTAATGCAGGTCGCATTGTGTTAAATCTTGACCGCTATGAGGTGCGTCGTGACGACAATCCGGTAGATTTAACGCTGCGCGAATTTGAGCTTTTGAAGTTTCTTGCGCTGCAGCCGGACAAAGTATTTACCCGCGAAATGCTCTTAGAGAAGGTTTGGGGCTATGAATACTACGGCGACGTGCGTACCGTGGATGTAACTATCCGTCGTTTACGCGAAAAGATCGAAGACGATCCGAGTATCCCGAACTTTGTATTGACTAAGCGCGGTGTCGGCTACTGCTTTAACAAAGATAACATCAAATAAGTAAAAACGACTCGTTTTCGGGCGCGTTCCGCGCGCCCGAATTTTTCTTATAAACCGAGGTGAAAAAGGTTGTTTAAAAGTCTACAATGGAAAATCATTGCAATGTTTGTGCTTTTGGTGCTGTCCGTTATGATTATTACAGGTACGGTAGCCGTATCCTCGGTCGGCACCTTCTATGCACGTCGCTTTGCAGACAATATGGATGCCGTATTTGCAGACAGCATGGTTGCAAAGGATTTATCCGATGCCGCACTGGCAGAAAATGCACCCGATCGCATTTCGGAAATCATCGAAGCCTATGCCGATGCAGGCAGACTCGGTATCAATCAGAACCGAAATTACTATATTTTCGATGCAAAAACCGGCGTTTGCCTTGACGGCTCCGCTGATGATGCCATCGATACCATTTTAAAAACAGAAAATCTGCTTGCCGCCATGAATGGTGAGGTCGGAAAAAAAGTCAGCATTTACAGCTCCATTATGGACTATGCATACCCAATCCATTTTGGTGATACTGTCAGCTATGTGGTCTACATTACCGATAACAAAGACGAAGTTACGGATGTTTCGCAAAGCATTGTTGCCGTTGTATTTCAGGCACTTTTGTGGGGCGTGGCCATCTCGCTTTTGCTCGGCTTTTTCATTTCCGGCACCATCACAAAACCGATTGTGGATTTGACGCGCCGCGCCGAAAAGCTTGCCTCCGGCGAGGAAACGGTAGAGGTTATGAACACATATGGCAAAAAGGCGGATGACGAAATCGGCAAGCTCGCCGATACATTTTCCTACATGTCCGGCGAGCTGATTAAAACCATCCGCGAAATGGACGGCGAAAAAACGAAGCTTGCTGCAATCCTTGAAAATCTCACCGACGGCGTTATCGCTTTTGATACAGACGGTAAGATTCTGCATATCAATCCGGTCGCGGCAAATATGCTCTCCATCGAAAAACCGGCGCTGGTAGATTTCGATACGCTGATGAATGATATCGGCATCAATCTGCAGCTTGGTGATATTTTATATTTAAAGAAGAAACAGACGCTTGAACATACAATCACCCTGCACAATCAGGTCATCAAGGCATTTTTTGCCGTATTTACGCAAACTGTAGAAAAAACAACAAAGAAAATTGCCGGTGTCGTTGTCGCCCTGCAGGATATTACGAAGCTGCAGCGATTAGACGATGCACGCCGCGAATTCGTTGCCAATGTATCGCACGAGCTGCGCACACCGATCACCACCATTAAAACCTATTCGGAAACCATGCTCGACAGCAAGGCAGAAGACGATATGGATGCGCATTTCCTTTCCACCATCAATGCCGAAGCGGATCGCATGACGCGCATTATCAAGGATCTTTTAACGCTCTCCAAGCTCGACCACAACAAGGATACCGTCAAGAAAACGCGCATTGATATTCGTGAATTGCTTGAAAATGTTGTAGAGAAAATGAATCTGAGCGCACAAAAACAGGGCCATAAGCTCACCTTTGTTGCAACGACAGACCTACCGCCGGTCACTGGTGACCGTGATCAGCTGGAGCGTGTGCTGACCAATATTATTTCCAATGCAATTAAGTACACGCCGGACGGCGGTATAATCGAAGTGTTTGCAGGTCACCTTTATAACGAGCTGTATGTCAAAGTAAAAGACAACGGCATCGGTATCCCGAAAAAGGACATTGACCGCATTTTTGAACGTTTCTACCGCGTAGATAAAGCGCGTACGCGTGCCGCAGGCGGCACCGGTCTCGGGCTTGCCATTGCAAAGGAAATCGTAGAGGCACACGGCGGCAAAATTCAGATTACTTCTGAATTAGGCGAAGGTACGGAGGTTATGATGACTCTGCCGGCCAAACGCCGTGCTCCAAGAAAAAAGAAGGCACAAAACGGTGATGAAGCGTGATTAAAATAAAAGAAACAATTGTCGTAGAGGGCGTGTACGACAAAATCCGTTTAGAAAGCATTGTCGATGCGATTATCCTCGTCACAAACGGATTTGCCATTTTCAAGGATGCGGAAAAACTCGCTTTCTTACGGCAAATGGCAGACAAAACCGGGATCATCGTACTGACAGATTCCGATGCTGCGGGCTTTGCTATCCGTAACTTCGTGAAGCAGGGCATTGCAAAAGAAAAAATCAAACACGCCTATATTCCCGATATTTTCGGCAAAGAAAAAAGAAAAACCGCGCCATCAAAGGAGGGCAAGCTCGGCGTAGAGGGCGTTGACGGCGCACTTCTGGCTGATACTCTGCGCAAAGCAGGTGCAACAATTATCGGCGAGGCTACCCCCCTACCCGCACCTGAAAATCCGATTACGCGTATGGATTTATACAACGACGGCTTTACCGGTGGTGCAGGCAGCGCAAACAAACGCAGAAAACTTTTAACCGCGCTCGGCTTGCCGCAAAGAATGTCTACCAACCTGCTCTGCGAGGTCATTAACCATGTTACAGATATGGAAAATTATAAAAGAATAACAGAAAACATTAAAGCGGAAGGTTAAGATGAACACCTTCCGCTTTTTCTGTCAAAATATAAATCCGACCAAATATGCTACCAAACATGAAATTGCCGCAACCGGCAAAAGGGAAAGTCCCTTATATGCCAACAAAAATGCTGCAACAAAGCCTGCCAGCGCCGTATAAAGATTACCCGTTGCATAGAAGATATACGGCACGGTCATCGCGCCGAGCACCGCATAGGGTACGTAGTATAAAAAGTCGCGGATAAACCGACTTTTTATGCGGAAACGAAATGCCGCAAATGGGATCATTCGGATGAGGTACGTTGTCACCGCCATAACCAACAACAAAACCCAATAGTTATGCATCAGCCTCATCCTCCCTTCTCGGCATCAACCACGCCATAAGTGCAGATGCGATTACGGCGCAAAGAATAATGGCAAACCCCTGCGAAATATGCGCCTTCAAAAACGGTACGTAATACAAAATACAGCTCAGTGCAACCGAAACCGCTACAGCGAACAAAACACCGCGGCTTTCTTTTGCCGGTGGAACAACAATAGCAACAAACATTGCATAAATCGCAAGTCCGAGGGCACTGCAAAGGGCTGCCGGCAGGATTTGACCTGCACAGGCGCCGAGCGCCGTACCGAGCGTCCACCCCAGAATCGGCAATGTAATCAGTCCGTACATATACGCCGGTGTGATTGCCTCCTCCTCTGAAGCTGCCATTACAAACACCTCATCTGTAATGCCAAATGCACAAAGGAGTCTATGTAAAAAGGTGAATTTGTCGCTCAGCTTCTGTGTCAGCGCGATTCCCATTAAAGAGTAGCGCAAATTGATGACCAGCTGCGTCAGCATCATCTCAATTGCCGTGCCTGCCGCCGCCATAACGGCAACGCCGGCCTGCTGTCCCGCCGAGGTCACATTCATTAAAGAAATCAGCACTGCCTGCCACGGCGAAAGTCCTGCGCTCACCGCGGAAATACCAAACCCGAACGACACCGACAAATAGCCGAGCGCAATCGGTAAACCGCGCTTTAACCCGTATGTATATTTCATCTTCATAAAAATCTCCGTTCCGCCAAACATCAGCACAAATCGTAGTTAAAATTCTCTTGTCCGACAGTATTATACAGGATATTGCCTGTTTTTTCAAGGGTAGAAAAACGAAAAGGACGCATATGCGTCCTTTTAAAACCTATCTTACAGCTCGCACTTTACGACATTGCCCTTTTCTACGGATTCAAATGCCGCTTCAATCACGCGCAGCACGCGCATCATTTCGTGGTGCTTAACAATCTGCTCTGCCTTACCCTCAAGTGTGGCACAGATATTTCTGTAATAATCGTGTACGTCAGACTTCGGAATGTCCAGCTTATAGGTATCCGTCGTGATTTCATCACGCGGTGCCATGGTCTTGGTAAGACCGGCTGCCGTCTGCACCGGCACAACATCACTTTCATGCCATGCCTTGCACTTTACAACCTCGCAATTCTTTGTCCAGTCCGTGATAATCGCGCTGCCGTCCTTAGCACGCACATAGAAGCGCGGCATTGCAACAAAATTGTATGTACCAACCTCAACATAAGCGGTTGCACCGTCTTCAAACGTAATCGTCAGCTTAAAACCGTCATCTACCTCATTGTTGGTGATGTGATCAAACGTACAGTAAACACTGCTTGTTTTCTGGGTAAAGATCTGCAGTACCTGGTCAATCAAATGGATGCCCCAATCGTAGAGCATACCACCACCGAATTTTTTAATTCCTCTCCAGTCACTCGGAATACCACGCGAACCGTGAATTCTGGATTCTACCGTCAGAAGCTTCCCAAGCTCGCCGCTCTCCTTAAGCTGCTTTACAGCAAGATAGTCTACATCCCAACGTCTGTTCTGATGTACGGTAAAGAGCTTGCCTGTCTTATTGGATGTATCAATCATTCTCTGCAAAGAGTCACAGGAAAGCGTTACCGGCTTTTCGGAAATGACATTCTTACCTGCTTCCATTGCAGCAATGGCAATTTCCTCATGTACATCATTCGGCGTAGCAATGGTAATGAGTTCTACGCTTTCGTCTGCAAGTGCATCCAAGAGCGTTTCATATACGTGAATCCCCATATCACGTGCCTTCTGGCGCTTTGCTTCATCAATATCTACAATACCTGCCAGCTCCACAACATCGCTTTTGAGTGCATGGTTTACATGCCATCCGCCCATGCCGCCAAAACCGACCACGCATAACTTATGCTTCATAGTAAATCACCTTTCTTTTAAGATAACATTTTACAGTGCCATTTTAGTACACGAAAAAAACAAAGTCAAGCAATTTGCACGATTTGACAAAAATTTGATATATTACGGCAAAAAAGTGCGATTCCGTTTGACTTGCCTTCTGCAAAATGTTATACTATGCGAAAGAAAGAAGGCATCAAAATGTTTACAAAAAAGCAGATACTTGCAATTATTTTCCCACTGATTATTGAGCAGTTTTTAACGATATTGGTCGGCATGGCAGACACGATGATGGTCTCCAGTGTCGGCGAGGCGGCTGTATCAGGCGTATCCTTAGTCGATCAGCTCAATATGGTTTTACTCACCTTGCTTTCGTCGTTCGCCGCCGGCGGGGCGGTGCTTTGCTCGCAAAATCTCGGCAAGGGTGATACCTTGCAGGCGGGGCGGTATGCAAAACAGCTTTTGCTTTCCAACCTGCTGCTGTCTGTTTTTATTGCGTTGATAACGATTGTTTTTAACCGTGGTATACTAAAGATATTGTATGGCAGCGTGGAATATGCGGTGATGGAAAATGCCGTGAAATACTTTTTTGTTACTTCGCTGTCACTTCCGTTTTTTTCCGTTTACAATTCACTCGCCGCAACATTCCGGGCAGAAGGCAATTCACGTATTTCAATGTATTCTTCTATTGTGATGAACATCATCAATGTTGCCGGCAACGCAATCGGTATTTTTGTGTTCCACGCCGGGGTATACGGTGTGGCAATACCGACCCTGCTTTCCAGAGTAGCCGGTGCGGCGATGCTTTGCTATTCCATGCGTCATACCGGCGGGAAAATCCGGATAGATTTTCTGCATGAAAACAGGCTAAGCATAAAGATGATTGCACAAATATCCGGCTTCGGCATACCGATGGGTATGGAAAATGCACTGTTTCAGTTTGGCAAGGTGATGCTTGCCAGTCTGGTCTCCACATTGGGTACAAGCGCGGTCGCTGCATACGCAATCACAAACAAAATCACAAGCTTCACTTATATTCCGGGCATTGCAATCGGTATGGGCGTGCCGGCAATCGTCGGACAGTGTATGGGTGCAGGGGAATTCAGGCAGGCAAAGCAAAATGCATACCGTTTGATTGGCATTGAGTACATCATCCTTTTGCCGCTGCTTGCTATACTGACGGTATTTGCGCCGCAGATTACATCGTGGTTTAATTTGTCACCTGCGGCACTTGAGCTCAGTGTGAAAATGGAGTATATCAACAACTGCATGATGTGGATACACCCATTTGCATTTATGATTATCAACATCTTCCGTGCGGCATCGGATGTGCGTTTCCCGATGGTCATTTCCTTGCTGACAATGTTCATTTGCCGCATTGGCTTTTCCTATTTATTTGTATTGGCGTTCGATATGGGCGTAGTCGGTGTCTACTATGCAATGGTGCTTGACTGGATTGTGCGCGCGGCAATTTACGGAGCACGCTTTTTCACGGACAAGTGGATTCAGGTTTATCAGCGCAAGAGTACAGGCAACAATTGACAAAAAAATGAAAATCCTGTAAAATTAAGTTGAGGTGAGTGAAATGAAAAAGATTTTGGTTGTTGTAGATTATCAGAACGATTTTGTAACCGGCAAGCTCGGTTTTCCCAAGGCAAAGCTTTTGGAAAAGCCGCTCTATAACCGTGTCGCCGAAGCACTGCGCGACGGATATGAAGTCTTTTTTACATTAGACATTCACGATGACACCTATTTGAACACCCGCGAAGGGCAGCACTTGCCGATTGCGCACTGTCTGCGCGGCAGCGAGGGTGCAAAACTGTGTCCCTGTATGACGGACTTTTTAAGCATGCCACAAGTGCACACGGTGGCAAAATCGTGTTTCGGTTCCAAAGATTTGCCGATTCTTATTAAGGAGCACTGCGGTAAAATTGAAGAAATTGAGCTTTGCGGCGTTGTCACCAACCTTTGTGTGCTCTCCAATGCCGTAATGCTGCAAAGTCATTTTAAAAATGCGACGATTAAAATTGCTAAGGATTTATGCGCATCCAACGATGATTCGCTCCACGAAAAAGCGATTGATATTCTGCGCAGTCTCCAATTTGAAATTATATAACACAAAAGGCTCGGTGCATTGAACTGAGCCTTTTATATTTATTTAGAAAGCTTCGTTTCAATCCGCGCAGTAAGCTTTGCGATGCCGAATTTGAAAAGCAGATGTCGCGGCAGGTCAATCATACTGCAGCACAAATGAATGCCGAGCGCACCTGCAAGTATGCCGCCGAACATAACATACCATGGTTTTTCAGCTAAAAAGGCAAATGCGCCCCACAGATAATTTGAAAAAACCAGCGGGTGCGTATGGATCAGAAACACCGAGAAGGACAGCGGTGCAAAAAAAGCGATCAAGCGTCTGCCGACTTTTATCTGCATTTTTGCAAAGCACAAAAACAATGCAACTGCTGCCACAACCATCGTCGGGGACATATAGGATATGAAAGCCATACTCCACTCCGCACGAACCATAGTTTCCATCAGAATTTTAACCCCCCAGGAAGCCGCAACGGCAAGCAAGAAAATCAACAGGCAGATTGGCGACTTCGCCTGTTTCTCTATACCGTGCAGCTTAATGTAGCCGCCAAAAACATACAGATAAGCAAGCCACAAAGCACTATAGCCGTCAGCTGTACCGAAGGTGTCACGCGCAAACACGCGCGGCAGGCACGTTAGTACAATTCCGCCGACAACCAAAAGTGTGCGTAGTTTTTTCTTCGAAAGCGCTTTGATACCACCGTTCAAAATCGGCATGCCGAAAAACAACAGAAAATATGCCGTAAAATACCAATACTGCCCCATCGTCATCGGGAAAAACGCCTTTTTCCACACCTCTGCCGACAGCCACTCCGGATGTAGCTTACCGCACAAAAACGTAATCAGCACGGAATAAAAAGCAACCTGCAACCAAAGATTTACAATTCCGGCATATTTATGTCTGGCATTTAAGCAGACATAGCCGGAAATCAGCGCATAGCAGTTTACCGCGCAGAACGTCAGACTTTCTAAAAACCATGCAAGGTGATAATTTACCGATTGCGGCACGGCGGCATTTAGAATACCTCCACCGCCTATAACGTGCAGCATACAGACCATAAACATAGACACAACGCGCAAAAAATCTATACCGTAATGGCGCGAGTTTGCATTAAGATTCTTTTCCATTGGAATTTCCCCCTTCTATTTTAAGTCAGCTTTTTAATCCAGTTAAAACGGTTGACTTTGATAACCGCAGGAATACATTTGAATACCTGATCTGCATTTAAGCAGGCAATGACAACAATCGGATGCAGATGAAATACAAACGCCGCAAGTGCCGATACCGGGAGCACAATGCACCAGATGCTGATTACATCAAGTCGCAAAATGTATTTCGTGTCACCGCCCCCACGGACAATACCGCAGTTGACCGGCATCTGATAAGCCATACCCATACCTGCGACGCACAAAACAAGCAAAAACCCGTTTGCCAGCATTTCGGTTTCTGCACTGATTTTATACATGGCCAGAATCGGATTGCGCAAATAGAACAGTATAATACCGGTCAAAAGACCAATCCCCAAAAAGATGACCTGCATCGTTTTCGCATACGCACGCGTTTTGGAAATATCTCCTTCCCCCACTGTTTTGCCGATAAGAACGGCAGCTGCACCCGCCGAACCAACCGAGGCAACCTTTAAGCACTGGTACAGCGAAGTTGCTATAGAATTTGCCGATATGGCAGCATCGTTCATATGCCCCAGAATAACGGTTTGCAGCGCTGTTGAGATGCCGAACAGTCCGTCCGTAAGGACAACCGGAAGGCAGGTAATCACAAAAAGCTTAAACAACGACAAATCGAACTGCGCAAAATCCCGCAATCTCCAATGCAGCTTTTTATCACGAAATGCAAGAAACCATAAAACAACCAAAAGCTCTGCTATGCGTGCAATACAAGTCGCAAGCGCTGCACCTGTAGACCCCAGCACCGGAAAACCGAGTTTGCCGAAAATGAGGATGTAGTTTAAAGAAATATTAACAACCAGTGTCGCAATGGACACGTAAAATCCAATCTTTACACTTTCGACCGAGCGCAGTGTCGGAAGCAAAACATTGGTCAGCGCAAAGACCGGATAGGTATATTTGATGACCTTAAGATAAGCGACGCCTTCGGAAATAATAGCATCCGAACCTGTAAAAATTCCAATAATCTGTCGCGGAAACATAGCCGTAGACACAAATAAAATGATACCAACCGCGAGACCGCATAGCAAAGCACCGCTTGCCAGCTTCTTGATTTGCGCCGTATTCTTTTGTCCCCAATGCTGACTGCCGAGAATAACCATCGTATTGCCGATGCCCAGAATAATCTGCTGAAATACAAATTGAAGCTGATTGCAGGCAGCAGCCCCCGAGAGTGCGGCTTCGCTGTAATTGCCCAGCATAATATTGTCAGCCAGGTTCACGCCGAGGATGATAATGTTATTGAGTACAAGCACGTACCATAATGAAAAGAAGTTTTTGTAAAAGGCTTTTTCTTTGATCATAACCAAAGGATTCCTGCTTTCTTTTGTAAGTATATAACTTAGATTTATTTTATTATACTACAGGCGAACACGGTGTGCAAGCGCGTTTTGCCGCTCCCCTTCGAATCCATCCTCTTCTTATCACACAAACAGAAAAGGACATCCTTTGGAGCTTCTGCGCTTTTCCCATTTTGGATTCGCCTCGCTGCGGCGAGGCCCGGTCGCGGTTCTGACTGTCCACCGGACAGTCATTCATTGCCGCTCCCCTTCGAATCCATCCTCTTCTTGTCACGCAAACAGAAAAGGACATCCTTTGGATGTCCTTTTCTGTTTGGTGGAAGAGGATGGATTCGAACCATCGAAGCTGAAAGCAACAGATTTACAGTCTGCCCCCTTTGGCCACTCGGGAACTCTTCCATATGGAGCTGGTGATGGGACTCGAACCCGCAACCTGCTGATTACAAATCAGCTGCTCTGCCAATTGAGCTACACCAGCATATTTTCAATTGTGCACGCATTTTGCGGGGTTGTCCTCAAATGCGACTTTTAAAGTATAGCATATAAGTTCTCGTGTGTCAAGCATTTTTTGAAAAAATTTTGTAGAATTTTTTGTAAGTATACCATATTGAATTTGAAGGCAGCATATGCTATACTTTGGATATGACATAAATTCGGAAGGGAAGGTTTTGTATGCGTTATCAGTTTTTAAGATTTCCGGAGGGTAAAGCAAAGGCCGTCACGCTCAGCTATGATGACGGCTGTGTAGCAGACTTACGCTTTTCGGATGTGATTACAAAGGCAGGACTAAAATGTACCTTTAACATTAACGGCAATGCGCACCGCAAAGGCGTAGTCAGTGAAGTCGGAGG
>JAZSGM010000031.1:0-1648 GCA_045532715.1 Clostridia bacterium
AAAAGCTGCCGCAGCTCCTGATCGTCTTCCGCAATAAGTATCTTTAGCACCGTAAGCCCTCCTAATCAGTAATACTTTGCTTGTATTATAGCAATGTTTTCTCAACCAAACTTCAACAAATCTTGAACTTTAGTTGATTATTGCTTGATAATGGCACACTACCATAAAAATACAAAACCCAAATATGGAGAGATGTTTTATGCAGCGAATCGCCATTATTCCGGCTTATGAGCCGCCAAATGCCTTTATTGAATATGCTGCGCTTGTGGTCAGCACTGTGGATCATTTGATTGTGGTCAATGACGGAAGCGGCAGCCGTTTTGATTCGGTTTTTGCAGAAATCGCAAAGCTGGATCGCACAGATGTGCTTTCCTATCCCGAAAATCACGGCAAAGGCTACGCACTAAAAACTGCTTTATCTTATTGTGCTGAACATTTTTCCGATGAAGACATTTTAGTTACTGCGGATTGCGACGGGCAGCATGCCATTGAGGATGTTCTGGCAGTATGTGAAGCTGCGCAATCACACCCGGAGACTTGCGTTTTGGGATGCCGTGATTTTTCACAAGAGAATGTTCCTGCAAGAAGCCGGGCAGGAAACACCAATATGCTGCGTCTGCTGCGGCTGATGTACGGCATCCGCATTTCCGACAGTCAAACCGGCCTGCGTGCCTTTACGGTCAGTACAGCACAGCAGTTTCTGCAAGTGAACGGAGACCGTTTTGAATACGAAACCGGTATGCTAATTTATGCAAAACGCAATCACATCTCGCTGTATGAGGTGCCCATTCGCACCATTTACCCCGAAAATGGGGAAAACCATATATCGCATTTTGAGACCTTCCGGGATAGTGTCCGGGTGGTCGGTACTCTGCTGCGGCATTTGGCCGGCAATACTGTAAAGAAACCTATAAAAACGCATATTTATGGTCATTATGGACGATTTGTCCGCTGGTTGTTTCGTACTTTCTCCCGGAAATATCGGTGCGACTTTATAATGCCGGAGGAGCCTGCAGTGTTTGTTTGCCGTCACTTAGATATGCACGGCCCTTACACCACAATGAAATGGTTGCCTACCGAATTGCACCCTATGATCATCCATATGTATTTTGACCGAAAGGCTACCGTCAAACATATGTCAGAGTATACTTTCGCTGCTCGGTACGGAAAGAGGGTAAGAAAATTCAATTTGCCCGCCCATGTGATGAGTTGGATCGCACCGCCGCTAATGAAGTCCTTACAGGCAGTGCCGGTATACCGAGACGGGCTAAAGTCTATGACCACAATCAAGCAAGGCGTAAGGCATTTGCTGAAAAATGAAAGTCTCATCGTATACCCTGATATTCATTATATGGACAAGTACGATAAACCCAGCGAGATTTACGAAGGCTTTTTGTACATAGGCGAGCTGTACTATAAAAAGACAGGCAAGAGGCTTCCTTTCGTACCGCTGCTGATTGATGATAAAAATCGGAGAATTACTGCCGGACAACCAATCTTCGTGACAAACTATCGACAGGAAAGCGCTTCTGCTGCAAAGCAGCTGCAAGCGCAGATCAACTGGTATGAAATAACTGCCTGCGTATAAGCAAAGGCACAGACTGAAAAGGGGTTGTCACAGAATAAGAAGAAGGTTAAGTCGGATCGT
>JAZSGM010000147.1:0-12462 GCA_045532715.1 Clostridia bacterium
TCATCAGCGAGGTGTGCGTATGCGTTGCCGCAACCATCAGCTTGCGCACATCAAAGCCCGGCAGTATTGCCGCCAGCTTTTCGCGTGCCAGCTCCATAGCGGAAATACCGAAGCCCACCAAATCCACAGATGCCAGAATCATTTCGTCGCCATTTGCTTCCACAGCCATCGCCGTTACGGTAATCTCAGATTCTACATATTCGGAAATTCTTTCAAAAAACTGCCCTGCAAGGCTTGCCTTTTTCTCGGGCACGAGGCTTTCTTCCGCCCAGCCAATCAACAAACTCATCTTATTTTCCTCCCTTACTGTGTATAAACAGTGTCCATTTTTTATAAAGACATGTTGCGATTACAATAATCACTGCGCAGCCGATGCCCCAGCTCAGAACCACATAGCTCCACGGCATGTTTTCCGCCATTACCGGGAAAACATAGGTCGCAATTACATTGCCGAACGCCGCACTCCCGTTTAAAATGCCGGAAATGGTACCGCTTCGCCCGTAGCCGCTGAAGCGCGCCGCAGAATACGAATTGGAAAACGGCGTCATCGCTTGAATAAAGATAATCGCGCCGGATAAAAGTGCCAAAATCAGCCAATAATTCCAAATACCGACCGTGCATGCCATAAACACAAACGGCATTGCAAGAAAGATAAAGGTGCAGATTGCCTGCATCTCGTTGGAGGTCACCTTCTTACGAAATACGCCTGCCAAAACCATACCCAGCACGGAAAACACAATCAAAAATACGCTTAAGCGGTTCGCCACCGCCGCCGACAAATCGCCGTACGATTCCATCAGCATCGTGGGTGCACAGGTCTTCAGTCCCGTGCTGATTGCCGTCGCAATCAAGCTGATCAGCACCACCCATAAAATGCCCGATTTTTGCATCAGGGACTTCATATCCGTATCGTCCTTTGCGGCCTGCGTATCTCGCGCCTGCACCTCGACCTCGACCATATTGCGTTCCAAAAGCTTATAGATTACCACCCAAAGCACTAAAAATACACCGAGCGTAATCGCGGAAATCAGGAAATTATCCACCCAGTTTGATACAAACGATGCCACTAAAAGACTGATTGCCTGACCGGTGCTGGTCGACAAAAGCACCCAGAAAATTGCCGTCTGGCGAAAAGAGGGTGCAATCTGCGTAGTCGTAATTTTAAATATGCCTGGCCACAGACCGAACTGCAGTGCCGCATTAATGCACCATACCGCCATAACCACGCCGTAGCTTTGGTTACAATAAATCACCGCATTGGACACGATGCCGCTTAAAATACCGATTAAGACGAGCTTAAACGGCGAATATTTATCCGCCGCAAAGCCGCCGATGATTTGAAATGTGCCGTAAATCAGCCAAAACACCGCGCTGATCAGACCGGTCTGCGACTTTGTCATCGCGCCGACCTCTACAATAGATGCCATGGCTGCCGAAAACATATTTTTTGTCATGTATACCGTAGCGTGTGCCACAAAAAGCAGCAAAAACAGTACAATACTCAGCTTCACGCTTGAAAGCTGTTTCTGTTTCATATCAAATGCCTTCTTTATCAGATAATTTCGATACCCAAAATGTCACAGAGATTTGCAATCAGCTCCGTATTGTCGCCGTAGGAAATGATGTAGTGCTGGCACATTACATTCTGTGCAAAGTCCTCGACATCGTCTAAGATAACCTCAAGGCCCGGCAGCTGCGGTGCAGGCTGTGTCCAGCCGGCCTCCTCCCACTTTCTCGGGGTAACGCCTTCGCCTTTGACCATATGCATATAGTATCTGCCGTCATCGTAGGTTAAGCGGCACATTGTCACTGTGCCGGTTTTCACCTTGCTGACATTTAAGATGCCCTCGCTGAGTTCGCCAAATGCCGCCGGCATCACGGTAACCTCGCCGTCAACAACCTCTGCCGGTACATAGTCCGGTACGCCTGCAAGCACGCGGTCGGTGAAGAACTCATAAAACTCTAAATAAAACGCACACTGACCGGTCAAATATTTTACCATCAGCTGTGTAATCGTACCGAGACCGTCATTTTCCGGTACGGTGCAAAGCCCTTCCTCGTCGGAAAGCAGCATAAAAATCGGCGCCGGCGGGAAGCCTAAGAGCTTCTTCATACCGTCAACATCCTTTAACGAAACCGCATCATAGCCACGCTCGTCGCAAATCGCCTTGACTGCAAGATAGTAGCCGGCAGCCTTTTTCATGCTCTCCGGATTTGCCGCCTTCATAAAGTGCCACTTGGACATGCACTTGTCAATCACTGCCTGCTTTTCAGCATCCGTTACCTTCTGATAGCGCTGCTCAATTTCAAGCATTTCAAAGGTTTCAATTTCCGGACCGATTTCGCGCTTTAAGGATGCGCCATCCACCTGCGTACCGTACAGGTTCATATCGCGGTAGCCTGCCATACCGCTGCGCGCGTGGCGCAGACGCGCTGCCGCAGCCGCTGCCTTTGCATAGTTATATACGGTCTTTGTCTTCGAAGGCAGACCGATAATATCGTAAACATACTTAAAGGTGTAGCCCAAATCGTAAAACGTCTTGCGGATTGCGCTTGTGCCTGCCTGGTCCGCCGTTGTAACGAGGCGGCCTTCCTCCATCCAGCCGCAAAGCCCCCATAAAACCATCGGCTTATGACGGAAATGCTCCGTTACCTTCACAACCGCGTGTGTCGGAATCCAGCCAGCGATGCAAACCACCAAAACATCAAATTCCTGCCCATTTAAGGCATCTACAGCCTTTTTGATGTCCTTTTCCTCATAATCGTCCGTTACCGGGAATACGGAAACGAGCTCCATCCCCTCTTTTTTGAGTGCTGCCTCTGCTTCGCTGCACTTCTTTACAATAATATCATACGGTGTGTTGACTTCACCAAAGCCAACAAATGCTGCTTTTACCATAACTCATTTCTCCCTTCTTACATTTAACAAATTATCATAGTATGTATAATTTTCATAAACTGCGCTGTAATCCTCGCCGGTCGGTGCATACACCTTATCGGTTTCAATTTTTGCACACGCTGCCTTCACCGATGCAAAGCAGCCTGCGCCTACGCCTGCCAGAATCGCCGAGCCGAGGCATGCCGTTTCCTTGTTTTTCAGCGTCACGAGTGTTTTGCCCGTTAAGTTTGCCTTCATCGTACACCAAAGCTTACTCAGTGCGCCGCCGCCCATTGCGCGGATTTCCTTGACCGGCACCTTTAAATAATCTAAGTTGCTCTTTAAAATGCAGGATACGGATTCCATAATACTGCGCACAAAATGTGCACTTGTATGCTCCGGCGCAAGACCGGTAAAGCTGCCGCGCGCATCCGGATTATACTTCGGCATCGTCGAGCCGCAAAGGTACGGTAAAAATGTCACGCCGTCGCTGCCGACAGAAACCTTTTCCGCCATTTCGTCCAGCTCTTTGAAATTCTTCTCTGCTAAAAATGCATTTTTAAACCACTTCAATGCCATACCCGCCGTCGGGCTCCAGGAAAGCAGGCAGTAGCCGTCATCATAATTGTAATGGCACGGCACAATACTTGCCGGATCATAGGCAGGCATGCTGTCTGTCGGCATAAAGATGGCCATAGTCGTACCCGTCATTTCGCTGACGATGCCCTTTTCCACAACGCCTGCACCGATGGCACCTGCCACCTGGTCCATTGCAGAGGTTACAACCTTGATGCCGTTATAGTCGCCGACATACTTACCGCTGCTATACAGCTCCGGCAGCATTTCCTCGCCGACGCCGATGAAATCGAGCATTTCCTTCCACCAGATGCTGCCCTTGATGTCAAAATACAGGCTTGAGGACTGCAGCGTTTTTTCTGTCACGAACTTACCGGTCAGCTTATATAGAATATAATCCTCTAAAAGGAAGATTTTCTTTGTCTTTGCCCAGACTTCCGGCTCATGCTTTTGAATCCACAAAAGCTTACACGCCGGCCAGGTAGCCGTAATCTCCGGCTGCCCCGTTACCTCATACACCTTTTCTCTGCCGAAGTGCGCTTCGATCTCCGCCGCTTCTTCGGTGGCGCGGTTGTCGAGCCACACGATTGCATCGCGCACGGGATTGCCGTCTGCATCCGTTAAAATCAGGGTTTCGCACTGCGTATCAATCGCAAGCGCATCCACCTTGCCGGTTTCGCTGATTTTACCGAGCGCGGTTTTGAAAATCTCCCAATAGCGCTCTGCTTCAAATTCCACAATGTCGCCCTTTGTCTTTAAGGTATAGTCCTCGCTGACGCAGGCAAGCTGGTTTAAGTCTTCATCAAACAGCGCCGCCTTCACCGAGGTCGTACCGTAGTCCACACCAAGTAAATTCATATTCTCTACCTCACCATTCACATTCAATCAAGCCGTCGTCGCGCAATGTCAGCTTTGTGCCGTACGGCTCGCTCATCTTCTTTAAGTATTCGTAAATTTCAGGATTGTAGCTTCTGCGCGGCAATCCGTTTTCAGACTTGTGTCCGTCCATTTTCATTTCAATCGGCATCAAAACAAGCTTTGTCATTTTCGTGCCGTCCGTTTCCCAATACGGAATCACCGCTCTGAACATTCTCGGATCGGTCATCAGACCTACCGTAAAGTTCTTCGAGCGCTTTTTTAAAAGCGCGTGCACGGTTTCATCCGCCGGCAGGTTATACTTTGCAAAAAACTCTGCCGGAGCAAGCTCTACGCTGTAGAGCTGAAGCACAAAGTCGCCGAGCGAATAGAAAATCGGACAATCCTTGTATACTTCAATCGGGCGCAGAAGATGTGGGCCGTGTCCGACAACGGCGTGTGCACCGGCATCAATACAGCGGTGCGCGAAGTCCTTTAAAAATGCGGACGGATTTTCCTTTGCATCGCCCTCAAGCTGATGCGAATGAATGGAAACCATAATGTAATCCGCCTGGAATTGTGCTTCGTAAATCGCCTTTTCCACACGCGCCATATCCGTTTCATTGAGCGCCTGCACAAACTTGTATTCATCGCCCACCTTAAACTGCAGCTCACCAAGCTCGCAAAAGCCTTCCTTCAGCTCCGGCTGATAACCTTCCTTTCGGGTAATCTCCTTGGAGGCATTGATGTTGGTCAGCTTTGCTATCCTCTGGATATGCTCAAAATCCTCTTGCGGCAGCTGAACATGCTTATTTAAACGCATACCGTTCACGCCCGGTCTGCCCGGTACGCGCGGCGTCTGCTCGCCTGCCATCATCGACGGATCGAAATTGGTATTGACCGCAATGAGTGCCACTCTTCCATTCGGTGTTTCCAGATAGCGCGGCGCAGCTGCTTCTGCCAGATTATTGCCGCAGCCGGCGTGCACCAAGCCACTCTCGTTTACGCTCTCCAGCGTCTTTAAAAAGCCGCCGTAGGAAAAATCAAGCGCGTGGTTGTTATTAAAGCTTGTCATATTAAAGCCGAACGGCTTGATATCGTCTAAAATTTCCGGATAGGTACGGATGTATGTACCGCCGCTGAACTGCGACGCACAGGTTTCACCCTCGTAGTTGAGCGTCGTTTCCAAATTGAAAAAGCGTGCATCGCCCTGACCGATAAACGGTGCGAGTTCTTTAAAGCCCTCGTAGCTTTCATAAATTCTTCGTTGGATAATCATATCCCCTGCCGCTGTAAACTTCATTTTTATCCTCCTCTGTATGATTTAGGATGTAATTAATTAGATTTTACCACGCATTCACGGTTTCGTCAAATCTTACGGTGCGAAACTTTTTCGTAAAACAAAAAAGAGCTGCAAGCTCTTTTTTTATACTTTATGAATTTTTTCTGTACGTCGCAAGAAAATGACGCAGCTGTGTTTTATGATGGCAAAGCTTTTCTTTGCAATTTGCGCAGGACAGACACGCATTTTCACTTTCCGAAAATCGCTCCGGATGCAGATACGCCGTAATTTCCCAGCGCAAAAGCAGCACAACGGCAAAAAACAAAATGCTCCACGCAAAAATGTTTTCCACAAAAATCAGCGGTGTGAACATCATCGCATAGTCCCAGTTGTAAATTCTGCAGCTTGTGCAGCATTTGTTTTTCATTATCCACGTCTGAAACGGGCAGAAAAACAGGATGCAAATCATATCGCACACTGAATAGAATAGGCTGATGAGCACCAAAATACCTTCATCAATGCAGCCGACATAATACAGCGCACCGATGCCTCCGTTTAAAACAATCCAAAACAGTATAACCCAGCCGATGCCCCGATTTAAAGTCTTTGTATGTATTGCATTTTCCTTCGGCTGAAAATTGCGTTTAAACTGCTTTTGGCAGCCCATGCTTTCAAATGAAGACGGGAAAAACCGCAAAATCATCTCCACGACGAAAACCGCCCAAATGATAAACAAAATAAGCGGCTGGTGCTCGGCACGAATGAATATATGCTCTGTGTTTTGCAGGCGGTTTATCATATAAACAACCGTTGCCGCCAAAAACAGACACGACCGAAAAACGAGTTTTAAAAGATGCATAATCGAAATGCGCGACATTCTGATTTCCTTCCTTTTTTCCTTGAAACATAACATATACAATGCGCATTCATTATACCATTGTTACTCTTAAAGCACAACCCCGCAAAAGAAAAATATCAAGTGCGTTGGTATGCATATGCAAACAAACCATGGTTACTGCAGTAATAATATAACCTGCCCGGCAGCTTTGGAATACGTACAGCTGCTGCCTGCTCCGGATACAGCTTCACGGTCAGCACGCGGTCAAACCGCACATGTGCGACAAAGCTGATGTAGTGCTGCTTTATCATTTCGTGATTAAATTCAATATAATAATCGTTTTCAAGCTCCGAAATACGCAGTGTATGTGTATCGTCTGTTTCCTGCGCCTTAAGCGGCAAAAGCGGCTTTCCGCAGCAGACCGGCTTTGCCGCGCCCACGCCCTGCAGCATACTGCCGCAATCGGGGCAAACATAGAAGCTGATGCGCTGTATATTTCCTGCCGATGCCCGGTTTTTAGAAAGCTCGCCCGACAAAAGCACCTTTTCGTCCACACCCAAAACCTTCGCAAGCGCAGTCAGCATCGATACATCGGGAAAGCCATGTCCCGTTTCCCATTTTGAAACCGTTTTCGGCACAACGCCGAGCTTTTCAGCAACCTCTTTTTGTGTCATCCCCTTAGCCCTTCTCAAGTCGCAAAGGAGCTTTCCGTTTTTGATTAAATCCATCCTTTCTCCCCCTCCGACCTAAGCATAGCGCAAAACGTTTAAGCAGGCAATCCACGAACCGTACACCTTAGCGTTTTTTAAAATACCGCTTCATATACAAAATCACCATCGCGCCTGCAAGCGGAAAGATAGCAGAAATTAGAAGACCTGCGCGCATACCGACCTGCTCGGCGCCGATGTGCAGCGCTTGTGCCAAATCAGCGGCAAAGCCGCTTGCACCGATGGTATCCGACAGAATACCAACCAGCTGCGGCGCAACAGATGCGCCCATATCGCCGCCCGCCGCCATCAGCGCGTATACCGCCACACCGGCACCGGGAAATTTTTCGCCGACAAAAATAATCGTACCCGGCCAAAGCATCGAAACACAAAAGCCCGTTGCCATGCAAGCCAAAAGTCCGATCATCGGATTTAAGCTAAGACTCGCCGTCATATAACAAACACTCGCCCCAAGCATCCCCATAAGCATCACATTTAATATTTTACTTCCGTACTTAGCATAAAGCGAGCGCCCGAAGCCCAAAAGTGCGGCAAACACAGCAAAGCCTAAAATATCGCCGATGACCTTCGATACGCCGAGCGCGCTTTCCACAAAGCTCGATGCCCACAAAGTCATCGTACACTCTGTCGCACCGCCGAGAAACAGACACACAAAGCAAATCACCAATCCCGGGCAGAAAAGCTTTTCTCCCTTGCCCGTATCACCACCAAGCTCCATCGGCGGAAGCTTTGCCCAGGCAAATAAAACAGATGCTGTCAGCGGTATAACCGACAGTAAAATCGGCAGCCAATACCAGTTTTCTCTGCCGATCAGCTTTAAAAACAGCGTGCTGAAAATCACAACACCTACCACACCCCAGGCATACATCGAATGCAGCTTGCTCATTTCACGTTCGGGATTTTCGCTCGGAATCGCCGCAATCACCGGACTGGCGAGCACCTCATTCAAGCCTGCGGAAATCGAGAAAACCACCGTGCCGATGACAATCCATATGTATGTCGCCTGCGGAAAAATTGCCGGAAAAATACCGTAAATCAAAAGTCCACAGAAGGTAAACATCGGCATAAGACGCACGGTCTTATGTATCGGAAACAGCTTTGTAAAAAAGGTGAACACCAAATCGATGAGCAGCTGCGTCGAAAAGCAAACCACCGCCAAAAGACCGAGTAGCGTATACGAAATGCCGTACACCTCGCGGAAGGTCACAAACAAAAGCGGCGACAGGCTCGAAACCACCGCCAACGCGATGTTTGAACTGTAACAGGCATATCTTGCCAGATTGTATTCATTTTTCTTATTCATGCTGACACCTCTTCTAAATATGCATCCGCTTCCGCGCGCGATTTAAAAATCAGAATATTCTTTTCGTTTTCATATTTTGAAAGCAACTCATAAATTTTTGGCAAGGCTTCACTGCGAAAATCCAGAATCCACTGCCGGAATTCCTCGTCGAATACATCCTCGACCCACGGCAAATCCTCGTGCACCGTACCGACGCGCGCCGCCGCACCGGCAAGGCATACCTCCACCGGATAGTCGAGCAGAATCACCGTATCACACGCGCGCAGGCGCAGCTCCAGCGTGCGCTGATAGTTGCCGTCGATAATCCAGCGCGCCTTTTGCACGATTTTCGATAGCCTTACATCAAATTCTTCTCTTGTGATATTGGTTTTATCCGGCTTGTGCCAGATTTGGTCTAAATAATACAGCGGCAGCCCGGTCTTGTCGCGCAGCTTGCGCGCAAACACGCTTTTTCCTGCACCCGAGCAGCCGATAATCATAATTTTTTGCAATGTTATTTCCCCTTTTTCTTCGGTGCCGGAAGCTCATGAAGCATCGCATCAAAGAGCGCCGCCAAAAATGCGCGGTCGTCCACAGTATCGACGCGCAGCATCTCCTTTGCCCCCGCATAGGGCAGCTCATATTCCGCATCCGGCAGCATGGAAATTGCCGAAGGCACCGGCTTAACAAGCAGTCGGTCATCGCAGATATATGCCGCGATTTTACCTTGATAGTATAGGATGTATTCCCCCATCATCGCCCGATGCGTGATCCCGTCCAGGCCGGACAGCTGTTCTAATATAAATTCCAGATACGCCTTACTCGATGCCATAGCCTTCTCCTTTTAATCACTCATCTAAAGCCTCTATATAAAAGCTCACCGGGCGAAAGCCGTCATTGCACGAAATCATCGCCGACTTCGGATTTTGCATCCAGCCGTCATAGATATTTTCGCCGCCGTGCGCAAGCGTCATCACAAACGCGGACATGCTCTCCCACGCGCTGTCGCACAGTCCGTCCGGCTTTTGCCAGCCGTTTGCGATAAACACCTGACCTTCGCGCAAATCGCAGGCGTGTTCTATCGGATTTTCATATTTTGCAATCAAATCCTCGTGTCGTACCATTTTCATTACGGTAATTCTGCACTTTTTCATAAGATTACCTCTCTTTTTTCTTCGTCAGATTAAAGCTGATATCTATAAGCCCCTGCACTTGTCCATCTTCTACACTGCCGTCTAAAAGAACAGAAATCCATTTCCCCTTATGCATATGATATGCAGGAAAAAAACCCGGCTTTGCAAGCAGCCCGCTAAGCAAAACGGTGTCACATTTTACATTCATCACATCCACGCCGCCGTCTTTCTCTATACCGAATTTGCGCTTCGGCAGATGCATCATCACCGCAAACCATTTGCGCGTGTCGGCATGCCGATACACAGCGTAGCCTGGATATTGCATCCACGGATAATCCGGCGCACAGCCGTATAGCTTTTCTATATGCGTTTCTATGGCTTCTCTGGTCATATGCGTTCTCCTATCTGAGCGAAATGCGCTTCAGCTGACCGCGCAGCGCCTTCCAATCCGGGCAAACCTTTTCCAGCTCGGCATAAAACAGCCCGGAATGGTTCTGCTGCAAAAAATGTGTAAACTCGTGATGTACAACATATTCGATGCATTCGAGCGGTGCATACTGAAGCGCGGTGTTAAAGGTTAAAATGCCCTGCTTTGCGCGGCAGTTCCCCCACTGCGATACCATTTTGCGAAATCGGATTTGCGGAAATGCAATCCCAAGCCTTTCATAGTACGGATAGACCTTTTTGCAAACGCCGAGCACCACCTCGCGGATTTCTCCCTCCGCAAAGCACTGCGTCGGTGCAGGCTTTGCCGCATATTTCGCCTGCGCGCGCAAAATCAGCTCCGCTCTTGACAAAACAAATTCGTCAATGACCGACTGCGGCACAAGACGCGGTGCCGATACATGTACGCTCCCGTCCGGCTTGATGCGCAGGTTGATGTTTTTCACCCTTTTGCGCTCCAGGTCATAGGTGATATTGTATTTTTCAATGGTTCGAAGCATAACGCACCTGCCAAATGTGTTGATTCGTCCTGCGTTTATACAAACGCACTTTCAAGGCTTATTTTAGCACAAAACTTCCTGCGACTCAATACGAAAACAAGTTTTCTTCCCCCTTTTTTGCGCGCTTCTTGACGGCTCACGGCAAATCTAATATAATAAAGGTAAAACAAACAAGGAAGGATTCCCGTTTTATGAAAATTGCTGTTGTTTGTGATTTACATTTACCTCTGTTAAAGTCTGCAGCGCAATATGCCGTTTTAGACTGGATGGTGCAGAATATACAAGACGAAAAAGCGGATTTAACCGTTGTTGCCGGTGATGTGTGCGCAGGCGGAGATCTTGAGGCATTGGAGTATTATTTAGAAAAAACAAGTGCGCTCAATCAACTGTTTTTGCTTGGCAACGCAGACATTCGTGACCCGCTTTCCAGAGAGGAAATCCTAAGTAAATACAATCAAAGCCGCGCAATGGATTTTTGCGGCCACCGCATTGTGGGCATCAGCATGCCATATACTGCCTTCACCGAAGAAGACAAAGCTTTACTTTCAGATTGCCGGGACGGCGACCTTGTGTTTATGCATCACAATTTTGATGCCCTTAAAGAAGAAAGCCGTGCTTTTTTTTCAGATATTCTCGCCCGAAAATCGCTTTTGGTGATTCACGGGCATAAGCATATGGAAATGGAAAGCAGCATCGGTAAAACAAATCTCATCGGCGTTGCAGGTCTCGACCCGGACAAGGCAAAGGGTCTGCCGTGCGTTACCTATTTTGAATTTGACAAAAACGGTTTTACAAAATATAACCGCTATTTTGAAACAGATAAATCCGCAGTGGAAGATGTGCTGGGTCACATCGGAATTTCGTGCTTCCATCCCGAAACCGACATAGATTATGCGGTGGAGAACAATATTAAAAACATAGAAATTCAACTCAGAAAAGATGCGGATTTGGAACGATTTGACATTCTGAAAGAAAAAGTTGCACACTGGCGGAAAAACGGCGGAACATACCTTTCCTGCCACTTGCCGGAATTGAGGCTGACCGACGGTGTCCTGCAAGGCACAGAGCGTTGGTATAAAGCAATAGAGCTCCTTTCGGAGCTGAAGCCGGATGGTGTAACCGTCCACGTACCACGCGCGCAAATCAAAGATATGCTCGTAGACGGCACCTACTGGAGAATGTATCTTACGCACTTTACGAAAGGCTTAAAAAAGCTCCCGCCCCATACGAAAATCGGCATTGAAAATTTGCACATGGTGAAAGGTCACAACACAAACGATGCCGAGCGTCTCTTCGGTATTGTGCCTGAAGAGTGCCTGATGTGGATTGATGCACTGAATGTATATCTGGGTGAAAACCGCGTCGGTGCGTTGCTCGATGTCGGACATGCAACAAACAACTCCGTTTTGCGCGAAAGATACCCGAGAAGTGTATGGTATGAAATCATGGGCAAACGCCTCGTTGCCTACCATGCGCACCAGGTTGCCCGCGTACCGGAGGGGCTTGCAAACCACCATGCAATCTCGGATTGGCTCGGCATGACGATTTCCTACGCCTCCTTTTTCTGGGCATGGCAAAACAACCGCATAAACCATGTGCCGGTATTTCTTGAAATGCAAACCAAAGAAAACTGTGACATAAGCATCAAAGCATTAAGGGCAATGCTGGATTAAATGAACAAAAAACCGCATCTGAAGGGCGCCTTCACTTAGGGAGAAATCGGTTTTAGCCGGTAATTTACCGAAAATAGTGCACAAAAAAAATGCATTATACGCGAGTATAATGCAGATTTTTATGTTTCTCTTTCCGACAAAATTCCTCGCCTAAAACTACCGAAGGTACCTTAAAAGGGAATAGTTTGGATGAAGAGCAAGGCAAAAATGGTCGACATCCTTGCGGATATCGACCATTTTTAACACAGCTATTCGCCAAAATATTTCTTTTTA
>JAZSGM010000262.1:0-2266 GCA_045532715.1 Clostridia bacterium
TATTATAACCATGAACGAACATATACACAAGATCCTGACGCCGTATAAGGATATTTTTACGACGGTGTGCACGGTTTCGACGCCGGACGGTGTGTTGCTGTTTGATGCGGCAAGCTTTGATGAGGATGCAGAAGGCTACATTCTGCCGATGCTGGAGGCGCTAAGCATCGGCAAAGCGGATTTAAAATACGTGTTTATCTCGCACAACCACAGAGATCACGCCGGTGCGCTGGAGGCACTGTTAAAGCACTTCCCGGATGTAACGGTTTTAGCGCGTTCGGCGGCGCTCAAGGAGAAGCTTGCGGCGTATAACGTGTATGCACCGGAGGACGGCGAAGCCGTTTTGGAGGATTTGAGTGTGGTTACGATTCCGGGGCATACGGAGGACAGTATGGCGCTGTTGGATACGAGAACGGGCACACTGCTGACGGGCGATTGTCTGCAGGTGTACGGCATTTTCGGTTCGCAGGATTGGGGTGCAAACATCGGCTTTCCGGTGGAATATCTCGAAGCAATTGAAAAGGTACGCAGACTGCATGTGCAGGAAATTTACACGGCGCACGACTATCATCCGTACGGCTGCTGTGCCCGGGGCGATGTACAAATCAATCGGATGCTGGACGGCTGCATTGTGCCGCTTGAAAGTATCTGCAGGCTGGTGAAGGAAAACCCGTCAAAAAGCGATGAGGATATCCGGCTGATTTACAACGCGACAAAGGAAGTGCCGCCCATCAGCACAAGAGTGGTCGGCGCGGTGCGCAAGGCTGTTATGCAGGGGAAAATGCAGTAAGATTGTTGTCAGAAGGCAGGCGCAGTAAGCGGCTTTCTCTGCTTGCCTGAAGGGCAGCGTTGATGCTTGGCATCTGCATACTACAGTCTTCCTGAAGGGAAGACTATCTATATCAGAATTTTAAGAGGCGCTATGATGAAAAAGAATAAATTTATATTGGGTATTCTCGGTTTGGTTGCCGCGTGTCTTATTTGGAATCCGGCTGCATTTGCGCAGGAGCGCGCAGATGTGATTGTAAGTTTGCAAATTGACAATCCGATTATGGAAGTCAATGGCATAGAAACGGAAATTGATGCAGGAAGAGGAACGAAGCCGGTTATTGCAAACGGACGCACTTTGGTGCCGATCAGAGCCATTATTGAGGCGTTTGGAGGCGTTGTAGGCTGGGATGCATCTGCGCAGGCTGTTTTGCTGACAATGGAGGCGGATACCATTCGGCTGCGGATTGACAGCAACGTTGCGTACCGCAATGACGAAGCTGAAGTGCTTGACGTTGCACCGACGGTGATGAACGAACGCACGATGCTTCCGATTCGTTTCATTGCGGAAAGCTTTAACCTCGGCGTCGCGTGGGATGCGGACGCGCAGACGGTTTATATTATCAGAGATACATTTACCGACAGCGAATATGCCGCGCTGATGCAGCAGGTGCCTGCGTATACCGGCACGGCATATGCTTATATCAATAACAACGTGCCGTTGTTTGCACCTTATGAAATTATAACGGGAGCGTTTGAGTATTACAGCAGTCTGGACGAGTTGGGCAGATGCGATGTTTGCTTTTCGACGGTTGCGCAGCAGCTGATGCCGACCGGAGAGCGGGAAAGCATCAGCTCGGTTACACCGACAGGGTGGATCAATGCAAAATACGACGTTGTTTCCGGTGGCTATTTATACAACAGATGTCATCTGATTGGTTATCAGCTTACCGGTGAAAATGCAAACGAAAGGAATCTGATTACCGGAACCCGTTATCTGAATATCGAAGGTATGCTGCCGTTTGAAAATGAAATTGCGGACTATATAGAAAAAACGGGAAATCGTGTTGTGTACCGTGTGACGCCGGTGTTTGGCGGCGACAACCTTCTGGCGGACGGTGTCTTGCTGGAAGCCTATTCGCTGGAGGATGCCGGGCAGGGGTTGGCGTTTTGCGTATACTGCTACAATGTGCAGCCGCAAATCCATATAGATTATGCGACGGGCGCAAGTGCGCTGCAGAGCGAAGCAGCACCGCCACAGACCAATGACGGTGCAGGTGTATACCGCACGCCATCGGGCAAAAAATATCATCTGGATCCGGAATGCGGCGGGAAAAACAGCTTTAAAGTATTACGAACTGCGGCAGAAGCCGCCGGGCTTACACCTTGCGCAAAATGTGCGGACTGATACTGTGGTAAAGCAATAAAAAAAGGAGGCATTAGGCGTCTTCAGTTAGGGATAAAACGCCTTAAAAAGCAATATTTTGGCAAATAGCTG
>JAZSGM010000182.1:0-1521 GCA_045532715.1 Clostridia bacterium
CGAAAAGAAAGCCCTCTCCGAAACAGAGGAATATGCAACCGACTACGTAAAAGCAGGTAATTTGTTAGAGGAAATTGCCGAGTTGGAAGCCCAAACCTCAGAGCAATACGAAATCTGGGAAGCTGCCGAGGCAGCACTTGCGGAGCTGCAATAATTTTTTCATTTTCCTATTGCATTTTCAAAAAGAAAGTATTATAATATGTACGAATTCAGAGTAGAGTTTTTAGCGTTAAGTGCCTGCGGGACGGGGAGTTGCCCGAAGGACGAAAATGCTGCCGTTTGCGCATTGCGGTTAAAGACTCGCATCCCGCTGTGCATATTCGAGCAAATAACCTCCTATATGTAATCGGTGGAAAATCGAAATATAGGAGGTCTTTTTATGTTCAAAAGAAGTTTGGGATTAGAAAAACTAACCATAAAAAAGCTGTGCGTGCTCGCAATGCTGACTGCGCTGACCGCAGTATTGGCAATTTATTGCACCTTTCGCGTCGGCACACTCATAAAAATCCCGCTGAAATTCATTACAGTGTTCATCTCCGCTGCACTTTTCGGTCCCGTCTGGGGCGGCGTTGTCGCTCTGCTCGGTGACATCCTAAATGCAGTTTTGATGCCCGTCGGTCTCTTCTTGCCGCAGGTCAGTGCCGTTGAATTTTTATACGGTTTTATCTTTGGCTTATTCTATTACAAAAAATACAACAAAGGCTATATAAAAAACACCATACTCTGTGCACTTCTTCTGACATTGATTGATTTGTTTTTAATGTCCTACATTTTAACAACCGTCGGCATTTTCGCAAATTTTGCAATGGCAGTCACGATGCGATTTGCCGCTTCCTTGATTAAATTTGCACTGTATATCCTTATTTGTCTGTTACTGAAAAAACACTTAGTTTCCTTCGAAAGGCTGATGAGCAAATGAGCAAAACACCGTTTACCGCGTATGCAAACAGTTTTCAGACCGTGGCAAAGCCCGGACTTGCAAATATTCGTGCGCTTTGTCAGGCGCTCGGCAATCCGCAGGGAAAGCTCAAATTCATCCACGTTGCCGGTACAAACGGCAAAGGCTCCGTCTGTGCATTTTTAGAGGCGATGTGTATTGCCGCAGGCTACCGCACCGGCAAGTACACCTCTCCAAACCTCGTGCGTGTAAATGAGCGCATTTGCGTAAACGGAAAAGAAATTTCCGACGCGGATTTAGAGCGCATCTTGGCACAGGTGGAACTTGGCTGCAAAACAGCCGAAGCGCAAACCGGCGCGCATCCGACACAGTTTGAAATCTGGACGGCAGCAGCATTTATTTATTTTGCAGAGCAAAACTGCGATCTCGTAGTATTGGAAGTCGGTCTCGGCGGTGAATTGGATGCAACCAACATCATAGAAAACACCTTACTCGCCGCTATTTGCCACATTGCCATCGATCACACAGAGTTTTTGGGCAATACCCTTACATGCGTTGCAAATGCAAAGGCTGGCATTATCAAACCACGTTGCAAGGTTGTAAGCGCACCGCAGGCAACTGAG
>JAZSGM010000118.1:0-6130 GCA_045532715.1 Clostridia bacterium
CCTGTGGCAGTTTTAGACGAGGAATTTTGTCGGAAAGAGGAACATAAAAATCAGCATCATACTTGCGTATAATGCTGATTTTTTGTGAACTATTTTCGGTAAATTACCGACTAAAACCGATTTCTCCCTAAGTGAAGGCGCATTTTGTGCCCTTTTTATTATGCAAATCTTAAAGAAGATACTCCGTCACAGCCGGAAAGCGCAATCATGATTTCACCGATTTCCTTACCAAGCGGCAGTACCACCTGCAGGTGCAATGCCAGGAAATTGTCATCATCAATCGCTGTCTTAATCTGTTTTACGGAAACATTCAGCTCTGTCAGAAGTGTAAGTACATTTTTCATAGCTTCCTTGTCCTCTAAAGTAAACTTAATAGAAAACTGATTGCCATGCAAATGCAGTTTGCTTGATACCCTACGCAGAGCAATCATTGCAAAAAGCAACAAAAGGACAACCACACCCGCTACAATATAGCATCCGACGCCGATGGCGATACCAATACACGCCGTCGTCCAGATACCTGCCGCCGTCGTAATACCGCGAATACGATTGCCGTCAATTAAAATACTGCCGGCACCCAGAAAACCGATACCGCTGATAATCTGCGCACCCATACGCAAAAGCTCAGTCGGAATTCCGTAGCGTAGCACAGCCAATTCGCTGACCACCATAATTGTTGCCGCACCGAGACACACAATAATGTGCGTACGCAGACCGGCATCATGGTTTGTACCTGCACGCTCCCAACCGATCAGACCGCCAAGCAGCACCGCCACTACCAGTCTTAAACATATTTCCCCGAGCATATTAAGCTCAATTGCAAACATCATATCCAATTCATTCGCTCCCTTATGTAGATTACTTCCTATTTATTATTATACTATGGAATAAAATCTTTTTCAATGCCCGAATACTATTTTATTTATCCGAAATCAGTGCCTTGATTTCATCCATGCGGCGCACAGCCTCATCATAGCCGAAATGATAGATGCGGTCGATTTTCTCCAAGTCTTTCTCGAGCGAATCAATCTGTATTTCCTTGGTCGGACGCAGCAGCACAGCGCGCCCCTCACGTTCAAGCTGCTCACAGCAAGCAACAGTTTCATTATAAGTATTATGTCTGGTCAAAAGACATTCGGCAAACTGCGGATATTTCTTTTTAAAATAGCGGCTCGCCAGTACATTCGCCTTCGACAGCTTCTTTTTATATTCCTTCGGACGTGTCAACACAATCAACAGCTTATCGTGTCCGTCCGCCATCGCTTTCTTTACCGGAATCGGATCACAAATTCCGCCGTCATAATAAATTTCCCCATCCATTTTACACGGCGGAAACACAAACGGAACCGAACAGGTTGCCCTGAGCAGTGTAAAATCACCGTTCATCTTTTTTCCGTCCAGGTATTCACTTTCACCCGTGCACAGGTTGGTCACACCGACACGCACCGTCTGGCTGCTCTTGTTATAGGTTTCCCAATCGAACGGAAAAATGTCTCGCGGCATCGTTTCGTAAGCGAACTTTACGCCAAACAAGCTGCGATCGGACACGAAATTCCGAAGCCCGACATAGCGCTTGTCGTGGCGCAAATTCATCAGCACATCATAGTTGCGCTTTTTCTGCTTCGAAACATAGGATACCGCATCCGTAATACCTGCCGACACACCAATGATATACGGAAACTCCACGCCGTAGTCCAAAAGCGCATCCATCACACCTGCAGAAAAAATCGGGCGAAATGTACCGCCTTCCAGTACAAGCGCACCCATTATAAAAGCGCCTTTCTTAATTCGGCACCGCTCTTCGGCGAAAGGTAGGCCGGTGCAATATCAAAAAC
Organism: Clostridia bacterium; assembly: GCA_045532715.1. Classification (GTDB taxonomy): domain Bacteria; phylum Bacillota; class Clostridia; order UBA1381; family UMGS1253; genus RGIG2041. The sequence goes on from JAZSGM010000118.1 coordinate 1,836, forward strand.
AGTCTTACATCCGTTTGCACCCTCCGTCCCCAAACGATACGCCGCACGCGCATAGGCCACAATAACAGATGCAGTAAATTCCGGATTGGAATCCAGCTTTAAGCTGTACTCAATCACATGATTATGCTCCAGATCTGCACCGGTTTTACCTGTGCGGATCACAAAGCCGCCGTGCGGAATACCGCTATGGTCACGCACAAGCTCTTCCTTGGAAATAAAATGCACCGTTGTATCGTAATCCGCAAAATAGTTCGGCATCGTCTTAATCTCATTTTCAATTTTCGCCTTATCCGCATCTTCCGCCGCAACGACAAAGCATTCGCGCAAATGCTTTTCACGTGTGGAAAGCTCCGGGTTTTTGCCGCTGCGTACGGCATCGAGCGCCGCTTCCACCGGGATGGTATACTGCTTTGCATCCAGAACCCCTTCAATACGGCGAATAGCATCAGAATGTCCCTGGCTGACGCCCTTACCCCAGAAGGTATAGTCCTTGCCGTCCGGCAAAACTGCCCCCGCATACAAGCGATTTAAAGAAAACATGCCCGGGTCCCAGCCGACAGAAATAATACCGACCTTGCCCGACGCCTTAGAGGCAGCATCTACCGCTGCAAAATGCTCCGGAATCTTTGCGTGTGTATCAAAGCTGTCTACAACATGAAACAGCTTTGCAAGTGCAGGCGTCTGTACCGGCAAATCCGTTGCAGAGCCGCCGCAAAGAATCATAACATCAATTTTATCCTGCATACTTTCTGCCGCATCTGCATGCAAAACCTGCACACCCGGCGTCAAAATCTTCACCGTTTCCGGTGCACGGCGCGTAAACACCGCCACCAATTCCATATCCTCGTTTTGACGGACAGCGCACTCCACGCCGCGGCCAAGATTGCCGTAACCGTAAATACCGATTCTGATTGCCATCGTTATCCTCTCCTTTACTTTCTGAGCTTTTCTACCAAATCCATGTCCGGTGTAACATACACCGTATTATACACCTCATAAATTACCATGCCCGCTTTTGCACCGGACGGTTTCTTCACATTTTTAATCTGTGTATAGTCCACTGGTACCTGTGCAGAATTTTTAGCACTCGAGTGACACGCCGCAATGATTGCCGCCTCACGCAAGGTGCGCTCCGGCACATCCTTATCAACTCCCAGCTTTATGACAGTATGTGAACCGGGGAAGTTTTTCGTGTGGAACCATAAATCTGCGTTATTTGCAAAACGCAGTGTCAGGTAATCGTTTTGTACGTTGTTTTTTCCGCAGTAAATTTCAAACCCATCACTGCTGACAAAACAGAGCGGTTCGGACATTTTCTGCCCCTGCGCCTTGCCTTTCTTCTTTTGCACACGCATAATGTAACCATAAGTGGCAAGCTCAGCACGGATTTCATCCAGATCCGCCTGCGATTGCGCCATCCGGCAAGCCTGCTCCACACTTTCCAGGTAAACGAGCTCATCACGTGCAATCGCGAGCTGCTTATTTGCTTCAATCAACGCAGTTTTTGCCTTATTGTATTTTTTGTAGTACTTTTGTGCATTCTTCTGCGGTGAGATTGCCGAATCCAACGCAATTACAATTTCCGGCATGCCTTCTTCATAGTAATTCTGTACGCGCGCCTGCTTATCACCATTTTGAATTTGATATAAATTTGCTGTGATCAAATCGCCGTACAGCTTATACTTATCCATATTCTGCGCATCGGCAACCGTCTTTTCCAGAAGCACGGTCTTTTTTGCGCATCGGCTGATGTTGTTTGAAATAATTTTCAAAAGCGCTGCACTTTTTTGCTTTTGCCGCTCAGCACTGTCACGAATATAATAATACCCGTCAATCACCGCGCTCATACAGCCGGGATATTGCACGTCCGCCGCACTGCCGTATTGTTTAATCGGCAACGCGCAAAACTCAATCGGTTTTTTCGTCATATCCGAAATCAGACACGGTGAGAATTCTCCTGCCCGGATCCATGCAAATACATCATTTATGCGGTTGCACAGTCTTGTTTTCAGCGCATCCGTCAAATGCTCTGTTTTATAATCCGTGCAGTCAAACACATTATAGCAAATCTCCCGTGCTACAAGCGGGCTGATCCCCTCGAAGGCATTTAAAATCAGCTTATCTGTCGTTTTTTCCTCGCTTGTTTCAATTGCCGCCGAAATCTCCGCTTCCGTAACCGTGAGCGGATTTAATTTTTCCTGCGGCGGGGGACCCTCGTAGCGCATGCCGGGCAAAATCTGCCGTACGGCACTGACCGTAAAATCAATATGCTTGATTGCATCTAATATTTTTGCATTGTCATCCGTCAGAATAATGTTCGAATGGCGTCCCATTATTTCAATAATGAGGTGCTTTACGGTCAGATCACCGAGCTCGGTATACGATTCAATCTGAAAATCAATTGCACGTTCAAACCCCTGCTGCACAACCGCAACCACGCGTCCGCCGGACAAATGCTTTCGAAGCAGCATACAAAACATCGGCGCGCTTTTCGGATTTTCTTTAGTATGTTCGGTAAAATGTGCACGCGGATTTGCTGAGCTTGCTGACAAAAGCACACGCAGATTTTCCGTTTTTGTGCGTACTACAAGTGCCAGCTCATCGCGCTCCGGCTGATAAACCTGGTTGACCTTTGCATCCGTCAGTTTTTCGGAAAATTCCTTACAAATCGCACGCACCGCTATCGCATCAAATGCCATGTATGCCACCTCCTTATTTTATCAGATAAATAAATAAAATTATACTGCGTTTTCCTTTAATTGTCAAGAAAAAAGGACTCTGTCCACAGACAGAATCCCCGGATATTTATAATTTTAATCCTCAAGCATCATCATGCACTCTGCATCACGGCGTCCCTTGATATTCTCATGCCCGTAATCCGGATAAATCACCATATCCTTTTCGCAAATCATACGGTTGTATGCCGCAAACTGCGTCGACGGTGGGCAAACATTGTCCATCAGCCCTGTAAACACCGTGGTCTTTGCCTTAATTCTCGGCGCAAGGTTTGCAATATCAATATAGCCCAAACGCATAAAGATTTCATCCTCACGCGCATGCGTCGGATCACAGTGACGGAAATAGGTGCGGAGCTCCTCATAGGCACGCACATCCAAATCCATATCCCATACGCGTTTGTAGTCACACAGGAACGGATAAGTTGCATAGGCACGCTTCAGATTCGGATACAATGCTGCACACGCAAGCGTGAGCGCGCCACCCTGGCTGCCGCCCTGCGCCGTAATATGATTTTCGTCCACATACTCTGTCTCCGCTGCCACTCTTGCAAGCTGCGCCGTATCTAAGAACACATCACGGAACAACAGCTTCTGCGGATCCTCATTTTCCACGCCGCGAATAAACAGACCGTGATAGGTACCGCCACCGTAACCACCGACATCTTCACTGCCGCCGGCACCCTGACCGCGCGCATCCATTGCAAATACGGCATAGCCCATTGCCGCGTGGCTGATGTGGCCTTCAAAATCACCCGAATCGCCCGCATAGCCATGAAAATGCAGCATACCTCTTAATTTACCCTCAAATTTTTCCGGCACAATGTGCTTTGCGTGAATGCGCGCACCGTTTACACCATTGAAATATACGTCATAGCATTTAAAATTCTTTATCTTCACCTTTGCCGGTACAAACTCTGCCTGCGGCGCTACAGCTGCCAGCTCCGCAAGTGCCTTGTCCCAATATGCATCAAAATCTGCCGGCTTCGGACTCGAGCCCATGTAGGTTTTAAGCTCGTGCAGCGGTTTATCAATCATCGGCATAACAAACATCTCCTTGTCTTTTTTGAATTTACGGAAATTCTACCACTGTTTTTGCGGGTTGTCAATATCATTTCAACAGTATTCCCCATGTCTTTTTCAAAATAAATTCAAAAAACGACTGGCTTAGATGCCATATAAAAATAAGCTTTGCATAAGCAAAGCCACCTTGACTTCTTCCCTATTCACTATTACTTATTACTTTCCAAAAATCGACAAGCATTTTTAGGGAATAGTGAAGAGTGAATAGGTAATAAGTAAAATCGACAAGATTCTGTTGAACCTTGTCGATTTTTGGAGGTACCACCCGGATTTGAACCGGGGAATAAAGGTGTTGCAGACCTTTGCCTTACCACTTGGCCATGGTACCGGATATTGAGTTTTTTAATACAAAAGGTGCAATCACAATTGTGTGCACCTTCTGTAGTAAAAATTGGAGCGGAAGACGAGATTCGAACTCGCGACGTTCACCTTGGCAAGGTGACGCTCTACCACTGAGCCACTCCCGCAGATATGGTG
>JAZSGM010000019.1:0-10839 GCA_045532715.1 Clostridia bacterium
ACAACCTTTGTGCCGTCTACAACAATGTTATCCAGGCGATTTGCATACGGTGCAACGAAGTCCGCACCTGCCACTGCAGCAACCATCGGCCCGCTCGATGTAATGCGCGCGAAGGAAAGAATCGAAGTGCATGCACTCGCAACCTGCGGCGCATTCTATTCCTGGCAGAGAATGATAAGCCGTCTGTGCACACATGGTCCGATTACACCGTATCTGCCGAGCACAATGCTGCAGACAAAGAAAACCCAGGTTTACATCAGCGAAGAGCTTGCTGCTCCGTTTGAGTGCTGGGAAAAGGTTGGTTATTAATTTAAAAGCCTATACGAAAAGAACTGATGCAATGCATCAGTTCTTTTTTTGTATGCCGGCGGCTGTAATGTGCATATGCTTTCGGTATTCTCGGGGAGAGAAACCGTAAAGGCTGCGGAATTTCTTGGCAAATTGTGCAGCATCTGTAATGCCCACCCGTCCCATAACCTCGTTTATGGGTATTTTACTTTCTTCCAAAAGTCGTTTTGCATATGCAAGCTTGTGCAACTGCACGAATTTTCCCGGTGTTTCACCGGCTTTGTTTTTAAATGCGCGGATAAAATGTGTCGGATGCAGGTGGCACAAATGCGCGAGCTCCTCCACAGTAATATTTTTGTCCATATTTGCGGTAATATATTCCGTGATTCTCTGGATGTCGGGGTCTTTAGATTCCGAGACGCACAGATCAGGCGAGGCGAGATGGATATACTCTCCAATCAATTCCATTAAAGCGGCTTTTGCCTTGAAAACATCGGCGGCTTTATTGCTTTTTTCTGCACGTAAAAGCGTCTTGAATATTTTGTCTACGCGTGAATTATTCGGCACGTCTACATAATAGGGGAGATACTCGTCGAAAGCTTGTATCCCGTCCAGTTGCAAATCGAAGTGTAACCAATAATTGGCATAGTGTTGCAGGTCATAGTTGCCGTAAGAATGCGGCACCATAGCAGGGATAAAAAACCAGCGATTCGGGATGCCTTCGTATTCCTTGTTCTGTATTGTGATTTTGCAGTTCCCGCTTTTGAAATAGTAAAATTTATGCAATACATAAAACGAATGTTGATAGCTTCTGCATTCCGTGCCTTCCGGAACAAAATTAAACCCACCGGCACGGCACACCGCATTAAGATTTGAAGCAAATGTGTTATCTGAAAGCATGGAAACACCTCGCTAATTTTTGACAACTTTTTGATAATTATCTGCCTTGTAATTGCAGTATAGCAAAGATATAATGGATTTGTCAAGAAGAGGGAGGCGCACTTATGAAACGGATTTTTGAATCAAAGGTTTTTGGCGCAAAAAAGATTACGCCGACGGTTGTTCTGAAAGGCAGCGGCACGGCACGTCCGGCATATGAATTTACTGTAAACGAAGCAAAAGGTACGGCAATGCTGCGAGCGACGCAAGATGGGATTTTCTGTGATACGCTCTTTTTTACATATGATGAAAAACGCGTGTTGTGCCGTCGTGTTTTCGAAAATCTTTCGGCAGATACCTTAGAACTTTGTGAGCTTGGTTTTGAAATCAAGGGCATCTGTTTTGACGGCAATAGTGAGGATGACTATTTTTACAGTAACGAAAACGAAAGAATTTACGGGCAGTACACCTTGCCGGTTGATTTTGACCGTTCGGTGCCCGGGGCGGACAATTCCGAGGCGGGCATATGCTTCGACTGCTCAAGAGCAGACCCGGGCACGATTTGTGAAAGAATCGGCGCAAGTCCGTATCAGCCTTTCCCGGCGGTTCTGGTTAGTAATTACGGTGTGAAGGAAGGTATTGTGCACGGCACGCTTTCGCAGGATGTATTTTACCATAACTATCTTGTAAAGCACGAAGATAACGCGCTGAATTTTTATATTTTTTCTTCCTTTAAGGGAATAGATGCGCTGTGTATGCAGCCGGGCAGAGTCATCGTAGATGAATGGTATCTCGGCAGAACGGATGCGGCGGACGATATTTGTGCAATATTTGAAGATTATACCGATGAGTTGCGCAAAAAGCTCCCGTGCGCTTATGGCAGAACGGATATCAACCGTACGAGTATGATTTGGGGTTCGTGGAATGACGGTGTTTTCAGAGATATAAATGAAGATATTATGCTGGAGGAGGCGAAATTTGTCTCTGCGCATTTCCCGACGGTGAACTGGATTCAGTTAGATGATGGCTATGGCGTTTATTCAAAGAAATTGGCGCACGGTCTCGGCGTGCCTTATGAAGGAGAAGCAGGCGTAGATGCAAAGAAATTTCCGCGCGGTTTTCGCTCTATGACGGATTACATCCGTACATTGGGCGTACGCCCTGCGATTTGGATTGGCGGGTTTGTACCGCATGAAGCGCCGCTCTATCAGGAGCATCCGGATTGGTTTTTAGACTATAGCTTTCGCGTAGATACAACCTCGCCGCTGGATGTCAGCCAACCGCAGGTACAAGCGTATATGCTTTCTGCATTGGACACCTTTTTTGGTAAATATGGCTTTGAAGGCGTGAAACACGATTTTTGGAGTTATGCATTTGAGGACAGCCACGACCTTTTAAAATACAAGGATCGTTCCGGCTATGAGCTCAGACGCTGGTGGCTGACGCAGATGCGTAGTCGCCTCGGCAAGGCGGCGCATATGCAGACAGGTTGCGATATTTGTATGGGTAACCCGTTCCTGGGCGAGTTCTTTTCAAATTACAGATATGGTCCTGACGTACTTTCGGGCAATTGGAACAATGTCAAGTGCATATTCTTGCTCGGCGCAGGTGTCTTTTCGACACACGCAGGTGATTTGTTTCCGCCAAACAGCGATTCCGTCGGCATTTTAGCCGGTCTTGCAGAACACGAAAGGGATTTGCTGATTCACTACTGTATGACCACACATTCCATGGTGGAACTGGGCGGCAAATTGTCGCAGTTTGCGGACAAGGCGAAAATGAAACAACTCAAAAAAGCGGTTTGCAACCCCAATAATGGTCAGGATGTCTATTTTGTGGGCTTTGACTACAGATGCAAGACGTTTACTTATCCTGAAATTTTGTATTTTAACACAGCGCACTTTACAGCCGAGGAAAACAATCCGCTTGTGCCGCTCAGAACGGTAAGCTTTTTCAATTTGGATGAAAAAGAAAAAACGTATACGGTTACGGCGCAGGATTTGAAATTACCGGAAGGCGAATATTTGCTGACGGATGTTTGGTCGGGTGAGGTGCTTGCGCTTCGGGATATAGAACTTGCCTTGCCTGCGCACCACAGCCGTATGTTTGCCGTAAGTGATCAAAAACAAGTTTTGCTGACGGATGCGAATATCCGAATCAACACGACCGCAAAATGCGGCGAAAAGCTTGTGCTTGCCACAGATTATGCACAGCCGGAAGCAGAGCTTACACTGACGCGCGCAGCAAAGAAAATAACGTTGAATGGCGTAAACGTGCCGTTTGAAACGATTGGAGAAAAGACATGCTTTGCGCTTGAAGGCAAGGGCATGCTGGAGATTGAATTTTAAAACACAGAGGTGCATTAACATGAAGATTTCAAGTAATATTATATGTTTTCATGACGAGTTCGGCTTAAAGAAAACGATAGACGTTTTTTCAAATGCCGGCTTCGAGGCAATAGACTTTAATGCGGATTTACAGGAATATTATACCGATGCCCATGATGTGGCATTTTACAAGGAGATTAAGGATTATGCCAATGCAAGAGGTATCGTTTTTGAACAGACACATGCACCGTTTGTCTCTAGTTTTGCAGAAGAGGACAAAACGAAACAACGCTTTTTGGAAATTGTAAAAAGTATGCAGCATTCCGTTTTGCTCGGTGCACAGATGATCGTTGTGCATCCGTGTGCACATATGCCTTGCGAGAGTGAAAGCCAATATGCCGCTATGATGGAATACAACTACGATTTTTACAAAAGGCTACAGCCGTATGCGGAAAGCCTCGGTATAAAAATTGCAATTGAAAATATACCTACTTATGTTACAGGTGCAGCGGAGGGGATGCTCTCATTGTATAACGCGCTTGGCAGTGAGGTATTTACTTTCTGCTTTGATGTGGGCCACGCGAATATCAAGGGGCGCGATCCGGTGGAGATGATCTATAAAATCGGAGCACACATCGGATGTACACACATCCACGATAACGATGGCAGTATAGATGCGCACACGTTGCCGTACTATGGTAAAATAGATTGGGAACGCGTAATGCAAGCGCTGGCCGAGGTGGGCTATGTGGGCAATTTAAATTATGAAGCGGGCCATTTTGTGCGCGACTTGCCGATTGAACTTCGCGACAAGGGCGCGGTGTATATGGCTGAGGTTGCCAAGCAGCTTCGTGCGCGATATATGTATTATAAATCACTTCTTTAGTACAAGCATTCTTATGTAAAGGAAAAAATGATGAATTTTAACGGCGTATTACTGTGTACGGATTTGGACGGTACACTTTTAAGAAATGATAAAAGCATATCAAAGAAGAACATAGAAGCAATAGAATATTTTAAGGCACACGGCGGTATGTTTACTATTGTGACGGGACGTATGCCGTTTTATGTACAGGAAATTTGTGAAATCGTGAAGCCAAATGTACCATTTGGTTGCATCAATGGTGGTGGGGTATATGATAATGCAAAACAGGAATATATCTGGACGTATCCGCTTGGCGATGCGGTGCATGATATTTTAGATGATGTGCAGCGGCAGTTTCCGGAAATGGGCATTTTTGTAAGCTGTTTTGAAAAGGGATATTTTTCAAAGGACAGCACGGCGCTTGCCTGGTTTAGAAAAGTGACCAATATGCCGAATTTGGTTTGCGCGCACCGGGATGTTCCGGAGGCAATCGCGAAAATTATGTTCGGGCATGAGGACGAAAAACAGATTCTGGCGTTAAAGGCATTTTTGGATGCGCATAGGTTAGCGGACAAGTTTAGCTTTGTTCACTCCGAAAAGATGCTTTATGAAATTTTGCCAAAAGGATCGAGTAAGGCACTTTGTTTAGAAAAAATGACGGAGTATTTAAATGTGACACGACAAAATGTGATTGCGATCGGGGATTATCATAATGATATTGCCATGTTGAAATTTGCCGGAACAGGGGTCGCAGTGGCTAATGCGCAACCGGAGGTTCAGGCGGTGTCGGATTACATCACCGTCAGCAATGAAGAAAATGCGATTGCGCAGGTGATTGCAGATATAGAAAATGGAATAATCGCAGTAGGGAGTCGTTAAAAGGGTTAAACTGACAGATGGATTTTGGAGTATTCGCCCAAGAAAAGTTATATTGATTCAATCATAAAAAGTTTAAACGAAAGGAGCGTATTAATATATTTAGGCTAAGTATATTAATACAAGCGGAAGCCATGAATGGAAATTGGAAGAAAATTCTCAGTATGATACTTTGCATCAGTATGTTGATTGCTTTTTGTCCTGCGACGGGGGTATTTGCCTTAAAAGGTGAGCAGGTGCTGATGGATATCGACTTCGAAAGTTATGGCGTTGGTAAAGCACCGACAAATGCAGCAGGCTTTGACGGGCCGAGCAATGCCGTTACGGCGCTTGCGCGTATGTATGTTGAAGCGGACGAAGATGGAAACAAAGTCTTGAAAATTTACCACGGTGACCCGACGGCAGAGGGCGAGAAGCTCCGTTCGCCGCGTCTGGAAAAGTCCTTTGTGACGAAAGGTCTTACGAATATGACCGTGCAGTATAAGGTCAAGTCCAGCGGTGGCAACTCGACAGCAACTGTTCTGTTTATGGATGCAGAGACGAATGCGCTTCTCGGTTCTACGGGTACGCCGTCCAATTTTAAGGAATGGACGGATATTGAGATTGCCGTGGATGTACAAGCAGGTACGACGCAGGTGTATGTAAACGGTAAGCCGTCCGGTGGACAAAAGTCCGTTCCGCTTGCGGACACAGCAAGGTTTGCACTTCGTCTTTCCGGCAAGGTAGATATAGACGGCAGTTGGGTAATGATTGACGATTTTAAGGTGACAACCACCGATGCAAAATACGTGAACGGCAGCGCAAGCGATAGCGGTGCAGGTCCGGTAAATGAAGCAGACAGAAAGCCTGAAACGGGTACACTGCTGACTGTTTTAAACGAAGATTTTGAAACGCAGGCGCTCGGCGCGGCTCCGGAGCTACGCATGGTTGGCGGTTTTACAAGCGCTGCTGTTTCCACGCTCGCACGTATGTATGTCGAAAAAGATCCGGACGGCAATCAGATACTTCGTGCTTATCACGGTAACCCGACGGGCGAGGGTGAAACGGCACGCACACCGAGATTAGACCGTGCACTTCCGCTTGACCCGAATCTGAAGACATTGACGATTGATTATGACTTAAAAACAAGCGGCGGCGAGACGAAATGTCCACGTGTTTTCCTTGTACATGCATCGGAAAATGCACCGAATTACGCCATCTTTGCCCCGGATACGACTTCTAAGGATTGGGTGCACGTAAAAATACGCTGTGATTTCGAGAAGAATATCGGCAAGGTGTATGTGGACGGTCGTTTACAAAAGGAAGTAAAAATAGATTTGCAGGGAGCAACCTCTTGTCGTATACGCTTTAATACGACGGTTGCTACCGATGGCAGTTGGACAGCAATAGACAATGTGCTTGTAACCACACCGGACACAAACATCGGCGGTGTAGTCGGGTGGGATGGTAAAAGCGTAAATTATGATAAACTTGCGCAGGTAACACAGCCGACGGGGATGAGTGATGTAATCGTAAAGAGTCATCCGCGCATCTATGTGCGGGATTGGCAGAAAATCCGTGATTTAATCGAGACGGATGAAAATGCGGCTGCGTGGTATAAAGAGATTATTGCACACGCAGAGGCGCAGCTGACGCAGGACCCGGTCGCTTATGTGCTCAATGTGCGTGGCAACATCAACGAAAGCTCGTCCGAGTTTAAGCATAGTGCTGTACCGCTTGCGGCGGCATATTGTCTTACGGGAGACGTGCGCTATAAAGACAGACTTTACCGCGAGCTTGAAAATGTGGGTATTTGGCCGGATTGGGGCGCAAATGCGTGGTTGTGTACGGCACACATTAATCTGGCGTATGCGATTTGCTATGACTGGCTGTATAACGCGTGGACACCGCAGGAAAGAGAAAATATTTTAGGCTGGTTTAAGGCGCAGGGCTTGCGTGAGGCTGTGCTTGCTTATGAAGGCTACGGCTCCTATGCAATGAAAAGCGGTGACAACTGGAATCAGGTGTGCAACGGCTCTAATATAGTGGCAGCGCTTGCAATTTACGATGAAGAGCCGGTGCTTGCCGATTACATTCTCGGTAAGGCGGCAACCTGTATGCCGAGCTCCTTAAAAGAAATTTCTGCAGATGGTGCCTATGCCGAGCCGATGACCTATTGGGACTACGGTGTACGCCATTTAATTAAGGCGATGGCGGCGTTGGATACAAGCTTGGCAGAGGGAAAAGTGTTGCCGGCAATGTTGGATTTTAAGGACGTAAGCGGTTTAGATAAGACGTGTGATTTCCCGATTTACTACAACGGTACTACGGGCGGCTTTAACTACGGTGACGGTGTAAATGTTCTTGTAACCTCACCGACCATGTTTTATTGTGCAAATAAATACAACAAGCCGGAATACGCATGGTACTTTTTAGATATGCGTCAAAACAACCCGCTTGTATCGAAACTGGATGCGTTGGATCAGACGCTCGCACTTTTATGGTATAATCCTGCAATGGTTGAAGCAGGAACGTTGCCGCTCGATAAATTCTATCAGTCGACCGAAAAGTACGGTGCAAACGGCATTTCTATGCGCTCCTCTTTTGCAGATACGGACGCAATGGTGCTATTGATGCACGCCGGCGATCAGACGGCATCGCACTCGGCGCTCGACGCAGGCGGTTTCGTGCTTGACTGGGCAGGTAAACGGTGGGTATATATGTATGGAAGAGACCCTGTACCAAATATTCCGGGTACGGTATATGCTTGGCCAAACTATCACGGCAAAGCGGAAAAGGGCGGTCATTATGATTATTACCACTGTCGCGCCGAGGCGAACAATACGATTATCTGTAACCCGAAGCAGGATATGCCGGATATGCATTACCAATACTATGCGGAAGTTGAACGCTATGAGAGCGGAGAAAACAAGGCTTTCGGCATCGTGAATATGACAGATACGAATGCAGATTACGTATCTGCAAAACGTGGCGTGATGCTGACGGGCAATCGTGACGTGCTTGTGTTGCAGGATGAAATTACGGCAAAGAAGCCTTCGGAATATTATTGGTTTGTAAATTGCAATGCAGAAATTACAATTTTAGAAGACGGTAAGAGTGCGCTTTGGGAAATGGGCGAAGACAAAATGCTCGTGCGTATTACGCAGGGACCCGCGGATGCGAAATTTGAAATTATGCCGACCGAGCCACTGCCGACTTCACCGAATCCGGATGTGCAACCGGATATCCCGGGGCACAAGATGTTTATTCATATACAGAATCAGCAGACGCTCAACCTGACTGTGGAATTTGTGCCGCTCGCAGAAGGCGAGGGGAACCCGCAAGCGCAAACGATTGTGCCGCTGGCTAATTGGAATGTGGCGGACAGCACGGCAAAAATTACAAGTCAGTCGCTTGACGGTGTAGTGGCATTAAAGGTAGACAATCCGAATGCTTTCGCAGGCGGCAAAAAGACATATGTAGATACAAATAATTTAGACATCAAGCCGATTGTACAAAATGGCAGAACGCTCGTTCCGGTGCGCTTTATCTCCGAAAACATCGGCGCAACGGTGGGCTGGGACGATGCAACCCAGACGGTTTCGGTCAAGACGCAGGCAAAGCACATTACCTTGCAGCTCGGCTCAGACCAAATGCTGGTAGACGGCAATGCCGTAACCCTCGATGTCCCGGCGCAGGAAATTGGCGGCAGAACGCTCATTCCGCTGCGTGCGCTCGTTGAGGCGCTCGGCAAAGAGGTCTTCTGGGATGACAGAGGTCTGATTCTCATTACAGATGCGCCGGTGACCTACAGTGCGGAAAAGATTGATAAAATCATTGATTTGCTTGATATCCGCGTACAAGCGGACGGCAAGGAAATTAAATTCTTTGATAGTGAGGTTTATAACTACAATGTAGAAATTACCAAGGGAGCAACCGTGCCGAACCTATCTGTGCTTTCGGCGAAAGAAGCAGTTGTGTCGCAGGGTAATCCGGCAACCGTTGCGATTGACGGTAAGGTATATACCTTCAGTTTTGTCGAAAATGCTTTTGAGGGTGTGCTCGGTACAGGCTCAGAGGGCGTGGCAAAGTCTTTGTCGGTTACAGTGCGAAATGCCGGCAACCTGCCGACCTATCAGACATATCTGGATATTTTATCGGCAACAAGCTCCGTTGCGTGGAACGAAAAGTATCCGATGACAGGCACTTATGACGGCATCATCAACGACTATACGCAAAACCGCTGGTCGGCAAACGGTATCGGCAACTGGATTTGCTACGATTTAGGTGAAGTGAAGAACCTGCACTCTGTTGCAATTGCCGGCTATAAGGCACTTTCGAGAAATTATAAGTTTGACATTGAAGTGTCGGCGGACGGTGTGAACTATACGAAGGTTTGCTCGGAAGCTACGACACAACTGGGCGCAGACAGGAATGTATTCAAGCTTGGCGATGTGCAGGCGCGCTATGTGCGCATCACGGGCGTATATGCTTACAATACAACGTGGATTGGCATTGCCGAAGTTCGCTTCTATGACAGCTTACAAATGGAAACGGACGACCAGGGCGCATGGGGACACTACTTCTATACAAGTTCTATCAATGCGATGACAGGCGGCAAACTCCAGCTCGAGGTTGAGGGCAAGAGCAAGAGCGGTAACGCGGTGGAAGTAAACATTGCCGATGTCATCTTTACATCCGAAAATCCGGAGATTGCTTCGGTCGATGCAAATGGGGTGGTTACCTTAAATAAAGTGGGTACAACGACTCTGCGCGCCGAATACACCTCGTTGGGTGTTAAGACGTCTTCTTCCATTTCGGTCAACGTTGAACCCGGAATTTAATCCAACCTTTAAAATCTGCATTCCGATTACGGAAGGCAGATTTTTTGCAATCAAACAGTATACATTTCATCATTGTATTCAGGGACTGTAAATGATACAATAAATATAAAATGGCGATGCTTTTATGATTGTGAAGGAGTGGGCAAAATGAAGATGCGTATTATAAGTATGCTTTTGTGTGTGGTTATGATTTTTGCAGTATGTCCTGGGATGCCGATCAAGGCGGCAGAGGCGGATGTACAGGTGATTCTTGACCTGGATTTTGAAAATCTGGAGGTTGGTGTAAAACCAAAGTTTGGCACAACCTTTTTTGATGCAGGACCGCTCAATGATATAGCAAGAATATATCCTGAACTGGATACGGACGGCAATAAGGTATTGAAGGTGCAGCACGGTGCGCCGGAAGAAGGTAAGTCGCGCAGTCCGCGTCTGACAAAGAATTTCGCCTCGAACGGGCTTACAAACCTGACGGTCAGCTACCGTGTAAAATCGAGCGGCGGTGCGTCGGCGGCAACGCTGTGTTTTATGGAAGCCGGCACTTCAAAGATGATTGCCGCAACGGGAGCGCCTTCTGATTTTAAGGCGTGGACGGACATTCAAATTGAAATCAATTTAAAGAAAAATACGGCGCAGGTGTATGTAAACGGCAAAAAAAGCGGAGCCGCTGTTGATGTGAATTTATCGGATTATGAAAAATTTGCTATGGCGCTTTGCGGTACGTGCGGTGCAGACGGAAGCTGGGCAATGGTGGATGATTTTAAAGTCACCACGACGGATATAA
>JAZSGM010000046.1:0-4764 GCA_045532715.1 Clostridia bacterium
GTTCTGCCTTCTGTGCCTGAACCCAAATCAATACAATTTCATCTATAGTCTTATCCTTCGCTACATCAATCGCTTTTCGATTGTCAACTTCCTCCGTCGACCACTTTTTAGCATCCGTAGCATCAAATCCCATCTCATTCGCAATTTCGGCTTTAAAAGAGTCAAGCATAAAATTAAACTCGCCCCCGGTAACAGCTTCGCCGTTAACTACCAAAACTTCATTTACATCAATTACTTCGCAGCCGGCAAAACTACCGATCGCAAGAAGCATACACATCAGTACGCTTAAAACCGCTCTAATTTTCATGATACAAACCTTCCTTTCTGCGATTTCTAAAAATTACAAGTTTATGTTTCTATTATAACAGTAAGTTAAGAAAACTGCAATTCTTTCATGCGTTGTAATAAAAACTTAATATTCTGCAATTTTTCTTCCGAAGTTTGTTTTGCAGTCTTGTAGGACAAATACGGACGTTCACCGGCAGAAAACAAAATTTTCCCCTTATTCTCGCCAACGATCGCAAGAATCGTTTTCATGTCAGCGCTTGCAGCATCAAATCGCATAATAACGCCATCCGGCTTTTCAGCAATTTCAGTCATTTTCAAATCCTTTGCATACGCTTTAATCAAAGCAACATCTAAAACGCTGATTACAGCATTCGGCATATCACCAAAACGATCTTCCAACTCTTCTTCCACGGCATAGCGATCCTGCAAATCAGAAATTGCCGCGATACGCTTATACATATCGATACGTGTTTCCTGACTTCGAATATAATTTTCAGGAATATGTGCACTCACCTGAAAGTCAATTGCAGTCTCAAATGCAACTTCAGGTGGTTGTCCGTTAAGCTCATCAACACTTTCCTTCAAAAGTTTACAGTACATATCATACCCGACCGCGTCCATATGACCGTGCTGTTGCTCACCTAACAGATTCCCGGCGCCGCGAATTTCAAGGTCACGCATCGCAACCTTGAAACCGGATCCGAATTCCGTAAACTCTCGAATCGCACTCAATCGTTTCTGCGCCACTTCGTTCATAACGAAACTTTTGCTGTACGTCAGATACGCATATGCCAGACGGTTGGATCTGCCAACACGACCGCGTAACTGATAAAGCTGCGCTAAACCCATTTTGTCAGCATTTTCTATAATAATCGTATTTACATTTGAAATATCCAAGCCCGTTTCAATAATGGTGGTGCAGACTAAAACATTCGTCTCCCCCTCCATAAAATCCATCATAACACGCTCAAGCGTATCCTCGTTCATTTTACCGTGTCCGACACCGACGCGCGCCTCCGGAATCAAACTTTGGATATGATTTGCCTTGGTATGAATTCCGTTAACACGATTGTATAAATAATAAACCTGTCCTCCACGCGCCAATTCCTTCTTAATCGCTTCCACTAAAACCTCTTCGTTATGCTCCATAACATACGTTTGTACCGGATAACGGTTTTGCGGTGGTTGCGATATAACACTCATATCACGTATATTCACCATCGCCATATGCAGAGTGCGCGGAATTGGTGTAGCTGTTAAAGTTAAAACGTCAATATTTTTTCGAATTTCTTTTAGCTTTTCTTTATGTGCAACACCAAAACGTTGTTCTTCATCGATAATTAAAAGTCCAAGATCTTTAAACTCTAAATCCTTTTGTAAAATGCGATGCGTCCCTATAATCACATCGATTTCGCCTGTTTTAAGCTTTTCCAGAATTTTCTTTTGCTCTGAAGCCGTTCGAAATCTCGAAAGCATTTCTACCTTAATCGGAAAATCCTGCATTCGCTGCGTAAAGGTATGGTAGTGCTGCATTGCAAGAATTGTCGTCGGCACAAGATAAGCAACCTGTTTCGAATCCATAACCGCTTTAAAAGCTGCGCGAATTGCAACCTCCGTTTTACCATAGCCGACGTCGCCGCAAAGCAATCTATCCATCGGCCTGGTCGATTCCATATCTTTTTTTACTTCTTCTATACTTCGAAGCTGATCGGGTGTTTCTGCATAAGGAAACCCGTCTTCAAACTCACGTTGCCAGAGGGTATCAGGCGAATATGCATACCCCTGCATCTGTGTACGCTCCCCGTACAGACGAATTAAATGCTGTGCCAATTCGGATGTCGAAGCTTTAACACGCGCTTTTGTCTTGTTCCAATCCGTACCGCCGAGTTTATTGATTTTTACATGTTTATCCGTGCCACCGATATACTTATAAAGCATATCCAACTGATCGACCGGCACATAGAGATTGTCCGTACCCTGATAAGACACCTTCAGATAGTCCTTTGTCACTCCGTCCACGGACAGTTTAGAAATCCCATCATAGCGTCCAATGCCATGTGCCTGATGCACAACATAATCACCGGGTTGAATGTCAGTAAAAGAGCGAATTTTATTTGCACCGTCCGGTGCAACTCTCCTGCTGTTCTTTCTTTTCTTTTCCTGAAATACCTCTTTATCACTGATGAGCGCAAAACGGACATCTGCATATTCAAAACCGGAAGAAATACTTCCCGTGCTGACAGAAATCACGCCCTCATGAAATGTATCCGGCATTTTAATGTAAACACATTCAATATCATTGTTATTCAGCTCGGTTGAAAAACTCTCTGCACGCGAAGACGCACCTGCGAGCAATAAAACGGTAGCTTTCTTCTGATGATATTCTCTTAAGTCCTCTTTTAAAAAATCCATCTTACCGTGAAAGCTGTTCATCGAGCGCGAAAGTAAATTATAGCTTGCAGCTGCCCGAAACTCAGCCGAAGATGCATTGATAGAAGACATCGTAATCGCCGGATGCAACAGAAGCTGTTTAACAATCGTCTTATACTCCGCCCACAAGCCTTTCGTCTTTGGTAACACGACTTCACGCTCCATCAATTCACTGAGCGTTTCAGAAAAATCCATTTCCGTTGCTTTTGCATTTTGAGATATTGTTTTGGGTTCATCTATAAAGATGTATGCATCCTTAAAGTAATCCAAAAACGTAAAAATTGTCGGATAAACCCTATGGATATATCTATCTACCGATGCAAAGTAATGCTTTTCCGAAAAGCTTTCTATATCCGTACGCAGCCTCGTACAAATCGTTTCTTCTTCCTTTTTTTCATAGGTTTTCAGTTCCTTTTTAAGCGCAGTAACGATCTCATCACATTCCTTATAATTGTAAATTGCTTCACGGCATACAATTACATTAACGGCTTCAGACTTTTCAACCGAAACTTGTGTACCAACATCAAAAAAGCGAATTGAATCTACCTCGTCGTCAAAAAACTCAATGCGTACCGGCGAATCATAATTCGGCGCAAAAACATCCAATATGCCACCACGCAAAGAAAACTGGCCGACGCCCTCCACGGTTTCGCACCGTTCATAACCCATATAAGCCAATTGAGCGCAAAGTGTTTCAAGTGCAAACACACTGCCAAGCTCAAAATGCAGTACAGTATCCGCAAACACTTGTGGCGGTACTGTATACTGTAACAGCGCTTCGATACTCGTTACCGCAATTACCTGTTCGTTTTGTACAACATTATACAATGTTGCAAGTCTGGCATATACGGTTTCTCTGCTGACTGAATCCACTTCATGGTAAATATAGTCTTTCGATGTATATAATTGCACCCTGATACCGGCAAAAAATTTCAAATCCTCATACAGCATACGCGCTTCATAATCAGAGGAAAGCACCACCAGTGCGCGCTTTTCTTTTTCATACATGAAACTGGCGATAAAGTGCGCCTTTTGTGCCGTGTTTGAACAGATAACACTGACCGGCGTTATATTATTTTTTACACTGTCACATATATTGATAAATTCAGCACTTTGGTTTAAAACTCCCAAAAGATGCACTCTTCTCACCTCCAGAAAATTACTTTACCGTTATATTATACTTCCCGGCAGCTGCATCTGCGCCTTCTCGAATAATACAAGAAAGCATATCAGGTACCTTTTCAATTATTTTTTCTATCGTTGTAATTTCATCTTTGGAAAATCTTCCCAACACGTGACCAACAAGGTTTTCAGCTTCACCCGCCGGTTCACCTATACCGATTCGAATTCGCGCGAAATTATCACTTACCAGCTGATAAATAATAGATTTCATCCCATTATGACCTCCGTCCGACCCCTTCTTACGTATACGCACCGAGCCAACTGCCAAGCTTTTATCATCATAAATCACAATAATATTCTCCGGCGGAATTTTATAAAAATTCGCTATTTCCCGAACACTTTCGCCGCTCAAATTCATAAATGTCTGCGGTTTTGCCAAAAGTACCTTTTCCCCATGAATTGAACATTCGCCAATGAGTGCTTTATGCTTGATTTTGTTAATTTTAATGCGATAAACATCGGCCAGATAATCCAGCACCTCAAAACCAACATTATGGCGCGTCATTCGATACTTGTCTCCGGGATTGCCGAGACCTGCTATCAAATACATACGCATCCTCCTTTTCTACATTTACAACAAAAAGGTCAGGCAACAGCTTACCCAACCTTTTTGAATATGTACTAATAAAATTAGTCAAACAGCGGACTAACAGAAACATCCTGATAAATTCTTTTAATTGCTTCTGCAAATACCGGTGCAACGGAAGCAAACTTAATCTTATCAATCTTCTTTTCTTCAGGCATACGAATCGTATCGAGCACCAACAACTCCTTAATCGGAGAATTCTGGATACGCTCCATAGCCGGACCGGAAAGCACACCGTGCGTGCAGCATGCATAAATTTCCTTAGCGCCGAAATCCAT
>JAZSGM010000277.1:0-4939 GCA_045532715.1 Clostridia bacterium
CATAGATGCTACCGATCCGATACCTGAAGAGTACCACGAAAAGCTTGTAAAATGGTTCGAAAAATACGGCGTGGAATTTTCTGCGCATTATGATAAATGTGAATTTGTATATAAAGGTGCGACGATGCCGGACCTTTCTAAAAAAGACGATATGTTTTTTAAGGATTCTCCGGCGTTTGCTTCTTACTGCTATGCAGACGAGCCCGGAATCATACACTTTGATATGCTCGGAGCGGAAATACGGAAGTTTTACAAAGCGTTTCCCGACAAAGATGCATTTATAAATCTTTTGCCGATGTATTCGAGTACGGAGCAGCTTGCAAAAGGTCCGTATGGCACGGCAATCAAGTATTTTGACGAAGACGATAATGTCTATCAGCGTTACCTGGATGCGTTTGTTGACAAAGTGCCTACGCGCCATATTTGTGTGGATATTTATCCCTGCAAAAGAAAGCCTAAAGCAGATTGTCCTGAAATGTTTCCGGCGGAATATGTGCCGTTTACCTATGACAGGTACTTAAGAAGTATAGAAATAGTAGCAGATAAATGCCGGGAAACCGGAAGGGAACTCTATGTTTGCATACAGGCCTGCTCTTGGGGGAAAGGCGTAAGAGAAATAACAACGCCGGAGCTGCGCTGGCAGGCATACACGATGCTTTCCTTTGGTGCAACTGCGCTTTTTTACTATGTATTTGCAAGCAGAAAAAGACACACGGGCTGTATGTTAAACGAAAGAGGCGAACCGACAAAGCTTTTCTATGGTTCGAAAAAGATGTGTAGGGGATTAAAAAAAGCTTTCAGATATTTATATGGAGTATAAAAATGTGGGTGCGTTTACAATCGGCTATGACCCGGAAAAAACAGCTTACCTTTATCTTGCAAATCCGTACGATATAAAAAAGTTCGGCGTCATTTCGGATATTGAATCAAACACACCGCTATTGGTCGGATGCTTTGAAAAAAAAGAAGGCGAGGGCAAGGCGCTTATGATTGTTAATCAGCAAGATTGGGCAGAAACGCTTGATTCGGTTGTGAAAATGAAAATATCGGGCAAGGTGACAAAGTACTATGACGGCGAAGCCGAAGAAGCGGAAGGTCAAAATGGCGTTTACGAATTTAACATAGCGCAGGGCGACGGTGTGTTTGTAACTGTGGAATAAATTGGTTTCAAAACAATTGAGAACAAGGCGATTTTCTTTGCAACAGAAATATCTGATATGTCCAATGTGCGCTTCAAAAGGAGAATGAAAATGAAAAACAAACCCAGCGGACCGGCGCTGTTTATGTACTGCGTGATTGCGCTTACGGCAATGACGGCGACTGCTTGTTTTTGGATTTATTACGGAAAAATCTATATGGGCAGTGGCGTTTTGTGGACGGGCATCACTTGCTTTACCGTGATGTATCATTTGTGGATGCGTATTCTTATGGGCAATGTTACGAAGCTGTTTGAAATCCGCTATAACCGGCCGCGCGTGGTCAAAATCTTAGAAAGACAGCATAAGAATAAGACAGAGGTGAAAATATGAATACAATTGTAATTTACAAATCTAAATACGGATCGACAAAGGCGTATGCCGAGTGGATTGCGGAAGAGCTCGGTTGCAATGCTGTAGATGCAAAGCGCGTGAAGGCCGAAGAGTTGGTGCAGTACGATACAATCATATACGGCGGTGGATTGTATGCCGAAATGATTGCCGGAGCTAGCCTGATTACGAAGAATTTTGAAAAACTCAGGGATAAAAAGCTTGTGGTATTTACCACGGGACTTACGCCGTTAGATTGCAGAGAATACTATGATAAGATGGTGCTTGAAAAGAATTTTAAGCCACATATGATGCAAAGTATAAAGGTGTTTCATTTCTTGGGGAAAATGATTATAGAGGAACTGAGCCTGCCGCACAAGGCAGCGATTGTTGCGCTTAAAAAGCTGATGTCCGGTAAGGAGAATCCGACGGAAATGGAAAGACTGTTAATCAGGCTTTGCGATGAGAGCGGCGATTTTACGGATAGAGCAGCAATTGCGGATTTGGTGCGTTATGCCAAAGGATAAAGCATTTTTTAGTATGAGGGTATAAATAAAAACACGGCGGAGCTTCGATTCTGCCGTGTTTTTATTTGTCATTTTGCTGAGTTTTAAACAAAAATTCAAGGGAATTTATAGACTTTTATATTAAATGCATGTTATAATGTCACTGTATTGGAAGGGGCGATGAGAGGATGCAAAAGAGATTTTGGAGTGTGCCGGTAGAAACGGAGAGGGGCGCCTATCATGATATTATTCCGCTGTTTGCCGGTATGGAGCATTGCTTGCCGACAAATACGTTTGGTCCGCGTATGCGCCAATACTATCTTTTACATTATTGTATCAGCGGAAAAGGGACATATACAAAGCACACAACTGACGAAACGTATTCGGTGTCGGCGGGGCAGATGTTTGTGATTTGTCCGGAGGAGGTTACAACCTATGCTGCAGACCCGGAGGATCCGTGGGTTTATGTATGGATATCGTTCGCGGGCAGCCTTGCGGAAAAGTTTTCAACGCTTACGCCGGTTGTGGATTATCCGCAGGATACCTTTTTAAAAATTGCCGAGGTTGTAAAAATGAATTCGGTCAGCGCGGAATACTGTGTTTCGGCGATTTTTGAAATTATGCATCATTTGTTTTTTAATGCACAACTGCCGTTGGATGTGACGGGACAGGTGCGTCGTTATATTGCGCTAAATTATATGGAAGCCTTGACCGTGGAGGATATGGCACAGCGCTTTGGTTTGAACCGTCGGTATCTTTCAAGGATTTTTAAAGAGCGCTACGGCGAGTCCGTAAAGGAATACATTGTGCATGTGCGTATGGAAAAGGCAAAGGGTTTTTTATCCTCCGGACACAGTGTGTCGGAGACGGCGCTTTTGACCGGTTATGGGGATGTGTTCAATTTTTCAAAAATGTTTCGAAAGACGATCGGTGTTTCACCATTGGAATATAAACAGAATTCAAAGAGAGGATAGGCTTGGACGGAAGCTTTATGAAACTTTTATGAATTTTTGTGCAGCAGTATTGTAAATCCTACTTATATATTTTAAAATAGGGATATTCATGCGGAAGGGAAGTGATGGATTTGATAAAACGGCTTTTAAAAAGCGTGCGTGCTTATAAAAAAGATTCGATTCTGGCGCCGGTTTATGTTTCCATAGAGGTCATTTTAGAGGTACTGATACCTCTATTGATGGCAACACTGATTGATGACGGTATTGATGTGGGCAACATGCACCACATTGTAAAGGTGGGGCTGATTTTGGCGGTTTCCTGCGTTTTTTCGTTGGCGTTCGGTGTGCTGTCGGGACGTAGTGCGGCAAAGGCGTCGGCAGGCTTTGCAAAGAATTTGCGTCACGATGCATTTTACCGTGTGCAAAACTTCTCTTTTTCAAACATTGATAAGTTTTCCACTGCGAGTATTGTAACGCGCTTGACAACGGACATTACAAATTTACAAAATGCCTATCAGATGATAATCCGTATTGCGGTACGTGGTCCGATGATGCTGATTTTTTCTTTTGCGGCGGCAATTTTTGTCAATGAAAAGCTTTCGACAATTTTTCTTGTACTGATTCCGATTCTTGCAGTCGGGTTGTACTTGATTATGTCTAATGCGCATCCGATTTTCGGACGTGTATTTAAAACGTATGACCGCTTAAATAACGTTGTGCAGGAAAATCTGCGCGGCATGCGTGTAGTAAAGGCGTTTGTTCGTGAGGACTATGAAACTAAGAAGTTTACGGATGTTTCCGACAGTATTTATAAAGATTTTTCTAAGGCAGAGCGGCTTTTGGCATTTAACGCACCGCTGATGCAGAGCTGCATGTATGCCTGTATTTTGCTCATTTCCTGGATTGGCGCGCGGTTGATTGTTGTCGGTAATATGACGACAGGTGAGCTGATGAGCTTTATTACTTACGGTATGCAGATTTTGATGAGTCTGATGAATTTGTCCATGATTTTTGTTATGGTGGTGATTTCGCGTGCATCTGCAGAGCGTGTTGCAGAGCTTTTGGATGAGGAAAGCGATATTCAAAACGGGGATCATCCGACAGACGAGGTGAAGGATGGCTCGATTGAATTTGAAAATGTGAATTTCGGGTACAAGAAAAATATTTGTCTGCACGATGTGAATTTGTCGATTGCATCGGGTGAAACCGTTGGTATTATCGGTGGTACGGGCAGCGCAAAATCGACATTGGTACAGCTGATTCCGCGGCTGTATGATGTAAGCGAGGGCAGTGTGAAGGTCGGCGGTGTAGATGTGCGTGACTATGACTTGACTGCACTGCGTGACAGCGTGGCGATGGTGCTGCAAAAAAATGAGCTTTTTTCGGGTACAATTAAAGAGAACCTGCGCTGGGGCAACGCAGAGGCGAGCGATGCAGAAATCGAACGTGTTTGCAAGCTTGCGCAGGCGGATGAATTTGTGCAGAAAATGCCGGAGAAGTATGACACATATATTGAGCAGGGCGGCAGTAATGTTTCCGGTGGACAGAAGCAGCGCCTGTGTATTGCGCGTGCGCTGTTGAAAAAGCCGAAAATTCTGATTTTAGACGATTCAACCAGCGCGGTGGATACGAAAACAGATGCGCTGATTCAGCGTGCATTTGCAGAGGAAATTCCGGATACAACAAAAATTATCATTGCGCAGCGCATCTCCTCCGTGGAGCATGCCGATAAGATTGTTGTAATGGAGAATGGGCATGTGGATGCGGTCGGAACGCATGAAACACTTTTGAAAACCAATGAGATTTATAAGGAAGTCTATGCATCTCAGGTAAAGGGGGTGCGTGCCGATGCGTAATACACCGCCACCGAGACATATGCCCCGTATGCCGGGACAGAAAATGGACTGGAAAGCGGCAAAACGCTTGCTTTCCTATATTATGAAACGCTACAAGG
>JAZSGM010000206.1:0-1999 GCA_045532715.1 Clostridia bacterium
CGGGACACCCACTGACGCTACACATGGAAAACGTGAGTGAAATGACGCTCGCAATTGAATTTGTGCCGCTCAACGACGGAGAAACAGCACCTGCCTCCGGCACAGCTGTGCCGCTCGCAAGCTGGAACGCAGATATAACAAAGCCGACACCGCTTACGCAAAAGCTTGGCGATTTGGTAGCGCTCAAATTAAACACCCCACGCAGCTTCGGTAAAGGACATTTTACATTTGTAGATACGCAAAATACGGCTGTAGTACCATTCACCGAAAACAGCAGAACGCTTGTACCGGTCAGATTTATTGCTGAAAGCTTCGGTGCAAAGGTCGGCTGGGAGGATGCAACGCAGACCGTAACGATTGATTATGAGGGTAAAATCATTACACTGCGCATCGGCGAATCGGTTATGTATGCTGACGGCACACCGATTACACTTGACACCGCAGCAAACACCTACAATGACCGTACTTTCGTTCCGCTCCGCGCAATTGCCGAAGCAATCGGCAAGCAGGTGTTCTGGGATGACCGCGGACTCATTGTCATCAGTCAAAACGGCGTAGCCTATGATGCAGAAACTACAAATGCCCTTATCGATGCACTGGATATTCTGCTCACCGTAGACGGAAAACCATTGCCGGGCTTTGATTTGGAAAAGGCAACCTATTACATCGAAAAAACAAATGCGCCGCAGACAATCGGACTTTTCATCAATGCAAACCATGCACAAACCGGCACCAATGTCATAGATGCTACGCAGACGCAGGTCACCGTAAACGGTAAGCTCTACACCGTTTACATCAAGGAAAATCCGTTTGCAGGTATACCGGGTATGTCCAGCGCGGGCTATCCGCGTGAAATTGAGCTTCGTCCGCAATCGGCGCTCACGCCGCCGGCTGTAAATCCGTGGATTCCGGTAACATATGTAGACGCAAGTGACGGCTTTGTTACCTATCTGCGCGAAGGCACAGTCGACAATGACCTCGAAACCCGTTGGTCCACCAGCGGTGAGCATTGGATCAGCTACGATTTCGGCAGTGTGCAAAATGTACACTCGATGGCAATTGCCTGCTATAACGGTCACACGAGAAAGAGTATCTTTGATATTTTAGTTTCCGGGGATGGCTCGAATTGGACAACCGTAAAAGCAAAGCACGAAACCAGCGGTACAACGAGCCTGCCGGAAATCATTGAGCTTGGCGACGTACCGGCAAGATATGTTAAGCTCATGTGCTACGGCAACTCGACAAGCACCTGGAATTCGTATTCCGAGCTTCGCTTCTATAATGACCATGCACAAGAGCAAACCGACGCAAGCCTGTGGGGCGTATACTTCGGACTTGCTTCCGCACAGGGCAAGCCGGGCGAAAGCTTAAACCTCAAGCTGGTTGCAAAGGACAAATCCGGCGCCGAATTTGCACTGCCGTCAGAGGCGACAGCGCATTTTGAAAGCGGCGATAGCGCGATTGCAACTGTAGACCAGAACGGTACCGTGCATCTGCACAAATCCGGCACCGTGCGCATCAGCGTCACCGTAAAATACGGCGATATGACCAAGGTAGCACATATGGATGTGCTGTGTGAATAAATAAAGCAAGAAAAGAACCGTATCTCACGATACGGTTCTTTTCTTGCACCGCTTGTTTCAGCATACCTTTATTCCGTGGTACAGTAGCAACCTCAAATATAATATATCACAAACATAAATGAATGTTATAATTTATCTCAAATTGTGATATGTTTTTTCATATATGTACTTTTGTGACCAAAAGTACCAAAAGTCGTGGGGGTTCCGATTCCCCCACTCCCCTAAACGGCTTAAGGGGGCTTGCCGTCCCCTCTAAGAATCCCCTGCACACACGCCGGAAGTTTTTTGTAGTAAGTATAGCACAAATCCACGGCAAAGATTTATCCTTGCCCTACAAGGATGTACAAATACAATCAATGAAGAAACCCATAATCTCCAACCAGCATAAAATGAGGGATATTAGATGCAGTACAAGG
>JAZSGM010000252.1:0-7627 GCA_045532715.1 Clostridia bacterium
ATTCCACCGGAATAAACGACAAAATCGCACTACTGAGCGCGCCGAGCGCACTGTATACCAATGTAGAAATAACAATGCCCGATGCAATGTTACCGAAATGACGGAAGGCCATCGAAATCGGGTTTGCAAGCTCGCCGATGATATTCATCGGCAGCATGACTACAACCGGCTGTACAAAGCTTTTCAGCCAACCGCCGACACCGTTTATGCGAATATTGTTGCCCTGCACAAGCACGAACGTCACAAGCGCCCAACCAAGCGTCGTATTCAAATCCCCCGTCATCGGTCGCATACCCAAAAGCGAGGACAGACTGCCCAAGACGGAAAATACAAACAGCGTGCCTATATACGGCGCAAAGACCATATACTTTTCCCCCATGGTATCCCGTACCATGTTATTTGCCATAATTACCAGTTTTTCAGCAACAATCTGCTTACGGCTCGGATTGCGCACTTTTAAGTCGTGCGTCAGCCAAAGACACAAAAGCACAATTACTGCCATGATAATCCATCCGTTAACCACAGTCTCCGTAATGTGAAAACTGCCCCATTCAAACAGTATTTTCGGTCCGGATACACTTACATTCATTTTTCTTGCGCACCTCCGTCTTTCTTAAGCTGCCCTGCAAACGAACATACCGTAATCACCACACGCGGAAACACAAGTGGAATCGCCACCGCAAATATGTTCAGCCATGGCATCTTGATTGCAAAAAACATCACCGCCGCTATGATTGCCAAACGGCAATAGTAACCGCTCACCATCGAAAGCTTGGCGCCGGACTCACCTTTTCTGACCGCTTTTTCAATATTCACTGCCGTCAAAAAAAAGTTTACAAGCGCACATAGGCTTCCGAGCAATGTCCCCAGCAGCATCGACACGTTCACGCCGAAAGCAAGCCAAACAATCACAGCCTGCAGCATTGCCAATACCAAAACCCCAAGCGTCACTTTTTTGATCTCTTTCAAAAGCGCCTTATCCATACGCTTTTCCTCACTTTTTCGTCATTTTTTTGATGATGTTCATCAAATTCGAGACGCCGGCACCAACGCCGAGCACAATGCCTAAAATCACTACCCAGCTGCCCAGGCGATAATACTTCTGCAGCCACCCGGCAAGAATGATGCACGATGCAATCGGTACCAGAATCTGCAATCCAAACTGCGTCAGCATTGCTGCAGCTTTCAAAATTTCAATATGACTCTTTTTCATTATGCCATAAAGTCCTCAACACGCTTGTCCGTGATGCCAAACTCATACAGAAGCGCTTCCACAATACGCGCCGATGCGTTACCGTCACCGTATGGGTTTGCAGCCTGCGCCATCTTGTCATAAGCTGCTTTGTCATCCAGAAGCTCTTTTGCAAGCTTCAAAATGACATCCTTATCTACACCGGCAATCTTCACCGTACCTGCCTCAACCGCCTCCGGGCGCTCCGTCTCATTGCGCAGCACGAGCACCGGCTTTGCAAGCGACGGCGCCTCCTCCTGCAGACCGCCGGAGTCTGTCATAACCATAAAGCAGCGCGCCATTGCATTGTGTAAATCGTCCACATTCACCGGCTCAATCAGCGATACGCGGTCCAGTCCGCCCAGAATATCATACACAACCTCGCGCACTGCCGGATTTAAATGCACCGGGTACACGAGCTGAATATCGTCATACGTTTCAACCAGTTCCTTCAATGCATAGCAAATGTTCTTCAGCGGCTCACCCAGGTTTTCGCGTCTGTGCGCCGTAACCAGAATAACACGACGCGCATTGAAATCCAGGTTTTTGAGTGTTTCATCCGTAAAGGTATACTCCTCACGCACCGTGCTCTTAAGCGCATCGATAACCGTATTACCGGTAATATAAATCTTTGCCGGGTTAATACTCTCCTTCAGGAGATTGTTTTTATTGGAAACCGTCGGCGAAAAATGATAATCTGCAATCACACCGGTCAGGCAGCGGTTCATTTCCTCCGGGAACGGCGAATACTTATCGTATGTACGCAGTCCTGCTTCTACATGGCCGACCTTGACCTGATTGTAAAATGCAGCCAGCGCACCGGCAAAGGTGGTTGTTGTATCGCCGTGCACCAAGATCACGTCCGGCTGCTCCTGCTTAATAACCTCATCCAGGCCTGCAATCACTCTGTTGGTGATGCCGACGAGCGTCTGACGCTCTTTCATAATATCCAGATCATAATCCGGTACCACGCCGAACATATCCAGCACCTGGTCCAGCATCTGTCTGTGCTGTGCCGTTACGCAAACCTTCGCGTCGATGTGCGGACACTTTGCAAGCTCAATTGCGAGCGGCGCCATCTTAATCGCCTCCGGACGCGTACCGAATACGGTCATTGCCTTAATTTTTTTCATTGTCGTCTCCCCCTGTTTCACTATCTTCTACAGTAATCTGAATCTGCTCTAATGTAATCTGCACTTCACCATCGGTTTCCTGCTCGGAAATCATCTCTGCAAAATGCTCTTTTCGTTTGCTGAGCACACTGCCGGCAAACACAAAAATCATAACGCAAATCAAAAGCACCAATGCACGCATTGCGCCGCTCTCCGCAAGCACGACCGCCGTAAGACCGAGCACGCCGCTGATCGCATATAAAATAAATACCGTCTGCTTTTGCGAAAAGCCCATATCTACCAGCTTATGATGAATATGACCGCGGTCCGGTGTCATAATGCCCTTGCCCGTAAATAAACGGCGCAAAATTGCAAATGCCGTATCAAAAATCGGCAGACCTAAAATCAGCACCGGCACGGCAAATGTAATCACTGCATAGCTCTTAAAGCCGCCCTGCACGGACAATACCGCCAGCATATACCCCAAAAAGGTCGAACCGGTATCCCCCAAAAAGATAGTTGCCGGATTGAAGTTAAACGGCAGAAATCCAAAGCAGGCACCTGCGATAATCAGCGCAATCAGCGCGATTTTTTCCTCACCGACCAAAGTCGCAACAAACACCAGCGATACTGCCGCAATCGACGAAATCCCTGCCGCAAGTCCGTCAAGACCGTCAATTAAATTTACCGCGTTGGTAATGGCAACAATCCAGAGCACCGTAAACGGTACGGATACCCAATGGCTGAGCTGCAGCACGGTCAGATCCGAAAACAGATTCGGGTTTGTAAAGACCTCGATGCGGATACCGCCACCGAATACCACGACAAGTGCCGCAACAATCTGCACACAGAACTTCACCTTCGCACTCAGACCGCGGCTGTCATCTATTATACCCAGAATCACAATAATTATCGCCCCGACAAGCACCGCAATCAAATCCTTTGTGATTTCACAAAAGCACAAAAGGCTGACCAGAAATCCAAAGAATACGGCAATACCGCCCAGACGCGGCGTCGCCTTTTTGTGCATACGTCTTGCATCACGCGGTACATCAATCGCACCGATTTTTCCCGCAACAATTTTTGCAACCGGCACCGACGCAAAGGTAAATGCAAATGCAACCAGAAACGCCAGCGCCATAATCAAATATACGTTCATAGTTTTCTCCCAAAGCCGTAAATTGCTTTACCCTTTATCTCTTCACAAAGCCGACCTTTCTGTACACCTTATCCAGAGTACGGCGTGCAAGATACTGTGCATGCTGTGCCCCTTCCGTATACACCTTTTCCACATATGCCTTATCGGACATATACTGATCATATTTTTCCTTAATCGGTCTAAGGCATTCCACAACCGCCTCGGCGACCTCCGCCTTAAACTCGCCATAGCCCTTGCCGGCAAAACGGTTTTCGATGGAATCCATGCTCTCGCCGCTCGTCGCCGAAAGAATGCTCATCAGATTCTCAATACCTTCCTTGCCTTCGCCGCGGCGTATACTGCCTTCGCTGTCTGTAACGGCGCTCTTAATCTTCTTGGCAATGCTATCCGCATCCTCGACAACCGAGATAAAGCCCTTCGGATTCGGATCAGACTTGCTCATCTTTTTGGTCGGCTCCGTCAGACTCATAATCTTTGCGCCCACCTTTGCAATGTATGGCTCCGGAATCTTGAATGTTTCGGAATAAATACCGTTAAAACGTGCCGCAATGTCACGCGCAAGCTCCAAATGCTGCTTCTGGTCTACGCCGACCGGCACCAGGTCCGTCTGGTACAGTAAAATATCTGCCGCCATCAGAACCGGATACGTAAATAAGCCCGCATTGATATTATCCGCATGTCTTTGCGATTTATCCTTAAATTGCGTCATTCTGCTCAGCTCACCCATATAAGTGTAGCAGTTTAAAATCCATGCAAGCTCCGCGTGCGCCGGCACGTGGGACTGAAAATACATAATATTTTTTTCCGGATCAAGTCCGCATGCCAGAAACAGGCTTAAAAGCTCCACGCTTCTCTTTCTCAGATCTGCCGGATTCTGACGCACGGTGATGGAATGCAGGTCTGCAACGCAGTACATACAGTTATAGCTCTCCTGCAAATCCACCCAATTTTTAATTGCACCCAGGTAATTTCCGAGCGTTACGCAGCCGGACGGCTGCACAGCCGAATATAAGGTCTTTTTTGCTTCTTCCACTTTCCATTCGCCTCGCTATTATAAATTCTGCAAATATTCTTTAATGACTTCACCCAAAATGGCAATACCTTTGGTAATGCTCTCCGGTGTGGTTACGGAGAAATTGAGTCTGAACAGGTTCGACGGCTGATCCAGATCCAGCATAAAGGTCGCACCCGGTACAAATGCAACCTTCTTTTCAATCGCCTTTTGCATTAGCACCTTTGTGTCCGCACCCTTCGGCAACGTGCACAAAATAAAGATACCGCCCTCCGGTCTTGTATAGGTACATTCCTTCGGGAAATGCTTATCCATTTCGGAAAGCATTAAATCGCAACGTTCACCGTAAATCTTAGCGCACTTTTCAATATGCGCATCAAAATCATAATTCGTTACATACTCATGCACCATCATCTGATTGAGCACCGGTGTATGTACATCATTGACCTGCTTTACAACCGTAACGCGGTCCACAATGTCCTTACGTGCGCTCAGATAGCCCACGCGCAGACCCGGCGCAAGTGTTTTGGAATACGTACCGGCATAAATCACCGTCCCCTTTGTATCCATTGACTTGATTGCCGGCACATGCTCGCCTCTGAAGCGCAGCTCCCCGTACGGATTGTCCTCCAGAATAAACACACCGTACTGTTCTGCCAGCGCCAAAAGCTTTTTACGCTTTTCCAGGCTCATCGTCACGCCCGACGGATTCTGGAAGGTCGTAATGGTATAAATAAACTTAATGTTCTTTTCCGTCTTCAGATAACGCTCCATTTCCTCGATGCAGATGCCATCTTCTTCTATGGCTGCGCCGTAGAGCTTTGCGCCGTAGGAACGGAACGAATTAAGAGATCCGATAAAGCTCGGCTCTTCACAAATCACGCCATCCCCCGGATTGATAAGCACCTTTGCCGACAGGTCAATTGCCTGCTGTGCACCACTGGTGATAATCAGCTCATCTACATCTGCTTTGTAGATGCCCTTCTTCGTGCACTGCTCCTTTGTGTACTCGCGCAGCGGCACATACCCCTCCGTCGTACCGTACACAAGCGCACCGGACGCACGCTCCGTCAATATATTATGGTTAATCTCTGCCCATTCCTTTGCCGGAAAAAGCTCCGGTGCCGGAATGCCGGCCGCAAAGGAAATCATTCCCGGTACGCCGAGCATTTTAAAAATCTCACGGATGGCAGATGCCTGCATGCCTGCTACTGCAGGTGTAAAAATCGAATTATTTTCCATATTTATCCTTCTTTCTGCAAAATAGTCGCTTCTTTACACATTTCAAAAAAGCAACCTTCATTCGCAGTATATACTATACCATAAAATTCACTTAAAGTAAAGTATTGTTTAGAATATATCAATAATTTTACACATTTTTTGTACGTTTTTTTCAGAAAAAATTACGAAAAGAAATTTGTTGCATTTTTTCCTATAATAGTATACAATTAATATATACGTCAAAAATAGACTTTGGCATTTACGATTTACGGTTCTGGAACGGAAGGAGCACACACGTTGAAAAAAATCATTTCTCTGCTTTTATGTGTATCTCTTTTGGTCTGTGCGCTGACCGGTTGCGGTTGCACACCCCAGGAGCAAAAGCCGGCGGACAAGCCGGTTGAATATTCCAAACCCTCTGAGCTGCCCTCCCTGTTTGACGACACGGCAGAAAGCCCGCTCGGTCAGTTTGATGAAACCTCCGTTTTCGGCATCTTGCTCGAAACCAACAAAGACGGTATGGTCTTGGAAATGCAAAGCAAGCTGTTTTTGTTCCATTGGACCGAAACAGCCAAAAGGCACTATGACCTTTTGAAGGTGCGCCCCGGCAATGAAATCGGCGTACAGTTCGAAGTCGACGGTGACCGTTTAATCGCAAATTCCGTAGAGCTGGTGAATTAATCCCGCTCTGCGCAAATTCAATTTGTTTATATAGCCTTATGGCATTATATAAAGCTTATAAAGCTCCGGTACGGAATGCTCTGTTCCGGGGACTTTCAAGGAGGAAAAAATATGAGCAAAAAGTATGTTTACCTGTTTAGCGAAGGCGACGCAAGCATGCGCAACCTTCTGGGCGGTAAGGGTGCAAACCTCGCGGAAATGACCAAGATTGGTCTTCCGGTACCGCAGGGCTTCACTGTTACAACTGAAGCTTGTACACAGTATTATGAAGATGGCAGAAAGATCAACCCTGAAATTCAGGCAGAAATCATGGAGTACATCGTTAAGATGGAAGCAATCTGCGGCAAGAAATTCGGCGACAAAGAAAACCCGCTTCTCGTTTCCGTTCGAAGCGGTGCAAGAGCATCCATGCCGGGTATGATGGATACAATCTTAAACCTTGGTTTGAATGAAGATGTTGTTGAAGCAATGGCTGCAAAGTCCGGCAATGCAAGATGGGCATGGGACTGCTACAGAAGATTTATTCAGATGTATTCTGACGTCGTAATGGAAGTTGGTAAGAAGTATTTCGAGCAGCTCATCGACGAAATGAAGGAAGAAAAGGGCGTAACACAGGATATCGAGCTGACAGCAGAAGACTTAAAGACACTCGCAAGTCAGTTCAAGGCTGAGTACAAGGCAAAGATCGGCAAGGACTTCCCGACCGATCCGAAGGAGCAGCTCATGGGTGCTGTTGAAGCCGTATTCCGTTCCTGGGATAACCCGAGAGCAAACGTATACAGAAGAGATAACGATATTCCGTACTCCTGGGGTACAGCCGTTAACGTACAGATGATGGCGTTCGGTAACATGGGTGACAACTGCGGTACAGGTGTTGCGTTCACACGTGACCCGGCTACAGGCGAGCGTGGTCTGATGGGTGAATTCCTTGTAAATGCACAGGGCGAAGACGTTGTTGCAGGTGTTCGTACACCGATGCCGATTGCTGAAATGGCGGACAAGTTCCCGGAAGCTTTCGAAGAGTTCAACAAGGTTTGCGCTATTCTGGAAGACCACTACAGAGACATGCAGGATATGGAGTTCACAATTGAAAACAAGAAGCTCTATATGCCCCAGACAAGAAACGGTAAGAGAACTGCAAAGGCTGCCCTCAAGATTGCTTGCGATCTCGTTGACGAAGGTATGATTGATAAAAAGCAGGCTGTGCTGAT